>NZ_FOFD01000008.1 GCF_900110865.1 Natrinema salaciae
CGACTTCTTCGATGGGCCGGAGTCCGCGCCGTGGGAGTTCGAGCGGCCGACAGGCCGCCGTAACATGCTCCGGCAGCGGTACGAGGATCTCGCGACGGACATCTATCGGGAGGCGCTGAAGGAGTCGACCACGGCCGTCTACGACATCCTCCGGGTGATCGCAGAACACGATGGAGCGAACTACGATACCCTCGTCGAGCGGACGGGGCTCGCGAGATCGACGGTGCGGTACCACGTTCGCCGACTCGCCGAAACTGGCGTTGTCTCTCGCGAGGGCAACCCCGTGATGGTGTTCTTCGTCTCCCGCGTCGTCCTCGAGCGAGCCCGCGAGATCCTCCGCGAAGTCCGCCCGGAGGATACGCCGGAAGACATGGACGAACGGGCTGACGGACGCCGTGAGCGCCGTGAGGAACAGCAGGAGACCAACGACCGGCAGACGGACACGGACGACGAGGAACCCGACGAGAGCACGCACACCGAGACCGAGATCGGCTTCGAGTACCTCGAGCGACTGAGCGCGTCGATCCATGACCTTGCCTCGCTCCGCGATCGCGGGCGGATCGACGATCGCGATGTGAGAGTCCGCGTCGACGAGCTGCCGCCACCGCTGCAGTAGGCCGTCGTCGGTCCGGTTTGCGTCGCCGAATAGCTGCAGCACGCGCGTTCTTTCCTTCGTTTCTTGGCTTCCTACCAGTGAGAATTACATTCCCGATCAGGACAGCCCCTTTTCGAACGGAATACCACTTACACCAAGGTGTTAACGACGACAGTCGGCGAGATTTGGGCCAGTTTCGCCGACTCGAGGGGACAAGAGAACCGGCGAGGTAGCGCTGAATACGCGAAAATTTGGCCGTTTCAGCGGTTGGCGCGGGTATCGGGGTTGCCGGGTACCCCTACGGTAGGTGCCCCTAAGGGGGCAGGGTAATTGCGCGGCGCGCAGAGCGCGCGCCGCGCTGGCGAAAAATTGAGCGGGGCGATATCAGACGTAATAGCGGTGCTACCCTACTTGTAGGATTGAGGGGGACCTCGTTAACCGTGATTGTCGAATATGCCTACAAGGGTTTATCAGTGAAGCCGCGGCCAACCATGTGCAGATGCGACACCCACAAGATGACCTACTGATCGTTTACGCACTATCACTCCTTGCTAGGGAGCATAAAGGAACCGAGAGAGAAGACCGAGCATTGAATCTCGCGGCCGAGATCGCAGATCAACACGGACTAGCAGTAAGTGATGCAATTCGTCAGCTCGAGTAGAGAGTGTTCCCAAGGTGACAGCGCCAAAAATTACAGCGCCCCACCCTGCCTCCGCACGCAGATCTCCAGTTGAAGCACACGAAACAAGGGTCTGGGCATCTACTCCTTCTCACATTTCGAAGCCATATCATATGTTAATAGATATTGATGCCCAAACTAATACTAGGAATACTGTCCAACGATGGCTACGTCCTTGAGCAGTAGTTTTGACCCACTGCTCTACGTCTTCTAACTCAAGAACACGTTCCACTTCAAAACGGTTTTGGAGGAGCTTATGGGTGTTTCCATTGACATCCACCACGAGTAGAGCAGTTTGGTCTGTACGGCTGGCTCCTCCGGGACCGAACCCAATACCTGAACTATTTGAATCATCACTAATTAGAGCTATTTCTACTAAGTCACGATCAACTGAAGTATTGGCTTGTATCGCTTTCTCAAGCTCTCGAAATCCTCGATCACCTGGATGAAGAACACCTGCTTGCATTTCATCATCTAAGTCGTCATCGTCTTCAGACAGAGATTTCAACTCTTCAATTCCCACTTCTGCTCTTTTCCGGTAAAACGAATGTCTTGGATATAAAATGGGAACCACCGCAATAACACCTGAAAGGACTATATTCACTATCTGAAGTATCTCCATCGGTACGAGCATTTCTCCGTATCACATTTCTATGAGTCCGGCGACATTGAAAAAGTCTCTCCGTCGCTATGGTACATAGAAGAACAGCCAATAACTGATACTTCCATAAACACCCATTGTTGCAAGATGGTGTGTGTTTCCTTGGAGGAACCGACTGAGCGATTGAGACCCATATGCTAGATACCAGAACCCAATAAGGTGCCGAACGGCCATAATCGCGGCCAGTAACAATAGACCACCTACTATAGGGAATCCAGTAAACGACAATATCAAGCTCACCGTACTGTATCCCACAGCGAGTATAATTCCGCTTCCGAAAAACATCCGAGCCATACTTGGGTGAGACCGTTCATCCTTGTCCATTTCCTTTACAAAATCATGAAGTGTGTTCCACTTCTCGATGTCCTTTTCAGGAATGACGCCTGGTTCCTTCAAAATAAAGTATGCGAGTTCAAAGTGAAAAGTTGCGAGTCTGGATAGTAACAGACCATGTAACGGATTATCGGTCTCTTCCTTTCCGTTCTGAACGGCCAATCCTTTCGTGAAAAACGCCGAACCCCACCAGATTCGATAGTCTCTAAAAATGAGTTCCTGTAACACTACGATGAGCAAGACCATCACTATCAGTACGGAGGAAACCATGATGGTTCCTGTCGCCCAATCCCCGACTGCACTAAGAACTGTGGTGCTAATCTGAAGAACGCATACGATTGTTAATAACTCAATCAGTCGTAGAGTACCGCTTAGGATTGTCTCTTCTTCGGCGAATTTTCCAATAACCCCCATTCTACGAACGAGAGTTAAAACAAGCAAAGAGAGAGCGAAGAGGGTAATTATCAAGGAGTGTTCTGTTTCTGAACTTATAGAAGTAAGAGTAGCTGTTGCGATTAAGGCTGTGAACGCTATCTCGAAATCAACGGACTCCGGTTGCTCTTTCTCAAATATTAAATCGACTAATCGGTTAGAATCCGCCATCTCTCAGAACATTCTATTCGGACGATATGAATCCCCGCGTTTGTTCTGTATTGGCGCAACTCCGTATTGTCGCTATTCCAATCGTGGAGAGAACTTCCGACATTTACTGAGACAAATCACATCCAGAATGATAGACACAAACGCTGTATTCAGCAAGTCGATCTCGACAGCCTTCAGAGAACCGAGTCTCACCCCGATATCTGTATTACCTGTACTCATTGATGCAGTGGGTTTCTGTTATCTTGATTAGAAAATCGAGTCGATCGAAATCTTCGCCTGTTTGGTTCCGCGGTGATCGCCACCACCGTGCCACCGGAGTAACGGGAGATCACTCAAGCGGACCATCTTATCGCGGAGAATCGTGCACCCGGAGCGCCCGTGCGGCCGGTAGACGACGAAGCAATACCAGCCGTCGCGACGCCGGAGTTTCTCGTGATACTCCCTGTAAACCTTCCAGTTACCGGGCTGACCGTCCGCGTGTTCGTGCATCGTGCTCTTGATCTCGACAGGTGTTCCATTCCCGAATCGCGCATCGTGCCAACTGGCTCGCTCGAGATCGAACCGACGTTTCTCAGCCATCCGTTTCTCGACGGCTGTCCCGAAATGGTTCGCCCGCTTCGAGCGGTTCACGCGGACCACGCGCGTCGAGCGCTGTTATATATACTCCTCCGCTGGCCTCGAGCAGCGTGCCCATCGCTCGCTTCGCTCCCGGTCGGGAGCGAGCGCGGTGGGCTGTGGGCTGTACCTATCCTAAAGGGGGGTCGGTTACGCTTTACAGCTTTCCACCCCGACGCAGTCATGCAATCACCCGCTCGACGGTGTCAACCCAGTCGCGCTTTTCGCCTCCTTCGTCGATATCGTTCCACCAATTCGAGACGGTAGCGTGACTGTAGGGGACGAATTCGGCGGTTTCGCGCGCGGACATCCCCTGTTCTCGGCAGACTTCCATCGTCCAGGCGGCGACCCGTTTCACCTCGTCTTCGGCGATTGCCGGACCGTCGTCCTTGCTCGAGGGAGCGGACCAGGACCAGTCGGCCTCGTCGTTGGTGTGTGGCTCGAAGTCCGCGGGCGGAATGCCGGTGAACGGCCGCGGGTCCACATCTTGGAGCTTCCCGCCGGAGATCCGCTCGGCGACGATCGCCTTCCCCTTGTCGTTGCGATCGGGCTTTTTGATGATCGTTCCGACCCGCCAGAGCATCGGATGGATCGACGACTCGTCGTGACCGATATAGATCAGCATCCCGTTGTACTTGCGGATCTTGAACACGAGCGGCCCCATCAGTTTCCGGACTTTCTGGCCGTCCTCGCCGGTTCCCGAGGCGTTCGTCGAGAACTCGTCACCGACGAACGCCTTCGGTCGCTGCGCGTTCTCGACCGGGTCGCCGTCCTGGCCAACCCACTCTTCGAGGAGGGGATAGTTAGGAATCCAGCCGTCCTCAACGTCACCGTTGTCGCGGACCCAGTCGTCGTTTCGCGGGAGGGTACGAATATTCGAGCCGACGAGGAGATCGCCGTCGACCCACCGATCGCGCAGTTGGAGGAGGAGGCACGCGAGGTTCGTTTTGCCAGCACCCATTTCTCCCAGCACGACGATCACTGGTGCGGGACCGGCGACGATCTCCTGCAGGCGGGTGATCGCCTTGATTCCGGAGAGATCGGCCTGTTGGCTCGGGTCGCCGATATAGTGTTTCAGCGTCAGCGTGTCCCCGTTCTCGAGGGCGTCACGGGCGGTGTGGCTCCCCTCGCCACGGAGGATGTCACGGTTCTTCTGGACGTCCATGTACGTCGCTGCTGCCTTTCCTTCCCAGCGGTCGGGATCGTGGTGGAGCGCGCGGACGGTCATCTGTCGGTCGATCTGTTCGTCGCGGACGAATCCCGAGTGTGGGAGCACTTCGTCGGGATCGCGTCCGAGGTTGTCGTCCTGGTACTCTCGAAAACCGCCGACCGTGTAGTTGTCCTGTTCGTCGCTCATCGGGCAGTTCCTCCGTCGGTTGGCGCTGGCTGTTCTGGCGCTGATTCGTCCGCTGTTACGGGTGTGCGCGGGCCGTGGTCCTCGGTGTAATCGTCGACGTACTGTGTGATGTCCTTGATCTCGTCGATGTCACTATCTTCGGCGTTTTGCTTGGCCGCATCGAAGCGTTCCTTCACGGCCGTGCGCGGATTCATCATCCCGCGTTCGTCGGCCTCTGCCTCCTCGTTGACCACGTCGCGCTGGATTTCGAGACCCATCTTCGAGATCCTACCTCGGAGTCGATTGTACTCGAGAAAGGCGTCGACTAGGTCGCCGTGAACGTCCTCGAGCATGGCTTTGATCGTGATGAGTTTCGAGTCAGCGAGTTGGCTGAAGTAGCAGCCGCGGACGACGAGCTGGTCGGTGTCTTCGTGGTAGGTGAACTCGCGGACTTCGAAGGCATCACCGTCGTTGCAGTGATACGGCGAGGGACCTTCGACGGTCTTCTCTTTCCAGACTTCGGGTGCGACGTAGAGCTTTCGGCGGGTGTCGTCGACGCCGTTGATGTGGTATACGGTCTCCATTCGTCGGTTTCGGAGCTTCCGAGCGCCGGTGACGAAGATCGCGATCAGCGGCGGCCCCAGGAGGATCGCCGCTGCGAACCAACCGAAGACGATCGGCGGGATGCCGGGGACCGACGGCCGAATCCAGAGGATCGCGACGCCGACCGAGAACAGTACGGCGAAGACGAGAAGCTGTGCTTCGGCGACGACGTAGGTGACGCGGTCCTTCCAGTTCGCGAACGTGCCGCTTGTGTCGCTCATGCCTCGACCACCCCGGTTTCTTCGGAGCGAACGACGTACCAAGCTCCGAGTGCTGCACAACTGACGGTCATGGCAACGCCGGAGAACAGCCCCGTTTCACCGCCGAAGTGACGGAACGGGTTCGACTCGGTCACGCCGGTCGAGACGATCGCGCCGGTGCCCTGCTCGAGGGACTTCCGTGTGGAGATCGCGACGGCGGCACCGTCGCGATCGGCGACGACGAAAGTGACCGTCTGGGTGCCCCGGTCGAGCTCACGTTCGGCGTAGTTGAAGCTCGTCGTTCCCTCGTCGAAGGCCCCCGCCTCGGTGAGCGAGATCGTGGTCGGTTTGTCGGCCTCGATCTCGAGGGAGAATCGGCCGGGTGCGTAACTCCAGTCGATAACTCTCGTCTGGTTGTCGATCGTCTGCACCGAGTCGTCCGGGGCCTGTGCGACCGTCTCGTTGGTGACGTTACCGTCTTGCGCGGCGACTGGCCCAACGCCCATGCCCATGCCCATCGCGAGCGCCACTGCTGCAACCGTGGCAACAATGAAAAACCGGCGCATGGTCAGTTCCCCATCCCCGGAATAGCGTCCGTCACGATGCCGACGACGGCAAGCACGACGACACCGATGATACTGAGTCCGAGCCACTGACCGCCGCCCTCGAGTCCGAATCCGTCGGGTAACAGCGGGCCAGGGCCGTTATTTCCGCTCTCCTCAATAACCACCTCGATCGTCTGTTCCCGAGCCTGTTTCTCACTCTCTCGATTCTCGCGGAAAATCTCCTGCGCATCTGAGGGATCCGTATCGCTAGTGACGACGTCCCGAGCTTCGAACGGAAGCACGTTGCCACCTCCGTTAGTTCCCTCAATCGTGAACGGCGTTGTCAAGTGAACGACCTCACCGACCATATTGCCGTCCGAGTCCTCGTACTCCAAAGCCATGTAGAAATCTCCGGGGTAGCTGTCAGGGAAGATCTGAGACCCGACAGGAAGCTCGTTGCCCTGAACCTCATCGGAGATCGACCATGCGAGCTTCCCGTCGACGGTCACCACACCGTCATCAGGCAGGTCCGTGGCGTTGTCAGTGCTGTTGTTATCGGTCGTGTTTCCGTCGGTCTCGTTGCCGCCGCCGTCGGGAGTCTCAACCTCCGACACGTCGAACGAAACACGGCCAGGCTCAACTGCCTCAGAGAGACCCAACGCTCGGAAGTACAGCGCCGCCTCTTGCCACGACTCAGCCTCAGCAACCACGTCCAACATCGCATCGGTAGACAGCATCTCAGCCACAGACAGATCGCCCGCCGAGATACCGTCATAATGGGTATCGAGCAGGGCATCGATCTCGTTCATCACACCATTGTAGCCGTCCCCAATCTCAGCGAGCACGTCAGCGTACTCATCAGCGTTCGCGATCGGCTGCCGACCATCCACGTGATCAAGATCGTAGTCGTCGGCGTTGACACCGTCGTAATCAGCAGGGTCAGGCTCCTCGATCCCGACGACGACGAAGTCGTACGACGAGCCCTCATAGTTGCTGGTGCCGGGAGTGTTGAACACGTTCCACTCGATTTCGTTATCGGTGGTCCCACCGGTCTGGTCCTTATACATGACGGGCACTGTTCTGCCGTCATGCAACTCCTCCTGCTGCTCCTGCAGGTCGCCATGGTTTTCGGGGTTGCTGTGGGTTTGACCGGTGTACGGGTTCCGGGTGTAGAGCACTCCAAGATCGATCGCAGACTGGATAATTCCCTCTGAGATGGAATTAACACGGGTCGCGATCGACTCCTGGGGCACAGCGAACCTTTCACCGATAGCATCCTCTGCAGCAACTCGAGCCTCCGAACGGCTCGCACCAGTTGCGACAGACTCGTACATCGTCATAATAGCCGTCTCCCGGACGGCATCCTGCAGATTCCGAGCATCGCGTTTGAGCGATGCCAGCAGTTCGGGGTCGCTAACCTCGTAGATCTCTTGCGCCTCGTTGTAGATCCGTAAATGATCCTCAAACGCAAGCGGGTCTTGCACGCCCTCGATGTCCGACCCGTGGTAGCGACCTGCGATGTAGCTTGCAGCAGCCAGCGCAGCGACACCCACCAAAAGGTGAGGAAACGCAGCCGCGCGGCCGATCGGCGAGTAACGGGGGACGATTCGGTCAACGGCCACCGGGGCCGCGACCATCGTCCCGCCCGCAATCGCCGCGCGCTTGAACAGCCCGCGCCGAGTCATGCTCGAGCCGGCCGCGTCCAACTCGGTGGGCTGTGGGCTTTGGGTCATTAGAGCACCCCCGCAGCGATCGCCGCGTCCCTGTACAACTCAGCGTCCATCCTGTCAGAAATTCCCAAATTCATGGTTTCACCTCGTTAGTCCCGCATCGTGTACACAGCCGTCCCGATCACCGCGAGACCGATCACGCCGAGGCCGACGAGCATCCCGTTGCCTTCGAGCCCGCCGCCGCCGACCACGCCGCCGAGGAACCCAGAACTGTCTTCGATCGACGCGGTGTCGACCGTCGCGGGTCCGGTGACGGTCACTCGGTACTCGTTGCCCAGCTCTAGACCAGAGTCCGTTTGGTTGAACTCGGCCTCGGTCGTGTTGCCCGGATCGGACGGGATGACGCCCTCGAAGGCGATCGTGGCGTTCGCGGGGTCTGCCGCGTACTCGGTCTCGTTGTAGAACACGACCGCCGCGGAGGTATTCGCGGGGTCGGTGATCGATTCGTTCCAGTCAACCGAGACGGTGATCGGCTCGGTGTCGTTGGTGAGCTTAACCGTCTCGTTCGTGGTGTACTCGCCAGTCTGTGCGCCACCGATTCCTGCGAGTCCCGCGGTCACCACCGCGGCGAGCAGTAGCACAAAGCCGATTCGTTTCACCGTCGACGAGTGGTCGTTCATATCCCGAACCACCTACTTGTAGGCGATGAGGTAGAAGCCGGCTCCGTTGAGAAAGACCATGAACCAGCCCAGCGGCCACGTCGACTCGAGGGTGACGGCGACGGCCGGCACGAGCGCCGAGAGGATGTTCAGGATGAACATCAGCAGCAGGACGACCGTTTCCATGTCGGTGTAGTCCTCGATGGTCGTCTGACCGTTCGTGACCCAGGCCGTGACGACCGTGACGATCGAGACGACGAAGCCGTAGGTAATCTCGGTGCCGTGCGATGAGTACAAGACGCCGGCAAAACCCGTGTTGAACGGCTCGTTCAGACTGAACGTACCAACCGCGGCGACGGAGAACGTCGCGAGTACGAACAGCGGAGCGAGCACGCTGTCGATCAAGTCAATTCCGTCTTCACGCCGTACCGCGTTCGGCACAGCGTTTTGTGGCAGGCTAAGTGCCATACGGCCGATCGTCAACCCCACCCGTCTAATATTTCAGCTATTTGGGTAGTCATTAAGTATAATAGGTAACGAGTTGCCCGCCGGATATGGCGATTCGAAAACTGCAGGAAGTCGGTGGCGGGTCGACTGGTGTGACCATCCCGAAAGACGATCTCGTCCTCGAGGAGGTACTCGACAAGGACGGGCAACTCGATGGGGACTATCATGCTCATGTCAACTACGAGGGCGAAGGAGAATGGACGCTGAAGCTCATCGAGTTTGATACCGACGAATGAGAAAATCCACCGAAACCGGGTCTTTGAGACTGACCCCTTGGGGTCGCACTCAGATGTATCGGGAGACCTCGATGTATGCACCCTGCCGTGGGCGATGGGCTCGTGAGGTGCATAGAATCGGGGCCGATCCGGCCAGTCTCCGCCGTGATCACGCTGGGCCCCCGACTCCCATTCATAAAGCATCGACCGGCCGCTCACCTGCGAGCGACGCGAATCGACCCCCAGTGCATACCCTCGCTTAAACCATGACCAAACGCACCAGCCTGAAGCTCACCGATGAACGCCAGCGAAAACTCGACCGCGCGAGCGCGATCGTCGCAGAAGACGAGTACGATGACCCACCGATGTCCGTCGTTATCGATGCTGCACTTACGCATTTAGTAGAGAGTAAGCAGAACATCGACGATGCCCGTGGCGAATTCGATCCCGAGACGATCCAAGCGATCGCAAATACGTCAGTTATCGGACTTCATTATCGGACATCGATTGAAAGTAAGTGGCGATGATAACAAGTCGATCATTCACCACTCTCATCTAAATGAGTGTGGAGTATATCGAATTTGTTCATTAGATCGTCTCTGGCACACGATAGTATATTCTTGATTTCAAACCTCAAATCTTGGTTATATTCAATAACATTCACTAATTCATTAATCTCGCTCTCATATTGAGGGTCGGATCTTAATTCAAGTAGAAATTCAGAATGTCTCTCAAATATATTTTCTGGGCTAATCTCGATTTCTCGTTGAGTATAAGATCCCTCTGGATATTCTTCAGTATATATTTTAGGTTCTAAATCAGGTTCGGACTGTGTAGCTTTCAATATTAAATTTGATAGTTCTTGGGAGAAATCATCAACAACCTTACCGGGGTTATCTGGATAGGCATCATTCCAATTTCGTCCACCAAAAGCTTGTTCTCGATCTATTTTCTCTCCTGCATCATCCAATTGAGATATAAATTCATCCCTCTCTTCATCAGGTAGTTCGTTGTAAAATTTGTTCGGAATCTCTTCAGAAATGTCGCTAACAAGTGAACTCCTTTTTTGAGTATACTCTCTCCAATTTTCGTCATACGATTCCAGCTTCCCGTATATCTCTGTCTCTGCCTCTAATTCGATATCTACAATTATATGTTCTGGAACAGTTGATGAAACCGAACTTGGTGAAATTTCGGGTATTGGTGTGAATTCTCCATCTGTTTCGATAGTGTACCTATCCTGATCACGAAGCTCCTCGATTAAGCTATCGAATCCATCAATAATTAATACAATGACCGCATCACGTCGCTGTTGCTTTTTTGTCTCCTGAACCATATCTTTGGATGAGCTTACAGACAAATACGTTAGAGTCACTAACACTATGGTTGCAGTTGCAGTCACAAAACTTGTGAGAGCCGGGATAAAGTCAACAAGAGCTACGGTATTGTATGAAATATAAAGAAAATAAGCAGTAATAGACCAGATAATGGATAGAATCAAAAAACAAAACCCCCACCCTATTTTCGCCGTGTCCATATGTCATAAACGAACTTCCGCCAGATAGTAATATGTATTCCCGACTTCTAATCACTAGTCGGTTTTCATCTCAAGAACTAATCTTCAAGATTATTTGCACTAAACTCACCATCAAGGTACGCGCAACCTTGGTCAGTGATCCACCAGACGTACGTTCGTCCCGCTTCCTTCGATCCGAGTAGGTTAGAGTCAGCAAGTGGATGTAATCGTTTCAGAATACCTGAGTTAGAGAATCCGAATTGATCTGCTGTTTCTGCTGTGGTTACTACTGGGTCTGGAGACTTTGCTACGAACTCCAAAATCTGCTTATCATCCACGGTTTCCTCCCGGCCTGCCATTGCCGATTTTGGCGTAACCCAGCCTCATATTATCATAGGGTTTATGGTCCCTATTTGGAAATTGGTTCATATATGGAAATTAATTTCCACATAAGAACTAAGTGGTTTCCATATAGAAACTGATTCAGCGGAAGTCAGACGGACCCACCGGTACCCGGTCAGGTCCTCGAGAGAAATGCGGACCCGGTGTTTGGGCACCGGCCCGCCTGGCTTCCGTATCCAGACTACGGAAGCATGCACTTGCACGACGCTACGGGGAATAAAGCCCCCGATCGACCGCATAGCGCGGCCCACGGCCCACAGCCCACGGCCGCCTCGAGTAGTTTCGGAATCAGTTTCGGAAATAACCAAACCGGACATCAGTGCCCGCGAGAAGGGTTAATTCATGGATTCCTGAATTTTCGGAAAAACGGAAATTGCGCACCGACGACTAAGGCAGTTGGAAAGAGACAGTACGACCGACCGACGGACAGCAGCCGTGCGCGCCCCCGGTCCTACACAGTGGCGCGCACGGTGAGTCCGCGGTCCCACTACAGTGAGACCATGCCCGAACTAGCACGCTACCACGGTAAGAGTACCGGCAGCTGTAACTGTACTAACACGCTCGAGGTGGTTCGATGAGCGACGAGTTCCTCGCCCTGGAGGCGCAACTCGAAGTTCTCGAGCGCCAGGCCGACGTGGCCGAACGGCAGACTGCGGCTCTCGAGGCGATCGCGACCGAGATGCGGTACCAGAACGCGGTCCTCGTCGAGATGGTCGCCTGCCTCGACGACCTCTCGGCTCGCGTCGACGAGCATCACATGCCGGACCACCAACCGCACGATCGGTCCGGCCCCGCGCTGCAGACGTGGATTCAGGACCGCCTTTTCGAGCGCGATCAGCTTGAGGACGAGCGCCCCGAGTTCTGCTGGGGCAACCCGGAGAACTGGGACGGTGGTGATCACGATGAGTGACGATCTCGAGCCGATCGCACCGCGCGAAGCGGTAGACATGTGGATCGATCGCCTCCAGTCCACGCGGGCCGACGAGACACTCAAGAGCTACCGCTACCGTCTGAAGCCGTTCCTCGAGTGGTGCGAGAAAGAAGGGATTGACAACCTGAACGATTTGACGAGCCGTGATGTCTTCCGATTCGACTCGACTCGTCGAGCTGATGGACTGAAGGTATCGACCCTGAACAACCAGATCGGGACGCTCAAGCAGTTCATTCAGTTCTGCGAGCGGATTGACGCTGTGGAACAGGGACTACCCGTAAAGGTCGAAGTACCACCCGTCGAACTGGCCGATCGGGTCAACGACGAGCTGCTACCTGCTGAGCGCGCCGAGGCGATTCGAGAGAAACTCCACCGCTACGAGCGCGCGTCACGACGGCAAGCCATGTTCGAACTGCTGTGGCACACTGGCTGCCGACTCGGTGGGCTTCGCGCGCTCGACCTCGGGGATTGTTTCTTCGACGAGTCCGACCTCGAGCGACTTCGCCATCAGGACGACATTGATTCGGAGGCGCTCGAGGCGGTCGAACTGCCGTTCGTGTATTTCCGGCACCGAGAGACGACGCCACTGAAGAACAAGCGCGAGGGCGAGCGGCCAGTGGCGATCGACCAGGAGGTCGCGGACCGCATTCAGGATTACATCGACGTGAACCGAGTCGAGAGGGTCGATCCGGACGACCGTCGGCCGCTATTCACGACGGAAAAGGGAGATCGCCCGCGAGTATCGAAGTCGAGTATCCGGCGGGAGATCTACATCATGACCCAGCCCTGTCAGTGGGGTGGTTGCCCGCACGGCCGTGATACGACGAACTGCGAAGCCCTGAAGCATGGGCGCGAGGCGCGATGTCCCTCGAGCCGATCGCCCCACCCGATTCGGACGGGATCGATCACGCACATGCGTGACGAGGGCTGGCCGCCGGAAGTCGTCGCGGAGAGAGTGAATGCAACCCCTGAGGTGATCAGGGAGCACTACGACCACCCCGACCCGATTCGGCGGATGCAGTCCCGTCGGGAATTTCTTACGGAGGATTCAGAATGATTCGAACGGCTGATCGGATCTACGTGCGCAAAAAGCGAATCGATGACCTCGGCGGTCCCACTCGAAACTATCCAAGTGTTCAACTCCTAGCGTCTCAACCCCCTGAGACGGCCGAAAATCCAATTCTCGCTTTCGGTATATTTCCGGATAGTGTATATGTTTCTCAGGGGTGGTCCGCGTGACGGTTGCGCCGTGGCCGTCAGTGGACTGCTCGACGTGCAAGCACTGCGGTGCTCACATCACTGACCGATTCCATCGAGTCTTCGGTGACGACGACGATCTCACCCTCGAGCAGTCATGTTCGATGTCGAGACTGAAATCGGTGCCATCACTAATTAGCTCTGCTATGTATTCGAGATCCACATGAATGAAATCGCCGCTCGGTAAGACTGCAAACGTATCAGGCGATCCTGTAGAACAAGCCACATATTTATGTGGATAGGATACCCAATGATATCCATGGCGTACAACCAGCAGAGCGTGTTCGGTGTTCCGTCAACGTGGGAGGAACTGAACGCCAATGCGATAGAGCTGCTCTTCACCGTGACGCTGCTTATCGGGGCGGCGTCTTTCGTTTTGATGGCCGGTGGAGACCCTGAAACGATGGCATTGGTCGCACTGACCGGGGTCACAGTCGTTCTTCTCGGGACGGCTCTGGTTCGATTCTCTGAGTATCTTCGAACGACTGAGTCGTCCTCCTTCTGAGGGGACAGGGACTCGAGCTACCACTGCAACGCGGCGGTAAGTCATTCTCCTGTACTGAACGCGGGTTTCACCTATACTTCGCGATTCAGTGGATCGTGGGTAAGATCCAGAACCCACACTCTATTATCCGGCGTCGAAAATGGAGTCGATCGAGATCTTCGCCTGTTCGGTCCCGCGGTGATCGCCACCACCGTGCCACCGGGGTAGCGGGAGATCGCTCGAGCGGACCATCTTATCACGGAGGATCGTGCAACCGGAGCGCCCATGTGGTTGGTAGACGACGAAACAGTACCAGCCGTCGTGCCGCTGGAGTTTCTCGTGATACTCGCGGTAGACCTTCCAGTTGCCGGGCTGGCCGTCCGCGTGCTCGAGCATCGTGCTCTTGATCTCAACAGGTGTTCCGTTCCCGAATCTTGCGTCGCGCCAGCTCGCCCGCTCGAGATCGAACCGACACTTTTCGGCCATCCGTTTCTCGACGGCGGTCCCGAAGTGGTTCGCTCGCTTCGAGCGGTTCACGTGGCCCACGCGCCTCGCGTGCTGTTATATCCACCGCTGGCCTCGAGGCGCGCGCCCATCGATCCTACTCGAAATTATCTAAGTGTTCAACTCTTAGCGTCTCAACACCCTGAGGCGGCCGAAAATCCAATCCCGGTTTTGGTATATTACCACACGGTCGACAGGCTATTCGGCGGTGGTCGGTGTGACGGTCGCACCGTGGTCGCCGGTCGATTAGTCGGCCACCTCACTATCCGTACGCGCGACTGCGCCGTGGCTCCGCCGCTGGCGTCGTCGCGGCTGACCCAGATTCGGAACCGTCCCTCGGATGCCCTAAAGGTAAGGCCGATGCGCGACGAGTTCGTCCCGGAAAGTCGGCTGTACGATGTCGAGCGTCGGACGCCCATCGTCCGTCCACCCAAACCGACCGACGAGGACGTTCGTCGTGCGCTCGAGAATCGAGAACAGGGGCGTTCGAGCCGACGGTGGGATCGACCGCGGTTCGAGCGTGACGACGCGGACGACACTCACTCGGAGGAGTACTCTTCTTCCCTGGCCACCGCTTCGGTGGCGACGAATCCTGCCAGCTTCTTCTTTGGATGGTCGTGGAGCAGGTGTTCTTCGAGCTGTTCGCCGTAGCCGATTTCGTCGTGACACACAGGGCACTCGAAGGCGGTTTTCGTTGCCATGGAGTGGTCAGAACTCTCGCAGGCAAAAAGCAATAGCTGGCAGTTTCACGCTCGAACGATCGAATTCGATCGGCAGTTCGGGCAACGGCGTACGTCCTGACGTCGGTTCGGGGTTGCACGCGAACGGAGGCAGCATCCCGCCGTGGGAGATGAGGTCGCGGGGTGTGGAGAATCAGCGCTGCCCCGACCGGCCCAAGCGTGGTCTCCACGGGAGGCCGGCCGCGTTCAGACGGGATCGACCGGTCGTTCTCCCGCGAGCGGGATCGGTCAGTTCGCGTCGGCGAGTTGCTCGAGCGTACCGACCACTCTGTAGAGCAGATACGTCACGGACAGTCCGACGCCGGTCTAGACCCACGAGAGCACGACCCCTCCGTCGTTCAGTTGGCCGCTGGCAACGAATCCGATACTCGTGAAGACGACCAGTATCCCGGCGACGACCTCTCTGCTCTCGAACTGCTGATCGGAGGGCATGCGCCCTATTACTCAATCATCCGTCATTATCGTTTCGAAAATTTCGGCGGCCGCCGTGAATCGTCGAGTCCGTGGTCCCGAATCACGGCGTCCCGGTGCGATCAGTACTGGTTTCGTTCCGTCTCGTATCCTCGCTCGAGCGTCGTGACGGCGTTGGTCGCGGCGGCCGCTTCGGTGGTTCCGAACCCGAGCGCGACCTGCCACCCGGCGGCGTCCGCGGTTCCGATGTAGTTGCCGAACGCGACGTCGATCGGGCCGTCGTTGGACTCGTTGCTGTCGAGCCAGCCGTCGCCGTTTCGGTCGCGCCAGTCCGGGTGGTCGTTCTCGTCCTCGCCGTAGACGTCCTCCCAGGCGCTCTTTTCGGTGCCGTCGGTGCGGCCGATGCGCCGTCCGTCGAAGGTCCGCTGGTCGCCCGCGCAGTGGCCGACGGCGACGTGCCACTGGCCGTCACGGGCGACGACGAGGTCGTATCCGTCGCGATCGGTGACCCAGGCCTCGTTGTCGCCGTCGCCGAGCACCGGATTCCACAGCGTGTAGATCGTCCGCTCGTTGTCGCCGAACGCCGTCTCGTAATCGTCACCGTAGATGTCCTCGTCGGGCCAGAAAAAGGAGATCTCGGTGTCGATCAGGACCGCCGGCCGATCGCGGACGACCAGCGCGCGCTGTTCCACGTCCCCGACGTAGTACGTGCCGCCGTAGAGCGATCGGCCGCCGAACGCGTCGATCTGGGCCCACCCGTCGATCACGACCTCGGGGCTGTCGGTCGCGCGCTCGACGGTGACGTTCCGCCCGTCGTCTCGCAGGTTCGCCGTGTTCTGTTCGCCGTCGTCCCAGACGAACGTGTGCAGGTCGGCGATCCGGAGCGACTCGTCGATGGCACCGATGTTCTCCAGAACCCCGCCCGTCGTGTCGCGGTGATCGTGTTGACGCGCCGTCACCCGTCCGCCGTACGGGCCCGTCGCCGTAACGGAGCCCGAATCCGCCGAGACAGTGTTCGCGCCCGCGACGACCCCGGCACCGAGGACTCCGCTGACGCTCGCTCTCAGCATCGACCGTCGAGTGAATCTCCGTGTCATCACGTAACCCAAGCCCGCCCAGAATAATAAAATATTTGATGTTTTTGCAATGAATGTTTGTTATGGTAATTGTTTATGGAGAACGTGTCGCGACCTGTCAGCGACGCCGATTCTCGAGTCGCTCCTCGGCTGTGAGCGCCGCGATTGCTGCGTTACTGCGCCCTGTCGTTACCGGGAGCATCGTTAGGATCATTTGAGAAATTCTATGAGGTGTTCTCTACCCCATCGACAATTAAAAATTCGTTCTAACACACATCATATTAGGACCTAAATATGAGATTATTTATAAATAAAGAAGTATTTATATGCAATTTTCCTTCTAACTACGACTCACATAAGTACTTATGAACTCGAACATTCTTCTGATAATCCTCGATAGTACCAGAGCGAGAAACACGAGTCTTCACGGGCACGACAACAGAACGACGCCATTTCTGGAGGAATTTGCGGAGTCTGCGACGGTGTACGAGCAAGCACGGGCACCGAGTATCCATAGCATCGCCAGTCACGTCAGTATATTCACTGGACACCACGTCGAAGAGCACCGATTGACCGAGCACGAATCGAATATCGATCCGAGCCACACGATCTGGGACTCCCTTTCGACGGAGTACGGGCATCGAACCGGTCTATTCACCCCGAACACGGTACTGACACACGCATCAAATCTGGCAGACTGCTTCGAAACGGTCGACGCAGCGTCCGTCACGGGAGACAAATCCACCTCGAGTGACCGACTGTTTACGGACGCATTCGACCCAGTCGACCGAGCAACCAGGGAGGGTATAGCGGGGAACCTCCGGCGTTGTGTCGAAGACGATTTCCCCGTTCGTTCCTTCGCGAACTGCGTCAATCGATTGTACCAGGATTACAAGGAAGGCGACGATTTCGATCGCCAGATCGAGCCCGCGTTCGGGTATGCAGATTCCTTTCTCGAGTGGAGCAGCGACTGCGACGGCCCGTGGGCCGCGTGTTTGAACTTCTTCGATTCGCACTATCCCTACTATCCGCTGGAAGAGTACGACAGATGGGGCGGTGACCGACTGCGCGAGCTACACGACAGCCTGTCCGGTGCGATCGCGCCGGAATTTCTCAGCGATCGTCCGTGGGGTGAACTGCGTGCCCTCGAGGCGCTGTACGACGGCGGAATCCTCCAGGCCGATCAGGCCGTGAAGTACATCGTCGAGGCGCTCGAGGAGCGAGGCGACCTCGACGACACCCTCGTCGTCGTCACCAGCGATCACGGCGAGGGGTTCGGTGAGCGGAGCCTCGTCGAACCGGGCGTTCGGATGGCCGATCACAGCTGGGGGATCCACGAGGTGCTCACTCACGTTCCGCTCGTCGTCAAGTATCCCGGGCAGCAGACGGCACGGCGCTACTCCGACGTGGTCAGCCTCACCGAATTCCCCGAGGCGGTTACAGCATCGATGAACGAGAACTGGATCGGCGATCCCTTCGTTACTGACGAGCCCGTGGTCGCCTCGACGTACCGTCTCCTCGAACGGCAGGCGGAGAAGCACGCCGACTGCGAGAATATCGATGCGCACCTCGGTCCGTGGCGAGCCGTCTACGAGCAGGGAACGGCGGACGTCGTGACGAAGTTCGTTCGGCGACAGGACTCGACGGCGACGATAGAGATCGAGACCGCGCAAGCGAGTACCCTGGTAGCGGCGGACGACGGCGGTCGGGTCCAAGAGGTCTTCGATACGTTCGAACCCGTTTCCCTAACCGACGACGAAGCGGTCGGGCAGGCCTCGGCGGCGGTGGAAGAGCGACTCGCCGACCTCGGGTATATGCGCTAGCGTTCGGTCCCGACCTCGAGCGTCCCCATGGAACGGGGACGGGGAGCCAACGGCCGGACGCTACCGGACGTGCTGGTCGGCGCGGGTGCGCCGCGACACGGGAGTCCCGTGTCCCGTCCGAGGACTGTTTTCGGGACGGTCCCGAGCCGGCTCAGAAGACGACGTCCCAGACGTGCTCGCAACGGTCGCACTCGAAGGTGATGCGCAGCCCGTGCTCGGTGATCCTGCGGTCGATCACCGCACAGGGGGCGGACAAACACGCCGGGCACGGAGTGTCGTCCATCTACTAGAGAGCGGGTCCGAGGGTGATAAGGTGCACTCGACAGCCGACTGTCGCGATCGCTCACCGCCGGGTTCGGCGGCGAGCCGAGCGCTCGAGCGGCCGGCGAGGACGCGAGGCCGCGGCGCTAGTCGCGCTCGAGGGTGCCGGGGACGACGGGGCAGCCGCAGGGGGAGGCGGTCCCCTCGCCGGGGCCGATCGCGGAGACGACCCAGACGGTGCGGCCGCACCGCGGACAGTCGGGGAGCGCGGACTCGAGGCAGTCCATCGGCCCGTCGGCGAGGTCGTCGGGGTCGCCGCGCTCGCCGCGCTCGGCCGCGGAGTCGCGGCTCCCGCTCGAGGCCCGCGACGCGTCGCCGTCGTTACTCATCGTGGCCTCCGGCGGGGGCTCGAGCGACGCCGATGGTCGGAGCCGCGGCTGGTGATTCGAGTTGATTCCACTGTCGTGCGGGACGTTTATATTTGGGTAGGATGTACGCGAACATGGCTTTCGTTCCCTTCTCGGGATTGGAAGCCAAGTCTCGGGTGGTTCCAGCACCCGGGGCGTTTCAACGCGCGCCCCCTCGCAACCGGTCGGAGACCGACTTCCGATTGCAGCATTCTCACGAATTACCTTATATCTAATGCTAACAGCCGATAAGATATCCGTCGCTGGCTGTAAACTGTCGAATCCAGAACCCGACAACTAACGTGTGATGTCGATTGGCTCGGAGAGAAACGACTCACCCTCCACTGTCCGCCAAAATCAGAGAGAATGCGGCAGTTATGCCGTCGTAGCTTCGCCGATCTCCACGCGGGCATCTGCTCTGTCGATCGTCGAACCGGACCCCGTCGGCACGCTGCCCTGATACGCGTAGACCGTGTACGTAACTCCCGACTGAAGGTTACCACTCGTGGAGAAATCCTCGCTGGCACCGGTGTTGGAGAGCGACGAACTCTTGGCGTCGATTTCGCCGGTGCCTGTATTCACGAACGCGACTCCGTCGACCTGATCGCCACCACCGGTCAGTTCGACGGTTATCGTCGAACTCTCGTCGCCTTCGACGTCAGCGCTCGCACTCAGCGTGTTACCGCCGATCGACATGTCCAGTACGAACGCCGCAATGACGGCCGCGAGAATCACGGTGATCGCGACCATCAAAATCACACCGATGACGGGTGACACTGCGCGCTCTTCTTCCGCCCCAATCAACTTCTGCCGAATCGATTTGCCATCTAGCATTGGTCTCACACACCGGCCGTTCGCGGTGAGAAATTCTCGAGCGGTCGTGTACCCCCCACCGAAGAGAGACAGTAGACCCGCTCGTCGGATCTGCTTTCTCGCCGTCGTTGCCTGATGCTATCAGCACAAGTCCGATGCCAGTACATATAGGTAAAACATAGTGTATTTTAGATGTTCAACGGAAGATTCAGACTCGAGAATCAGCGGCTGCTATCCCCCGTCCAACAGGTGCTTGAAGCATGCCGTCTTCCGATTAGCGACGAAATGTGGGTATTGGTTGGACGATTTCGAATCCGAGACTCATCCACAGGAGAGTAGATTGACTCTATCTATCCTTCTGCGCTTTTTCGCTAAAAATAGAAATGCGATCCGAAATCCGTCAGAGAGTTATTTACGTGAGCGTGAACTCTCCGACCTTCACTGATGCGTCAGCAGCGTCTAACGAGTCACCGCCACTGAGGTCAGTGTCAACGGCCCAAACCTCGTAATCGGTGTCCGTGAACTGACCGGCACCACTAAGGAAATCATCGTTGTCATTACTGCCAGTAACTGAGTGGACGGTGTAGGATGCTCCCGTGTTTGCCTCCTCAGTTGTGCCAGTTGGAGTACCACCGTCAGCATTTGCAACCGAACCAGATCCTGCTTCCACAAGCACGAGGTAGTCCGCGTTTCCACCGTCATTAACAGACAGCTCTACAGTGTCGGTTCCACTGGCAGAAACGTCGACCGACGCCTGCACGGTGTCGCCGCCCGGCGTCATGTCCAGCACGAACGCCGCGATGACGGCCGCGAGGATGACCGTGATGGCGACCATCAGAATGACGCCGATAACTGGTGAAACTGCGCGCTCCTATTCGCTTCCGATCAACTACGATCTGTATTGCTTCAAGTCCATGTTTACCACAGCACCGGACTGAACGGTCGGAAGGGATGCGAGGTGAGCCGGACCGCGCGCCGCGATCCGAAATCACTGCTCGCGCGTTGGGGATTGGGGGAATTACTGCCAACCCGACGCGCTTCCCGCCGTCCGTTGGTGCTTGTCTTTTCGACCTGACCGCACCCATATATAGGTAAAGGTTCGTGAGTTTCTTCTGAACTGATAAGGTTTTCAGAACTGAGAATCAGCGGATGCTATATGTCCTACAGCACCCACTTGAAGCCCCGCCCGCTTGCGGTTTGCCGTCTGCACGGGATACGTGTTACCCAATTGATCTCTTCGGCGGAATCCGTCGATGAACGGAGTGAACCGATACCCGACGCGCGCGACCTCGCGCGGTCCTCCCGCTGACGTGATCTCCCGCGGCGTGACCCCCCACCGAGTGCGACCTGCACCGGTCCCCGACGCGTCCCGCGTGAAGCGTGAGCCGCCCCGTCCCGCTCGCGTGTGGCTCGAGTCAGCCCGTCCCGCGATCCCGTCGACGGCCGACCCGCCCCACGATCCCGTCGACGCTCTCCGTAACTCGAGCAGTCGCCACCGCTCGACGCGCCCGCAGCGCTGTCTCGGTTCGGGTTCGGACCGGTGGCTGCAATCGGAGTGACTCGAGCGGAGGAAGGCACGTGTGAAGTGCGGAGAGAACGGAGCAAAGCGATCGAGACTCGACCGCTCACTTGTTCTGGATATCGATCTCGTGGTTGACGACGTTGAGGTAGGTGATCTGCGGGGCAGGTTCGTATCCCGACGGGATCACTTCGACCTCGTCGCTGTCGACTTCGACACTGTCGACGTTGTTCAGGTTGCTGTCGATGTTGACCGACTCCGCGATGATCGACCCGGTGAAATCCGGACTGCCCTGGAAGTCGACTTCCCCGCCCGCGGCGTACAACAGGCCGGTGAACGAGGGATTGCCGGGTGCGAAGAGCACGTCCGTGTCCGACGAGCCGTAGACCTGGATCGTCGTCTCGTCGCCGTTGCCGCCGCAGTCCGGCCCGATCGTCCCGCCGTTGTCCATGTTGATGTCACCGGTGACGTACACGCGGAGCGTGTTGTCGTCGCCGCAGTCGGAGACGGTGATCCCGTCGTCGTTGTCGTGCGTGTCGATGCTGCCGTTCACGACGAGCATCGCGTCCCCGTCCGAGAGATCGAACGAGAGCTGCTCGTTCTCGATCCCGTCCGTGTAGTACTTCCCGTCGTCCAACTCCTCGGTCGGGTCGGCCTGCACGTCCTCGACCTTGTCGAACTCCGCGCTGTCCGTATCGTCCAGGATGGCCTGGATCGTCCCGTCGAGCGACTGGAACTCGTTGGCCGCGACGTCGTCGAAGGGGTTGTGCTGATCCTTCCCCGTAATGCTGTCCTCGCCGTTCGGCAGGCTCACGCCGTCGGAGAACGCGTTATCCAGTTCGTCGTACCCGAGCCGAACGGTGACCGATCCGTCCGTTCCCTCGAAACAGCCCTCTTCGATGGACGAGTAGCCGGCCTGCTCCTCGAAGTACGTCTCCCACCCTCTGCAGTACTCGCTCTCGATCTCGACGTAGACCCGGTAGTTCTGCACGTGCGTGACGGCGTTTTCGGTCGCGGTCTCGTGGGTGACGAGCAGGTCGCCCGAGGAGAGGTCCTTCCCATCGGTCATCGTGGCCACCGGCAGCGTGAGCGTGTTCGTCTCGTGATCGTAGTTAAACGGCGGCTGCGAGACGACCTGTGTCTTCGTCCCCGTTTCGCGGAACACCGCACCCGCCTCGTACGCGACCGTCGTTCCGTCCTCGCTCGTGTATTCGATCGTACCGATCGTACCGTTCCCGACCGATTCGATCTCGCTCGCGTTTTCGACGGTGATGTTGTAGCTCCCCGTCGCCTCCCGCGCGATCGCGCCGCGCTCGCCGGCGTCGAGGGTCGTCGATTTCGGCGCGTCGGTGCTCGTTCGCGCCGACGAAATCGTCTTACTCAGCTCGACGAACGACTGCTGGACCCGCTGTTCCTCGATCTCCTGTTGACCGCTGTCCATCATCTCGTCCCCCACCACGAGTAGGCTGACCGACGCGGCGGCGACCACCCCGATCAGTAATATGAGCCCAAGTACCGGACTCACTCCCCGTTCCTTCATAGTATCCTAGCCCGCGCTATGCTGTAATAAAACACACTCATCTATCCTGATATTTATTCCAAAAATTAACGCAGCACCTGTTAGATGCCCGTCTTTTCCGCCGCGAACGGCTGCGGAGTGCGGCGGCCGATGGAACGCGTGTCGAGAGCGACGACCGAATCGGTCCGGGAGTAACCGTGAGCGTTCCGTCTCCGTCGGTGGCTCGGCGGTCCACCATCGTCTCGTCGCCGTACGGAACGTGACAGCGCATCGTCCGACCGCGACCCCGCCGTTCGAAGCGGTGCCAGTGCTGCCGACGAGCGAACCGAGAGCGATCGGAAAAACCCCGTGCGAGCGGGAGCCGCGATCCGTAGCCGCTTCCGCGCCGTGTCGTGGTCCGATCGGTGGGTGAACCGCCTCTGACAGCCCACTGGGGCGTACCGAACCCGGTAGACCGGCCAACCGTGGGCTGTTCACTAGTACCCAAAACGTGTATAAACCTATTGTGGATTTTCGAACGCCGTCGACCGGTCGCCCCCAGTCGATTTCGGACGAGCGGCCGGATCGTTTACCGTTTCGTTAATCCGAATTGTCTGACGCACGTCTTTCACACGGCAGTAAAGTATCGAGGGAGTTATTTAGCGGGTCGTGGGCGGCTAATCTATGTCGAACTCGGTTCCGATTAGTATCGAAGTTGTACGGGGGGTGGCGGCACACGAGGGCGTCGATCCGCTCGATCTCGAGCCGCCGTTGCACGAGGTCGTGGATACGGACGCGCTCGAGGCGCTGGTTCGGTCGACCCGCGACTCGGGCGTGACGGTCGAGTTCACGTACTGTGGTGCGCGAGTTCGCATCGACGAGTCGGGGGCGGTCGAGGTGACGCCACCGTCGTCGGACTCGGAGGGGTCGGCCGCGGTCGAGTGAGCCGCAGTGCTCGAGTCGGCCCGAGCCGTCGGCCGGCGTCCCGGTCGCGGATCGCCGCATCCGGAGCCGACGGTCCGCGCGCCGCGGAGATCGTCCCGGGCGGCCGCGAAAACCGCGGTCCCGGTGCGGTATCGCCAGCCCAGCGGTCGGCCGACCGCGAGCGGAGCGAGGCGGAATCGGCCGGTCGCCGGTCCGCTCCGCGAACTCCCGCCCGCCGGCGCGTAGCGCGGGACGGACCGTCGCGTTCACTTTCACCCCGCTGTCCAAACCCTCTTACGCGCCGGCGGCCGAGACGACGGTAATGGACGGGAACGAGCGCCTCGAGTTGCCGGTCGCCGACGACGACCTCCCCTTCGATCCGGACGCGGTCACGATCGCGGACGGCGACGCGTTCGCCCTCCTCGAGCCGGCGGTCCAGGAGTGGTGGCTCGAGGAGTTCGGCGAGTTCGTTCCCGAGAACGGGGGCTTTTTCACGCCGCCACAGCGGGGTGCGATCCCGAAGATCCACGACGGAACGAACACGCTGATCTGCGCGCCGACGGGGAGCGGCAAGACTCAGGCCAGCTTCTGTGCGATCATCGACGAACTCTACCGGCGCGATCGCGGATCGGCGGCCGTCGACGAGGCGGCCGAATCGGGATCGGCGTCGGAACCGGAACCGAACTCCGCGGGCGGCCTCGAGAACTCGGTCTACTGTCTCTACGTCTCGCCGCTGAAGTCCCTCGCCAACGACATTCACCGCAACCTCGAGGTGCCCCTCGAGGGGATCGAGTCGATCGTCGACGAGCGGCCGGACGAGGAGATGGGCGAGATCCGCCACGCCATCCGCCACGGCGACACGGCCTCGAGCGACCGGCAGAAGATGCTCGAGGAGACGCCCCACATCCTGAACACGACGCCCGAGACCCTCGCGATACTCCTCAACTCGCCCAAGTTCCGCGAGAAGCTCCGTACCGTCGAGTACGTCATCGTCGACGAGATCCACTCGCTGGCGGCGGGCAAGCGGGGCACCCACCTCGCGGTCAGCCTCGAGCGACTCGAGGCGATGGCCGAGGGCGATATCACCCGAATCGGCTGTTCGGCGACGATCGAGCCCCTCTCTCGCGTCGCGGAGTTTCTGGTCGGCTGCGAGACGCCGCGGGTCCCGAGCGACGCGGACGGTGACGAGCGCGAGCCGCGAGACGGCGCGGCGTCCGGCGGCGAGCCCCGCGACTACGAGATCGTCGACGCCCGCTTCGCTCGCGAGTTCGACGTTCGGCTCGAGTGTCCGACCGACGACCTGATCAACACGCCCCGCGGGGTCGTTCAGGACCGGTTCTATCGGATGCTCCACGAGCACGTCCAGCGCCACACGAACACGCTGGTGTTCACCAACACGCGCTCGGGCGCGGAGCGAGTCCTCCACAACCTCCGGGAACGGTTCGACGCCTACGACGAGGACAACTCGGGCTGCCACCACGGGAGTCTCTCGAAGGACGTCCGGCAGGACATCGAGGGTCGCCTGAAAGACGGCGATCTCGACGTCGTCACGTCCTCGACCAGTCTCGAACTCGGGATCGACATGCCCCACGTCGACCTCGTCGTCCAGGTCGGCTCGCCAAAGTCCGTCGCGGCCCTGCTCCAGCGGATCGGCCGCGCGGGCCACCGCGTCGGGCAGACCGTGACCGGCCGCGTGATCGCGCTGGATCGGGACGAACTCCTCGAGTGTGCGGTCATGCTCAAGAAAGCGCAGGATGGGTTCGTCGACTCGGTCTCGATTCCCGAGAACGCACAGGACGTCGCCGCCCAGCACGTCTACGGGATGGCGATCGCCGAGATCCGCCCCGAGGCCGAACTGAAGGCGATCCTCCGGCGGGCCTACCCCTACCGAAACTACGGCGAGGACGAGTACGAGTCGCTCATGCGGTATCTCACGGCCGAGTACGCCGGCCTGGAGGAGAAGAACGTCTACGCGAAGGTCTGGCGCGACGAGAACGACCCGCCCGACGGGCAGCACCACCACGAGGCGTTCCCGGTCGGCGAACCCCTGATCGGCAAGCGCGGGCGGCTCGCGCGGGTCATCTACATGACCAACATCGGGACGATCCCCGACTCGTTCACCTGCGACGTCAAGACCCGCGCGAGCGACGACTGGGTCGGTCAGCTCGACGAGTCCTACCTCGACACGCTCGAGAAGGGGGACGTCTTCGTCCTCGGCGGCGACCACTTCGAGTACCGCTACCGGCGCGGCTCGAAGGTCTACGTCGACCGCACGAGCGCGCGCCCGACGGTCCCGTCGTGGTACTCGGAGCGGCTCCCGCTCTCGTACGATCTCGGGTGCGAGATCCTCGCGTTCCAGGGCCAACTCCTCGAGCGCTACGCGGCCGGCGGGCCGCCGCGGGTCCGCGCGTGGCTCCGCGAGTTCCCGCTGGACGACGACAGCGTCCGGGCCATCGCTCGCCTGTTCGACCACCAGTGTCGGTACGCCGGCGCGGCGAGCGTGAGCACGACCGATCGGCTCGCGATCGAGGTCGTCCGGGACCGCGAGGAGTACGAGCGACACTACTACGTCCACTCGGCGTACGGCCGCAAGGTCAACGACGGCCTCTCGCGGCTGCTCGCCTACCGCTGCGCGCAGGAGGCGACGGCGAACGTCCGCGTCGCCGTCGCGGACAACGGCTTCGTCCTCTCGATGCCGCTGAACCGGAAAGTCGACATCGAGGGGATCGTCGCCGACCTCGAGGCCGATCAGGTCCGCGGGGACCTCCGGGCGGCCCTCTCGGGTACCGACCTGCTCCAGCGCTACTTCCGGATCAACGCGACCCGGTCGCTGATGATCCTCAAGCGGTACAAGGGCTACGAGAAGTCCGCGAGCGAACAGCAGGTCTCGAGCGAAATGCTGCTGGGCTTCGCCGAGGAACTCGACGAGTTCGCCGTGATCGAGGAGACCTACCGCGAGATCCTCGAGGACAAGTTGAACGTGGCCGAGATCGAGGGCATCGTCGACGCGATCGACGCCGGCGACCTCGCCGTCTCCCGGCGGCTCCTCGACTCGCCGACGCCGCGGGCGTTCGGGCTCGCCACGCTGTCGGCCAGCGACGTCGTGCTGGCCGAAGACGAGAGCGCCGCGCTGCAGTCGTTCCACGAGCGCGTCCTCGACGAGATCGGCGAGGAATCGCTGGCGGGGCTGACGGCGGGATCGGAGGACGAATAGCAGCGCCCCAGGCGGGTTTCGGTCCGATGAGAGACGGCCGCCCGGCACCGTTGCTATTCTATCAGCATCGATAGTTAACATCGGTAGCCCTCTCCCAAACTGACTTTGTGTTGGAAACTGAAATGGTGGTGTGTCACCGATGAATATACGTGAACATCCCCCACGGAACGGACGCGATCGACAGCACCACTCCGCCGTCGACTCGATCGGTCGGACACCGACAGTCGCGACGATCGGGGGGGTCTGAATGGTCGATCACGAGACCTGGAGCGAGCGCCAGTCGGCGACGACGGTAGCGGTCGACGGCCACGACCTCGAGGTCGCCTATCACGAGGACGGTCCCGGCGACAGCGACGAGCCGCCGGTCGTCTTCGTCCACGGTATCCCGACCTGGTCGTTCCTCTGGCGGGGCGTCGTGCCGACGATCGCCGAGGACCGGCGCACCATCGCGCCAGACATGGTCGGCTACGGCAACTCCGCGATGCACGACGGCTTCGACCGCTCGATTCGCGCGCAGGAAGCGATGCTCGAGGCGCTGCTCGACGATCTCGACGTCGACCGCGTCGCGCTCGTGGCCCACGACATCGGCGGCGGCGTCGCGCTGCGCTTCGCCGCGCACAACCCCGAGATGGTCGAGCGCCTCGTCCTGTCGAACGCGGTCTGTTACGACTCCTGGCCGGTCGAGTTCGTCTCGAACCTCGGGCTGCCGAAAACCGCCGCCCTCGAGCGCGACGACCTCGAGGAGCGACTCGACGCGGCGTTCGTCGAGGGTGCCTACGGCGAGGCCGACCCCGCGTTCGTCGCGGGAATGAAAGCGCCGTGGCTGACCGACGAGGGACACGTCTCGCTGGTCCGCGACGCCGTCGCGACGAACACGAACCACACGACCGAGATCGACTACGGGGCGATCTCCGCCGAGACGCTGCTGCTGTGGGGCGAAGACGACGTCATGCAGCCGTACGAGTACGCCGAGCGACTGGCCGACGAGCTCTCGAGCGCCGAGCTCGCGCCGCTGTCGGAGGCCTACCACTGGGTTCCGGAGGATCGATCGGACGCCTACGCCGACCGGCTCCGGGAGTTCCTCGCCGGAACGGAAACATAAAATCATGGCCGTGACGACATTCACGATAGTATGAGCGGTGACCCACCGAACTGGGAGTTCAAGGACCGCGACATCGCGATCCTCAGCGAGCTCTCGAACGACCCGCAGCTGTCCTCGCGGGAACTCACACAGGTCCTCGAGCGAGAGTACGGGATCGACGTCTCCCACGTGACCGTCAGCGAGTCGATCCGCCGGATGCGCGACGAGGGCGTCTTCCGCGAGGCGATTATCCCCAACGAGGAGTACTACATCTTCGCGCTGTTCGAGTTCAAGTTCAATCCCGAGCACTTCGCCGACCGCTGGCGCGACGCGATGGAGTACATCAAGGCGGACAAACACACCCTGTTCTTCTTCCTCTCCGACGGGGAGTACCAGTGGAAAACGGTGATGATGTTTCGCGACCGCCAGGAGATCTCCAAGTGGATCCACGACTGCTACCGGGACCACGGGAAGGTCCTCATGAACATCCGGAACTCGGCGGTCCACAACGTCCTCAAGTTCCAGACCGATCCGCAGATCTTCGGCGACCTCGACGACGAACGCAACGAGCGGTAACCGCTCGCTGCGGCACGTTCTACGTGACGAGCGTCAGCATCTCACAGGAGAGCGCGGTCTCGTCCTCGTCGGTCACGAGCCGCGTCTCGTAGCGGACGACCCCGTTCCCGACGGGGTGGTCTTTCGGCTCTTTCGCGACCAGCTTCGACTCCGCGTGAACCGACGTTCCCATCGTGACCGGCGTCGTGAACCGAAGCGAGTCGACGCCGTAGAACGCGACCACGTCCGGCCGCTCGTGGCGGTACTGCCAGAGCAGCCCCGACGCGATCGCGAAGAGCAGGGCACCGTGGGCGATCGGCTCGCCGAAATCAGTCTCGGCCGTGTGTTCCTCGCTCAGGTGGAGCGGGTTGAAGTCGCCGCTGACCCCCGCGAAGTTTCGCACGTCCGCCTCGGTGACCGTCCGCGAGTGGGTGACCACTTCGTGGCCGACCTCGAGGTCGTCGAACGCCAGCGACACGGTCACTCACCCCCGATGCCGTCGCGGAACAGTCGGTAGGTGGTGCGACCCACGGCGGCCTCGCCGTCGGCACCCTCGACGGAGACCTCGGTGACGCCAGTCGAGCCGCCCGCTCGGAGCACCTCGGCTTCGGCTCGCAGATCGCCGGTCGCCGGTCGCAGATAGGAGACGTTGAGGTCGGTCGTCGTCAGGAACGCATCGGCGGGGTTCTCGAACGTCGTCCGCAGGGCGAACGCGCTCGAGGTATCGATCAGCGTCGCGACGATACCGCCGTGGACCGGATCGTGTCCGTCGTTGCCGACCGGGTTCTCGAAGTCCTCGTCCTGTTCGATGACGAGGACCGCGCGCCCGTCCTCGAGGCATTCGACCTCGATGTCGAGCCACGACAGGTAGCCGTGGCGCTGGACGAACGACTCCCACTCCGGCCATCCCGACGCGTCCACCGGCCCCTCGGTCATCTCACTCGCCCTCGAACTCGGGCTCGCGGTCCTCGGCGAACGCGGCGGTGCCTTCCAGCACGTCGTCGGTGCTCGACAGGAGGCCGAAGCCCTGGCTCTCCATGGCGAGTGCGGCTTCCATGCTCGCATCCTCGCCCTCGTTCATGACCTTCTTGGCGACCTTGAGGCCGATCGGCGGCCCCGAACGCAGGTCGTCGACGAACTCGTCGACCGTCTCGTCGAACTCGTCGCGATCGACCGAGCGGTTGATCAGGCCCCACTCCTCGGCGCGGTCGGCGTCGATGTGGTTGCCGCGGAAGACCAGTTCCTTCGCGCGGGTCTCGCCGAGGATGCGAGTGAGTCGCTGCGTGCCGCCGCCGCCGGGGATCAGGCCGAGGTTGATCTCGGGCGCGCCGAAGGCGGAGCGCTCGGTCGCGACCCGCAGGTCACAGGCCAGCGCGAGTTCCAGGCCGCCGCCGAGACAGAAGCCGTCGATCTTCGCGAGGACCGGTCGCGGGAAGTCGTTGACCGTCTCGAAGCCCGGCGTGACGTCCATCAGGTCGGCCGGGTCCGCGTCGGCGAATCCGGAGATGTCCGCACCCGCGCTGAACGCGCGGTCGCCCGACCCCTCGATCGTCGCGACCCGAACCTCGTCGGTGTCGATCGAGGAGAACAGGTCGTCGATCTCCGCGAGCAGGTCCTCCGAGAGCGCGTTCATCCGGGACGGCCGGTCGAGTTCGACCTGCAGGACGCCGTCCTCGAGGTCGTAGTTCAGGTCGTGATAGGGACCGAGGCTGTCGTCGTCGTAGTCGTAGAAGCCAGCGCCGGCGTCCTCGCCGGTCTTCCCCTCCTCGACGAGCTGTTCGAGGTACGGGTGCGGTTCGAACCGGTCGGCACCGGTTTCCTCGTACAGGGTCTCGAGCTTCTCGAGGACGGTGTCAAGGCCGATCTTGTCGGCGCGTCGGCAGATGCCCTCGGGGAAGCCCAGACCGAGCTGGACGCCAGTGTCGACTTCCTCGGGTTTGGCGACGTCTTCGCCGACGAGGAAGGCGGCGCGGTTGATCATGCGGGCCTCGACGCGGAGCCAGTCGAAGTCGCCCGCGTCCTCGGGTTCGTAGTCCGCGCCGTCGCCGTCTTCGTAGTCGTAGAAGCCTTTGCCGGTCTTCTGGCCGAGATCGCCGGCTTCGACCTTCTCTTCCGTGATCGGCGGGATGGGGCTGTCACCCTCCTTGCGGACGTGGTAGCCGACGTCGATGCCGGTGAGATCACCGAGTTCGAACGGCCCCATCGGGTAGCCCCGCTCGTGGGCCATGGTGGCGTCAGCCTCGCGGATCGTCGCCTCGTCGTTCGAAACCATGAACGCTGGTTCGCCGCCGAAGGGACCCACGATCGTGTTGACGACGAAGCCGCGGACGTCCTTGCGGACGTAGATCGGCGTCTTGCCGATCGACTCGACCCACTCGTAGCCGGCCTCGGCCGCCTCGTCGCTGGTATCCTCGCCGTAGATGACCTCGACGAGGTCCATCTTCACTGGCGGATTGAAGAAGTGGAGGCCGAGCACGCGCTCGGGCGTGTCGACCGCTTCCGCGATGTCGGTGATCGGCAGACTCGAGGTGTTGGTCGCCAGCAACGTGTCGCCGCTGGTGTACTCCTCGAGGTCGCCGAAGATCTCGTGTTTCAACTCGAGGTCCTCGGGCGCGGCCTCGATCACGAGGTCGGCGTCGACGACGGCCTCCTCGAGATCGGTCGTCGTCTCGATCCGCGAGAGGACCTCGTCGGCCGACTCGTCGATCATCTCCTTCTCCTCGAGTTTCTGGAGGCTCCACTCGATCGACTCGTAGCCGTCGTCGACGAACTCGTCTTTGATGTCGCGCATCGTGACGTCGTAGCCGGCCATGGCCGTTACTTCCGTAATTCCGTGTCCCATGTTCCCCGCGCCGAGAACGGCAACGCGGTCAATGCTTTCGAGTGACATGGTCGTGGCATCGGCGGGAAATGTCTTAATTCCACCGACACCGGCTTTCCATTGTTAAGAGTTGATCCGAGTCGATAACAACCGTACGTCTTTGCCTGCCCCCGAGGAACCTCTGTAATGTGACTTCGCGTTTTCGACGCTCGCCGTTGCCGTCCGCCGTTTCGGTCGAGACGACCCGCCGATCGCCCGAGTCGCTGAACCGAGCGGTTCCGGATTTCCAGCGTGTCGCCTCGGACGCCGTCAACGCCCGTGCAACAGCGAAATTAGGCGCTACGCACCCCTGTGATCAGCGTGGGCCGATTACAGCGGCTCGTCGCCCTCGATGATCCGCTTCGCCCGCGCGGCCAGCGCCGGGACGCGGTCTTCCATCTTCGGATACATCGGGTCGTCGCTGTTCCCCTCGAGGTAGCGCCGGAAGAACATCTCGCCGAGGCCGGCGAGTTTGTAGACGGCGAGCGCGCGGTAGAACCGCTCGTGTTCGAACGCGTAGCCGGTCCGGTCCTCCCAGCGATCGACCAGTTCGCGGCGGGTCGGGTACCCCTCCCGTTCCATGAATCTGGTGACCAGTTCGGGGATCTCCGGATCGGGGTCTTTCGCGTCCCGCCAGTACGACAGCATCCAGCCCAGGTCGGCCCGCGGGTCGCCGAGCGTGGCCATCTCCCAGTCGAAGACGCCGACGAGCTCCGGCGGCGTTCCGGGGCCGAACATGACGTTGTCCAGCTTGTAGTCTCCGTGGACGAGCGTGTGGGGATGTTCCTCGGGGACGTTGTCCCGGAGCCAGTCGCCGACCTCGTGGAGGTCCGGTATCTCGCGTTCGTCCTCGGTGACCTCGAACGCCCACGAGAGCTGTTTCCCCCAGCGGTCGACCTGCCGCTGCGTGTAGCCCGCGGGGCGGCCGAACTCGCCGAGCCCGATCGCCTCGTACTCGAGATCGTGGATCTTCGCCAGATTGTCGACGAGCTCCTCGCCGATCCGCCGCCGGTGTTCGGGTTCGGCGAACCGCTCCGGCTCGCGCTCCCGGAGCACGTCGCCCTCGAGTTGCTCCATCACGTAGAAGTCGCTACCGATGACGTCGTGGTCCTCGCAGGCGAGAACCGGGGTCGGGACCGGGACGTCGGTGTCCGCCACCGCGTTCGTCACGCGGTACTCGCGGATGACGTCGTGGGCCGTGTCGGCGGTCTCGCCCGGCGGCGGTCGCCGGATGACGAGCTCGCGGTCCCCCCAGGTGACGAACAGCGTCTCGTTGGAGTGGCCCTCCTGGTGGCGAGCGATGTCGTAGTCGTCGACGTCGCCGAGGTGTTCCGTCAGGTACGCGACCAGGGCGTCCTCGTCGACGAGACGCTCGTAGTAGTTCTCGCTCATGGGAATCGATAGGTGCTACTCCCGGTCGCGCGGGCCGATACGAACTCGTCTCTCCCGTTTCGCTTCTCGATAGGCATTGTCGTGTGCGCATATCTCTCCCCTTAACGAAAATAGTTACGCCACGAACTATCTTTTACAATGTTTGTGAGTTGCAAGTTACCGAACTGCACGCTCGCGTCGGAAACGAGCCCATCTGCGTCGGCGCGGACGGGCGGAGTCGGTCCCGCGAGCGGCCGAAGCGGGGCGTCCGTCGGGGAGACGCGCCTCGAGATCACTCCTCGTCGACGATGTCGAGGATCTCCCCGGGAGCGTCGATTCGATAGGCCACTGCGGGGCCGTCGTCGGCACCGAATGCGACTCCGTGCAGACCCGCGTCGTCCGCCCCCTTCACGTCGTGATCGTAGCGGTCACCGATCATCAGCGACCGCCCGGGGTCGACGCCCGCCTTCTCGAGGGCCGTCTCGAACATGGCCGGATCGGGCTTCGTCCGACCGACTTCCTCGGAGGTGGTGATCGAGTCGAACTGTTCGCGGACGCCGAACCGCTCGAGCATCGTCCGCCCCTCGGCGTCGTCGACGTCGCTGATGACGCCGACGTGGAGGTCGCGATCGGCGAGGCGGTCGATCGTTTCGACGACTCCCGGGACCGGTTCGATCGACGATCGGACGACCTCGTCGAACCGGGGTTGCCACTCGTCTCGCGGGATCTCTTCGCCGACGATGGCCTCGACCCCGCGGTGATAGCCGTCACGCGCGGACCGAAACTCGGTGCCGTCGCGCTCGCGGAAGTAGTCTCCGACCGTCGTTCGCCAGGTGTCGATCGCCTCCTCGACCGTCGCGTCGACCCCGTGGCGCTCGCAGAGGTCCGCGACGAACTCGCCGTGCGCGCTCTGGACCGAGTCGAGCGCGAGGATGACGCCGCCGATGTCCCAGAAGACGGCCTCCCACTCGTCGGTACTGCCGGGGGCCGCGTCGCTCCCGTTCACCTGTCGGCCCTCCGGACCGTCGACCGGTCGATCTCGTCGAGGCTCGCACACCCGGACAGCCCGACCGTCAGGTCGAGATCGGCGAGCAGGTTCTCGAGGACGGCCCGAACGCCGTCCTCGCCGCCGATACCGAGGCCGAACGCGTAGGGGCGACCCAGCAGGACCGCGTCGGCACCGAGCGCGACCGCCCGGACGACGTCGCTCCCGCGGCGGATGCCGCTGTCGAAGAGGACGGGGACCTCCCGGTCGGCGGCGGTCGTCTCGTCGACCGCGTCGACGACGTCCGGCAGCGCGTCCAGCGCCGGAATCGCGCCGTCGACCTGCCGGCCGCCGTGATTCGAGACGACCAGTCCGTCGACGCCGCGCTCGACCGCCTCGCGGGCGTCGTCGGGGTGGAGCACGCCTTTGACGACGATCGGGAGATCGGTCCGGGCCTCGAGCCACTCGAGGTCGTCCCAGGTCAGCGACGCGTCGCCGAAACACTCCTGCCAGGAGGCGATCGCGGTCTCCAGGTTCTCCCACGGGTCGGCCCCGTCGAGCCGATCGCGGAAGGCGGGATCATCGAAGTAGTTCGTCAGGCCCTGCGCCTCGAGGAAGGGCAGATAGCCGAGTTCGATGTCGCGTTCCCGCCACCCCATCTTGGGGGTGTCGAGCGTGACGACGACGGCCTCGTAGCCCGCGTCCTCGGCTCGCTCGAGGAAGCTGGCGGCGACCGACCGGTCGGCGCTCCAGTAGAGCTGGAACCAGCCGGGGTTCGCGCCGAGTTCGTCCGCCACTTCCTCGAGCGAGTACGAGGAGACGGAGCTACAGATCATCGGGACGGAGCATTCGCCGGCCGCGCGGGCGACGGCCAGTTCGGCCTCCTCGTGGAGGATCGACTGGACGCCGACGGGCGCGAGCAGGACGGGCGATGGGTACTCGTGGCCGAAGAGGTCGACCGACAGATCGCGCTCGGAGACGTCCCGCATCATCCGGGGGACGATCTGCCACTCGTCGAAGGCGAGGTCGTTCGCGTCGACCGTCGACTCCGAGCCCGCGCCGCCCGCGACGTAGGCGAACGCCTCCTCGCTGAGTTCGTCGCGGGCGCGGTTCACGAGGTCCTCGTAGGAGACGGGAAACTCGGGTGGCTCGTCCTCGAGCATGCCGCTGAGATAGACCTCGGCCTGTCGATCCGGTCCGTAGTCGGGCGTATCTGCTGTCATGGTTGGTGTGCGGTGACGGCGGATCCGCTGCCGTCGGCTGACTGTCTGTGGCAGGGATTGCCACTCACTTAACGGTACGGTATTCACACCCATCTTTATTAACAGTTGCTACGAATATAGGCCTGGATCTAACAATGGTAATGAATCAGCGTTCGGTTGCAGGAACCGCGACGAGTGATCGCGTATGAGTACCGACCAGTTCAGCGTCGACGGCGACGTCGCCATCATCACGGGGTCCTCGAGCGGGATCGGGAAGTCGATCGCGGAGCGGTTCGCCGACGACGGCGTCGACGTCGTCGTCTGCTCGCGCGAACAGGCGAACGTCGATCCGGTCGCGGCGGCGATCAACGAGAGCGACAGCCCCGGGCGGGCGCTGGCGGTCGAGTGCGACGTCACCGACCGCGAGGCCGTCGAGGCGCTCGTCGAGGCGACCGTCGAGGAGTTCGGCGGGCTCGACGTCCTGGTCAACAACGCCGGCGCGTCGTTCATGGCCGACTTCGACGACATCTCGCCGAACGGCTGGAAGACGATCGTCGACATCAACATCAACGGCACCTATCACTGCACGCACGCCGCCGCAGAGCATCTCAAAGACGGCGGCGGCTCGGTCGTCAATCTCGCCAGCGTGGCCGGGCAGCGCGGCTCGCCGCTGATGAGTCCCTACGGGGCGGCCAAAGCCGCGGTGATCAACCTGACGACGACGCTCTCCTACGAGTGGGCCCACGACGACGTCCGGGTCAACTGCATCGCGCCGGGCTTCGTCGCCACGCCGGGCGTCGAGAGCCAGATGGGCGTCTCCGCCGACAATATCGAGCGCGACGACGTCGCCCGCCGGATCGGAACCGTCGAGGAGATCGCCGACGTCACACAGTTCCTCGCCAGCCCCGCGTCCTCGTACCTCGTCGGCGAGACGATCACGGCGCAGGGTGTCCCGCAGATCGACGAAGAACACGAGGTCTGATCGACCGTGGCCGGGCGGCGGACGCGATCGTGCAACGCCCTCAACGAAGGCGGCTTCGGTATCGCCGTCGCTCGAGCCCGGGGATAAACGATACGCAGTCCGCCGCCGGTTCCCATACACCCAAAAGGGCGGGTTTCGTCTGTGTATGACGATGACTGACAGAGACGTTCACCTGCCGGTCGCCGCACAGCCGACGATCGACGCGATCGTCGACTACGCACAGACCGCCGAGGACGGCGGCTACGACTGCGCGTGGCTCCCCGAGACCTGGGGTCGCGACGGCGTCACCGTCCTCTCGGCGATGGCCGAACGGACCGAGACGATCGACGTCGGCTCGAGCATTCTCAACACCTACTCGCGAACGCCGGCCGTGCTGGGGCAGACGGCGGCGACGCTGCAGGAGCTTTCCGAGGGCCGGTTCCGGCTGGGGCTCGGCCCGAGCGGCCCCGTCGTGATCGAGAACTGGCACGGCGTCGAGTTCGGCAACCCGCTCAGACGCACCCGCGAAACGGTCGAGATCGTCCGCCAGGTGCTCTCGGGGGAGACCGTCGACTACGACGGCACGGACTTCGACCTCTCGGGCTTTCGCCTGCGCTGTGACCCGCCGGAGACGATGCCGCCGATCGAGGTCACCGGGATGGGTCCCAAAGCCGTCGAACTGGCAGGCCGCTTCGCCGACGGCTGGCACGGCATCATGCTCACCCCCGACGGGATGGAAGAGCGCATTGGGGACATCGAGCGCGGTGCCGACCTCGGCGACCGCGACCCGTCGGACGTGCAGGTCACCGCCGGCGTCACCTGCTGTGCGCTCGAGGACCCCGACGAGGCCCGCGCACTCACCCGCCAGCACATCGGCTTCTACATCGGCGGCATGGGCACGTTCTACCGCGACGCCCTCGAGCGACAGGGGTACGACGAGGCCACGGAGATCTACGACGCCTGGCAGGACGGCGACCGCGAGCGGGCTCTCGAACTGGTCGACGACGCCATCCTCGACGATCTCTGTGCCGTCGGCGATCCCGAGACGGCCCGCGAACAACTCGAGCGCTACGAGGCGGTCGACGGCCTCGACGCCATCGCGGTCAGCTTCCCGCGCGGTGCCGACGAGGAGCAGGTTCGGCAGACGATGGAAGCGGTCGCGCCCGACGCCTGAACGGATTCCGGAACGGGGCTTTGGGAGTGGTCTCCCGCGTGCAGTCGCTACGGGATCGCTATCGAGTTCGGACGAAGGAGTCGACCGCTGCCGATACTACTGCCGGTGCTTCGGCGGGGCCGCCGTGGCTCACGCCGTCGAACTCGACGAGGCGACTGTGCGGGAGCACGTCGTGGATGGCGCGGGCACTCTCGCGGAGAAAGTCGGGGCCGTCGGTGCCGGTCAATACGAGTACAGGGGCGGCAACGTCGAGACTGTCCGGTAGTCGATACTGCTCGACGGCGCGGTTCATCCGAACGACCGCTTCGGCGAGTTCTACACACGCCGGCCAGACCGGCCACGCTTCCAACCACGCCTCGAGGTCGTCGATTCCGTCTGGGTGGAGGACCTGCTCGATATAGCGTTTTACCGCCTCGCGCCGTTCACCTGCCTCGATGAGCGACTGCATCCGGTCCGCGAGGTCGGCGTCCGCTCGATAGTCGTCGGGAAGGATCGCCGGTTCGTACGCGACGACCGCCTCTGTCGGGACGTTCGTCGCAGCCTCGATCGCGGTAAGTGCGCCGTAGGAGTGACCGAACAGGATCGGTTCGCCATCGACGGCGTCGACGAGCGTTTGCACGTATTCGACTTCGCGATCCAGTACGTCGTCGGCGCTGATCTCGACTCGATCGTCGAGGCACGTTCCGAATCCCGGTCGTTGCGGGATGATCGTGGTGTATTCGTCCAGGTGTGGCACGACTGGAGTCCAGTACTCTCCGGGAGCCATGCCTCCGTGCAGGAGGATCAGCGGCGGGCCGTCGCCGTGGCGTTCGTACGGTACCTCGATGCCGCCTCGGGACTGTGTCGTCTGCATGTATTGCCGTGGTCGAGGTGGACTGGGCTAAGCAGTTCTCTCAGCGATGGGGTCTTTTATATAGGCAAGGGAGATACGGACGCCCAGAAGTCGAGACCGGCCGTTTCAATGCATGTGAATATTGTAGCGTAGTTCATAGATCGTCGACCTAGAGAAAATCACCGACTGTATGGTCGTCTTCTCCGCCGGGTCCAAAGTGATCCTCTCCGACGACCAACACGACTCGATTCTCTTCTCGAACGTCGCGACGATGCCCGTGACGAGCTCGTCACGACGTCAGACAGCGACTGAGCACTCCTCTCCCAGAAGCAGATCTCCTATGTCTGCAACCGAACAGCCCTCGGCATCGGAACTCTTCTCGGGTTCTGGCACATCTGGCACCAGAACTGGTGGTACCTTCCTGATCTTCGGCGTTCCGTTCCCCGTCTACTTCTGGCTCCTCCACATCACTGACGCCCCGTAGATTGCGATACCTAATCAGCAGTCAAATCGCAATATAAATTTGTTCGACTACTTACTCGTCATACGATTCTGCAAGGGTTTTCCCCATCCGATACTTTTTCCAGAGAAGATCGTTACAAATAATAATGGTGAATCCGAGGCCAACGGATAGGACTGATTCTTTGAATAACTCGTGTCCTGGTAGAAACTCTGCTACTATGAGTATAGGAAGCATTATTATTGCAATCCAAAAAGTCTGATACTCTGTTGGAGGGATACCAAGTACGTGCCGGATATACAATCCTGGTATCGCTATACTGGAGGCCAACAAGAGGTATATGACGTATTTCATAGTGTTTTAAATAAATTGTTTGTATTTGAAAGCTCCTATTCAGTCAACCTCAGGTCGTGCAATTGGGAACAGGAATCGCTGTCGGGACTCCAGCATCTGATGGCCCACCAGTGGGACAGAAGAAGTAGACATCGGTGGGATTACAGACACCATCTATATCACTGATCGCTGCGTCAAGAATCGCAACAAGAGCACATGCGCCCTCAATTGCAGCTGGGATAGCAAAGGAAATCGCACCAGCACCACCAGTGGCAATCGTTAGTCCGGTAGCACCGATAACGGCAGCAGCAGCAATGTAAGCACAAGCTTTGCCCGTATCGATTGTTACGCAGTGGGTGAAGCCGTTGTTTTCCATCGTCTGATTGAGCCCCGCAGGTGGCTCATTACCATCGACCGGACTAAGGACCTCACCTATACCATATATGTCTTCACCGAGGTCGACTGCGTCCTCGACCTTGTCGTTGTTCTTGACGAACTCTGCAGTCTCCTCCCACATGCCCGTCGCGCCGTCGACGATACTCTCCCCAGCATCGATGATCGTATCGATCGGGTCGTCCGGGATCGGATCGATCGGAAGCCAATCTCCGAACGGCATCGGGCCCTGGGAACTGGGGTCGTGGGAGGTCGTATACCCAGGCTTCGTCTCGACGATCTGGCTGTCCGTATACACGTGACCAGCGTATACCCCGTGCTTGTTCACGACGGCTTTCAGCTTGATCTCGTTCGTATTGGCGGGCTGGAACGCCTTCAGCTCGACCGACGCGTTCGGCCTTCCGGGATTCTGTGTCGGAACGATCATCCCCGTGCCACCGACACCAGTCGGTGTCTCTTTCCTAGCAACCTGGAAGACGGATACCTGATCGAACTGGGGCTGGAATCCCGCTTTAGTGAGCACTTCCGAAATCTTCTGATACTGCTGGGAGGACTTGACTGTCCCTACGAAATCGTGGGTGTTCTTTCGAGCGAGTGAGCCCTGAGCAAAGGCCACTGATCCGAGACCGACACTAGCAGCAGAACGGAGGAACCTCCGCTTCGTTGATTCGATATTGGATGTATTCGAGGTCTTTTTCATCATTTCGATCCATTCAAGAAAGAATGTGATGGCCATAAATAGTTACGAAAACTAATTGTTTATGACTGTTACCGGAAGACATTTTTGAAATATCCGCCAAATTTAAATTGTCTTTCATTAATAATACCAACTACCCTCTGGCAGAAGAACTAGCTACTCCGACGTGATCGATTCGAATTTCTCGTCAGTTGGATGAGCGTCGATCTTCTCTTCATCGTAGAACGAAAGATGCTCGGGCCCACCCTTCCCATCGTAGCGAACAAACGCTCTACACTTTTTCCTGCCTGCAGAAGATCAGTGAAGTGACTACCCGAAAGTTCTCTTACAACCAAATCACGACTACCGTGGATAGAGGCGATCCATCGTCCGTGCCGGTCTCGAGGACACTGGCAGCTGAGTCTATCTTATTTCGTCGATGATGGGATCATCTAGATCGCATGTCAACTCCCGTATACAGGGTGATATGACGGACGTTTTTTCGACACGACCATTTGCACTGCGGGAAACGATGCAGTATGGGACTCCTCGCAGCGTTCGACATCCACTGCGATGCGCTTCCACTCGTCGGGGTTGCGAGGGCAGCGCCCGAGGCGACGATCCTCCTCGAGTTGCAGTTCAATCACGGTGACCGGCCGCTGTTCATGATCACTGTGACGGGCGGTTCACAGACGGCGGTTGAAGCGGCGTTGACCGACGCGGTCGACGTCGAAGAGTGGGCGTTGATCGGGGAAGCCGACTCCACGCGACGGTATCAGGCGGTACCGGCGCTCAGTTTAGCGGAACAGCTCGGCGATTACATCGACGACCTCGCCGGACTCGAAGCGCTCGCCACCGTCGACGCCGCCATCGAACGGATCGAGGTGAACAGGGACGGATGGCGGCAGTCGGGATGGTTCGCCGATCGAGCGGCGTTCACCGAATTCTCGACGTTCTGGCAACGGAACGCCGGATTTCGATTGCGCCGCCTCACTCGCGATGGCGCGTCCGAACCGCCCGGCGACGGCCTCTCCGATCGCCAACGCGAGGCGCTCAGGACGGCCTACGAGATGGGCTACTTCGACATTCCGCGGCGGACGTCCCTGAACGCGATCGCGGCGGAGTTGGACATCTCGGCGTCCTCGGTGTCGGAGCGACTTCGCCGCGCTCACCTGCAACTCATCGAGGAAACGGTCGCGACGACGTGGCCGCCCCTTCCCGACTAATGGACGACTATCGGTGCGAGCACCGCAGACAGTCTCTCGCGCTTTTCCCCTCGAGCGACGCGTTCTCCGACAGCTACAAACCGCGCTTCGTCCCAGTTCGTGGTATGCCCGGCAAGGTGAGCCCGGACGACCTGCTCACGCACGTCTTCGAGCGGACGGGAGCGGCCGAGACGGACGAGACGGTGATACAGGGTCCCGCTGACGGCGAGGACGCCGCTGCGATCGACTGGCCCGACGGTGACGGGACGCTCGTGGTCAGTTCCGACCCGATCTCGCTGGCCGCGTCGCAGGTCGGGACGCTCGGCGTGTACGTCGCCTCCAACGACGTGGCCGTCTCGGGAGCGGACCCGCGCTGGCTGACGGCCGTCGTCTTACTCCCCGGCGACGACGGGGCCGGCGGCGACGCCGCCGACACGCTGCTCGAGGAGATCTCTCACGACCTCGACGCCGCCGCACGCGAGATCGGGGCGTCGATCGTCGGCGGCCACTCGGAGTACGTCGACCAGCTCGAGCGGCCGCTGCTCTCGCTGACGGCGATGGGCGCGACCGACCGGTTCGTTCCGACCGGCGGGGCCGAGCCCGGCGACGCCGTGCTCCTCACGAAGGCCGCGGGGGTCGAGGGATCGGCCATCCTCGCGGCCGACTTCGGCGACGAACTCGCGGTCGGTGCGGCGACCCGCGAGCGCGCCGAGGGGTTTCTCGACGAAATCAGCGTCGTTCCCGAGGCTCGGATCGTCCGCGAGCACGCGACGGCGATGCACGACCCCACGGAGGGCGGGGTCGCGGCCGGCCTGCTCGAGGTCGCACGCGCGTCGACCGTCCGACTCGAGGTGGACCGCGACGCCGTGCCGGTCCGCGAGGAGACGCGAGCGCTGTGCGACGCGGCGGGCGTCGATCCGCTGCGAATCTTCGGCTCCGGGGCGCTGCTGGCGACCGTCCCCGGCGACGCGGTCGACGACTGTCTCGCGGCGCTCGCGGACGCGGGACTCGAGGCCGCGTCGATCGGTACCGTTCGGGACCTCGGCGGCGGCGAGCCCGAACTCCGCCTCGACGGGGAGTCGATCACCGAGCCGATCGAGGACGACCTCTATCCGCTCTGGGAGCGGGCGGACAGCGAGGGCTGATCCGGATCGGCGTCCGACCGGGAGGGGTCTCGTCTGTGCGAATTCGTGGCACGGACTTATTGACCGGGACGTGCTCCTAGCGTCATGGCGACAATCGCGTACGAGAGCCCCGATGGAACCGCGTCGGAGAAAATCGCTGCCGAGAACATCACCGACTCGGGAAAGGTCCAGGGCGTCCGGCTTCGACTCGAGGACGGGAGTTTCATTCACGTGCCGTACACCCGGCTCTACTGGATTCGGATGAGCGAGGACGAGGGGCGAGTGGACTACTCGTCGGCGTAGTCGGTCTCGGGCCCCAGATCGGCCGCGTTCAGGGCGTCATCACCACTTTGATGCAGTCGTCCTCCTTGTTGTTGAACGTCTCGTACATCTCCGGGCCGTCCTCGAGCGACACCTGATGGGTGATGACGAACGACGGGTCGATCTCGCCGTCCTCGATCGTCTCCAGCAGCGGGTTGAGGTAGCGCTGGACGTGTGTCTGGCCGGTCTTGATCGTCAGCGCCTTGTTCATCACCGACCCGAACGGGAGGTTGTCCGATCGCCCGATGTAGACGCCGGGGACCGAGAGCGTGCCGCCCTTTCGGCAGCACGTGATCGCCTGCCGGAGTACGTGCGGCCGGTCGTCCTCGAGTCGCGCCTCCTGTTTCGCCTTTTCGGCGACGCCGGTGACGCCCGTGCCGTGTGCCTCCGTCCCGACCGCGTCGATACACCGATCCGGGCCGCGGTTCCCGGTCATCGCCATCAACCGGTCGTAGACGTCGTCCTCCTCGAAGTGGATGGTTTCCGCGTTTCCGTGGCGTCGCGCCATCTCCAGCCGTTCGGGGATTCGGTCGATGGCGATCACGCGGTCTGCCCCGAGCATCCACGCGCTCTGGATGGCGAACTGTCCGACCGGACCACAGCCCCAGACGGCGACCGTGTCGGTCTCCTCGATATCGGCGTTTTCGGCGGCCATGTATCCCGTCGGGAAGATATCCGAGAGGAAGAGAACCTGCTCGTCGGGCAGGTCGGAATCGATCGCGATCGGCCCGACGTCGGCGTAGGGGACTCGCAGGTACTCCGCCTGCCCGCCGGCGTAGCCGCCCAGCATGTGCGAAAATCCTAACAGGCCGGCCGGCGAGTGCCCCATCACCTCGCTGGCGATCTCGGCGTTCGGATTCGAGTTGTCACAGAGCGAGTAGAGCTCGTTTTCGCAGAACCAGCACGAGCCACAGCTGACCGTGAAGGGGACGACGACGCGGTCGCCGACCTCGAGGGTCTCGACGTCGCTTCCCACCTCGATCACCTCGCCCATCGGCTCGTGGCCGAGCACGTCGCCCTCTCGCATCCCGGGCATGTAGCCGTTGTAGAGGTGAAGGTCGGAGCCGCAGATGGCGGTCGCCGTGACCTCGATTATCGCGTCGGTCGGATTGATGATCTCCGGCTCGGGAACGTCGTCGACACGGACGTCTTTCTCGCCGTGCCAGGTGAGCGCTCTCATCGGTTCCTCCGTCGGCTATCGATTCGTCTCGGGGTGGTGAACGACCCTTCGGTGCTCTCGCTCATTGCAAAATCCAGTAGTAACGCACGCTCAAGCCCGCACTAAACGTGGGCCCTGCGTCTGCAACGCTACATGCCGTCGCCGCTACATGTCGAGGAACGCTATCCGACTGATCAATGTAACTCGCGTACGCGACCGCCGAGTTCGCGACGAAGACGACGGGCGCAGTGACCGTCATCGAGACGGCGGTGCGATCGCACACTCGAGAGCCGGTTTCCGCGTCCCCTCGTCGGGACTAGGAAAACCCTGCAGGGACTACGGGAGTTACCGCCAGACCGTCGCTGAAGCGAGGAGGTAACCGTTCCCGTCGCCGTCGTGGTAGATGACGAAGAGTCGGGACCCTTCCGGGACGTCGTCGATGACGGCCGTCTCATCTGTCGTAACGGATTCGACAGCAAACGGGTCCGAGATCGATCTCCCGTCGAGGTGGATGGCGATGCGGTCGCCCTCGAGCGAGTCGCCGCCGGTGTGAGTGAGTTCGACGGTCGGGTCGGTCTCGGTGCCGTACTCGAAGGTGAACGAGACGTCCGGGACCCCCTCTCGTTCGGTGCGTCGGCCGCGGGAAATCCCGACTATCGTCGGCTCGCTTTCGGGGTCTTCGTACGTCTCGCGGTCCGTATCGGTAACGACGACGTTGTTCGTTTCGCGTTCCGGCGTGACCGCGAAGTGAGACACGTCGTCGTGCAGTTCGTCGAACGTGATTCGACGCTCGCCCGTCGACTCGCGGTTTTCGAAGGTGAGTGCGTTCCAGTCGGCGTACTCGACGAACGGGTCGTTCGCGAAGACGTGGTACGTGAAGACGCCGTCGTCGAATTCCGGCGCGATGAAGGCCGTCATCACGTCGGTAGAGAGATCACGCCTCACCTGTAGCGTATCGGTCGACGCAAAGGTGCCGTCGGACAGCGCGAAAAGGGAGAACTCGGTTTCCGGATCGGAGTACGTGATCCGTCTCCGATTCTCGTCGACCGTCGCGCCGTCGTCGATGAACGCGAGATAGTTCACCCCGGCGCCGTCCGCGACTGCGTCGGCCAGCGGATCCGCGTCTTTGTCGTCCGATTCGGCGTCGTTCGGTCCGTCGTCGTCCGGTTCGGCGTCGTCGTCTGATCCGAAGAACGCACCGGTACAGCCGGCGAGCGCACCCGAAAGGGCACACCCGGTCGCGGCGACCGTTCGTCGTCTCGTCCGGTCGATCATCTCATGGAGATCACAAGAAGATCGTAAAATTAGTTCCGGAAACTCCCTGACCGAACGCCCGGTCGCGCTACGCACTCGCCCACTCGAGCATCCGCTCGTAGACTGGATCGGACGCGAGCGCCGTCGAGTCACCGACCAGCACCAGCGCGCGCTTGGGTCGGGTCAGCGCGACGTTGATCCGGCGGTAGTCCTCGAAGATCGGTCCCTCGAGCGAGCCGGTGGCGGTGAAGGAGACGACGATGACCTCCTGGCTCGAGCCCTGGAAGCGGTCGACGGTGTCGACGGCGACGTCGTCGGGGACGTGGTTCGAGATCTCCGACACCTGGGCCCGGAAGGGAGCGATGACGCCGATGTCGGTGCGGTCGAGCCCGGCGGCCTCGTAGGACTCGATCAGCTCCGCGATCCGCGCGGCCTCGTCGCTGTCGGTGTACCGACTCGGGTCGCCGTCGACGTCGACGAACGAGACCGGGTCCCGCAGCGACTCGGGGAGCGCGTCGCGGGAGACGCCCTCGAGATCGTCCAGATCGCGGGCCGCAACCGCGGGCGTCGCCGGCCGGAGCCGCCCGTCGTAGAACTCGTTCGACGCGAAGACCTGGATACGCTGGTTCATCCGGTACTGCCGGTCGAGCATCACGCCGGCCTCGGGGTGACAGTCGACGAGCCGCTCGAACAGCGACTCGGTGAGGTCGTTCTCCGCCCGAACGACCGGCGGGAGCTGCTCGTGGTCGCCCACGAGGACGAATCGCTCGGCCAGGTTGATCGCCGCACAGGTTCCGGGTTCGGTCAGCTGTGCGGCTTCGTCGACCAGCGCCGCGTCGAACGACTGCTCTTTCATCACCCGCGAGCCGCAGGTTGACGTCGTCGCCGCCACTACCTGCGCGTTCTGCAGTTCGGCGACGCGGTCCTCGGGATCGCCCGCTCGCTCGAGCCGGTACGGTTCCATGTCGTCGCGGATGCCGCTCTCGGAGCCGACGCGGACGACCCGGTCGGTATCGACGACGCCGTCCAACTGCTCGAGCAGGGCCTCGAGCGCGTTGTCCACGGCGCGGTTAGTAAAGGCCGACAGCAGGACGCGCTCGCCGCGCTCGACCATCGCGCGGATAGCTCGAGCGATGGTGTAGGTCTTCCCGGTCCCCGGCGGGCCGTGGATCAGTGCGCAGTCCCGCGCGCCGACGGCTTTCGTCACGGCCTCGTTCTGGCGGTCGTTGTTGTCGATGAACGTCTCGTCGATCTCCTCGAACTCGGGGTCCGCACGCCCGAACAGGATGTCCTTCCGCCGTTCGTCGCCTTTCAGGAGCGCGTCGTGCATCGCGACGAGCAAGCGGTCGGTCGTCAGTTCGGAGGGGTAGACGTCGAGCCGGGTGACCTCGACCGGCTCGTCCGCCGTCAGGACGACCTCGTCGTCGAGCCGCTCGATCATCGCGAGCTCCGACTCGCCGCGAACCGGATGGCCGTCGCTCGCCAGCACCAGATCCCCCTCGCGAAGCTTCGACGTCGCACCGCCGGTCCGACGGGCGTGCAGTTCCCAGCGACCGCCCTCGAGCGGCCGTTTCTCGACGAATTCGAGGTCGATCAGCGCGCGGTCGTCGTCGGCCCGCTCCGCGGCCGTCTGTTCCCAGAGCTTGGCGTACTCGCGGTGAACCTCCCGGCGCTCCTCCTCGATCGCCCGGTAGAATCGGTCGAAGTACTCGAGTTCCTCGTCCGGTAACGACTGGCCGATCTGGCCGGCCTTCGACTCCTGATCCAGCCGGCCGGAGACGACCATGCAGGTGTCCTGCTCGAAGCAGTACTCGCACTTCGCGTCGGCCTCGTAGCCGGTCGGGATATCGCCCGCCATCTCGGTCGCCGCGATCTCGTTGCGCAAGCGGACGACGTACTTCAGGAGCCCCTCGCCCATCGTGAACTCCTTCGCGGGGGTGAGATCGCCGGTCTCCTCGTTGCGGTCCAGCGCCGAGTTCTTCGTGTAGAGGAGGGTGCCGATATCGACGTCGCCGCCGTGTTCCTCGAGCAGAAGGGCGTAACAGGCGGCCTGCACTTTGTCCTTGAACCGCGGCTCCTTTTTCAGGTTCTTCCCCGTCTTGAGCTCGACCGGCGCGCCTCGGCGAACGGCGTCGGCCCGGCCGCGGATGCCGAACGTCTCGCTGATGAGGAGCTGTTCCGACCGCCAGCTGTCGTCCTCGGTCAATCGACCCTGCTCGAGCCAGCCTTCGATCGCCGTCGCGTTCTCCCGGATCTCCTCGGTGACGGCCTCGGGCGTCTCGCCGAGCAGGCCGAGCTGGAGGCCCCGTTCCTCGACCCGGGCCTCGATCGATTCCTCGAGGTCGCGGCCGCGCAGCAGGTCGCCGAAGACCTCGTGGACGAGGGTCCCCTTCACGACGGGGTAGTTCAGCGGTACCCCGGAGAGCTTGTTCAGGTAGTAGAGTCGGGGACACTCGACCCAGTTCCGGATCGACGTCACGCTCACGAGGAAGGAGGGCTCGACAACGACGTAGGACTCCCCCGTCGTCGCGTACTGCGTCTCACCCCGATACTCCTCTTCTTTCGCGTTCGTCACGAGCAGTTCCATCCCCGGCTCGAGGAGCGCCGCGGATTCGGTCCACTTGTTCCAGAGGGTCACCGTCGTCGTCTCGCGGCCGTCCGCGACGGCCACCGTCCCGCCGTCGCCTCGAGCGGTCGACGCGTCGTCGGCCGGCCGAAGCGGCACTTCCGCGAGCTCGCTCTCGCCGTAGCTCGTCGACACCGACCGCACCTCGACCTCGCCCGCGACGGTTCCGCGTACGTGCACAGCTACCGTCAACGGCCGAGCGATCAAAAACGCTATCGGTCGAGGCGGCGCGTCCGTTGGCCGGTCGTCCGGGCCGGCCCACTCGGTCTACAGGCTGCCGTTAGCGACGGTAAACGATTGTTACGGACGGTTGCACCCGATTCGAGCCGCTGCCCCGGTTGGAACGGACGCGGCGCTTTTGAGAGCGCGAGGCGTACGCTCGATACTATGAGTGACCCAAACGGCCACGATCGTCGCACGAGCGACGACTCCGAGCCCGGCGCGGACGCCGGGTTCGGGGCGAACGAGGGGCCGACTAACCGGCGGGAATCGGCGTCGGCCGACATCGACTCCGGGACCGGCGTCGGCGACGGGGCGCACTCCGGCGACCGCGATCCCCGCGACGAGTCGACCCAGATCGCGAACGAGGAGCGCCGCCGCAAGACGTCGGTCGTCAGCCTGCTCGTCGCCGCCTTCGGTGCGTGGCTCGCCCTCTCGGTACTCGTCTTCGAGACCGCGGCGGCGCCGCTGTGGAACAACGTCCTCGTCGGACTCGTCGTCTTCGCCGCCGCCGGCTACAACTACTACCGGCTGACGAACGACGTGCCGCTCAGCACCGGTATCGCGTCCCTGGTCGCCGTCCTCGGAATCTGGTTGATCGTCTCGGCCGCCCTCCTCGAGATGGTCGGCAGCCTCTTCTGGAGCACGCTCGCCACCGGGCTCTTGATCGCCGGACTGGCGGGATACAACGCTTACGAGGCCCGCGAGGCCCGGACCGTCGCGACCGAACCGGGACCGCGCGCCTAGACCCGTTCGGGGCCGTACTCGGCCTCGAGCCGGTGGACGCGGTGTTCGGCCGCGTGATGGCCCATCGCGACGACCGAAAAGCCGACCATGATGACGGCGAAGGTGATCGAGACGGCCGGCGAGACGCCGTTGACGTAACTATTGCATACCTGGCCGAGCGCCAGCGCGAGTGGTGCGAGCGTGAGAAGCGAACTCTTGACGGGCGTCGCGCGAAACAGTTCGACGAACGAGAGTGAGTGACGACCGGACATGGGGAAACCGACGGTTACCGTCACTGTGGGTGGAGCCATCGTATTCCTTTTGGTTCACGCGCGGCGAATCGGCCGGTACACAGGCCGACAGTCGTCTCGCGGCGTCTTTCGGTGCAACCGATACGTTCATTCTGCCAGCGGCCCAACCGCCCCCTATGCGGATTCGCGAGTGGCAGGACGTACTCGAGGACGTCACGGAGCGGGACGCCGACCCGGAGGACTGGCGCGCAGTCGCCGGTGACCGCGCCGGCGGCGTCGGGGAAGACATGTATCTCGCGCATCCCCGGGCCGGCGTCTTCTTCCTGAAAACGTACGCGAAGAACCCCTTCGAAGTGCGGGGCGTCGGCACGCAGGTCGCCCGCAACCTCGACGACGAGATCGGTTCGTTCATGCCCGAACGGGACTCGGGCGGCCGATTCGCGGTCCAGTCGCCGCCCGACGACGAGGAGCAGGCCGAGACGGTCGGAAAGCGACTCGAGACCGTTCTCGAGACCCACGCGGACGCGCCGACCCGCCCCCAGGACCTCTTCGACGACGTCATGGAGGCCCTCGAGAGCCCCGCGTTCGGGCCCATGGAGTACGACCAGTACGACCGACCCGACGAACTCGAGGACCTCTCCGAGCGGTTCGAGGAGGCTGACGAACTGCTGAACGCGGAACTCGAGGACCTGATCGAAACCGACGAGGTCGACCGCGGGTTCATGTGAGCAAGCGAGCGGTCGTAATTCAACGCGAAGCGGACAGCACGAAGGCCGTTCAGTACGGATCGTATTCTGCGACGGATAGCACGGACTGTACGTCGTCTTTCCAGAAGTGTTTCTCCGCGGTGGCAAACGTCGCCCCGTGTTCACGGGCGACTGCTGCGATGAGTGCGTCCGGGTGATCCGCCGGAACGCCTCGACTCAGCAGTTCGCTCTGCAACGATGCGGCTTCGTTCGCAGTCTGTTCGGTCACCTCGAGGACGTCCATCGACGCCGTGACAGCCTGCCGAATCGTCTCAGTCGAACCGTCGATATAGCCGTGAACTGCCCCCATGTGCGCCTCGTACAGAACGATGGCCGGTACTGCCCACGCCTCGTGTTCGTACTGTTGCAGAAACCGACGAGCGTCGTCGGTTCCATCGAGGTAGTCGCTGAGAAGGTTGTTGTCGAGTACGAGCATCTACTCCAATTCCTCTAGTCGCTCCGTCGCTCCCGATCGCAGCTCCTCGCGTATTCGATTCATCCCCGTCCGTGTCTCCCTGTCAGTATCCGAGAGCGCTCCGAATCCGATCCATTCGTCGTGCTCCGTGAGTCGCATGATTACGTCTTCGTAACTCTCACCCTCGCGTTTGTGCAGGTCTAACCGATCTTTCGCTTCGTCGGAAACGCGAATCGACGTATCGCCCATGCATACGCATATGCATGCGTATGCAAAACGATTTTCGGTCGAAATCTTTCGCAGTCACTTGCGTCGTCCCTGCGTCTGCGTCCGGTGATTCTTTGAACGCGGGCTTCGAGCGTAGAGCCATGTCACCGAGCGCGAGCGCCGACTCCGTCGTCCGCGACTACTACGACGCACTCCGCGACGGGGACCCCCTCACACCCTACTTTCTCGAGGCCGAGTCGACCGTCAAGTTCGGTCTCAGCGAGTCCCTGTTCGGGGCCGACGACGTCGCCGCGGCCCTCGAGGAACAGACCGAAACGACCGCGGACTGGGCCGTCGAGAGCCGTCGCCTCGTCGTCGACGAACGAGACGCGTTCGCGACGTTCGCCGACGACGTCGCGATGGCCTGGACGAACGTGGACGGCGGCGAGCGATACCGGTTCGACAGCCGCTGGAGCGGCACGCTGGTCGAACGCGAGTCGAACGAGGGGGCGAGCGACTGGCGGTTCGCCGTGATGCACGTCAGTGCCCCGCACGAGCTATGAGCCGCGGACCGGCCCGCGGCCCGTCGCGCTCGAGGCGGGAGACGGACGCGGCCGATCGGCTCAAAGCCGCGTTCGTCCTGCTGGTCGGGCTGTCGGGCGGGCTGATCGCGGTCCAGAGCGACGCCTCGCTACCGGTGATCGTCGCGGCGATCGTCGGCGGTGCCGTCGCCGGTGGCGCGTTACTCTGGTATTTGATCCGGATAACGACCGATTGAGTCCCGTCGGCTGTATGGATTCCCCAGGTTCTCGGGTTCCGTCGCCAATCGATCCGTCGAGCGGGCGACGGTTCTCGAGAAACGACCGACCTAGCGATCGACGCGCTGGACCCATCGCCCCGGCGCGTCGAGTTCGTCGTGCGTGGGGAGGTTCTCCGGTCCCTCCCAGACCAGACTCGCCGTCTCGAGGTCGCGGACGGCGACGACGTGTTCGAAGAAGTTCTTGCCGCGCTCGTACTGGCGCTCCTTGAGGCCGAGTCCGAGCAGGCGACGGAACAGCGTCTGGAGCGGTCCCCGACCCTGTCGCCGCTCGTCGAGCTTGCGGCGCAGGTCCTCGTACTCGTCGTCGAAGGCGTGGTCCATCAGGAGTTCGGCGTACCCCTCGACGACGGTCATCGCCGCGTCGAGATCGCGGAACGCCTCCCGATCGAACGATCCCTTCGAGAGCGTCGCGATCCCCTCCTCCATGCGGGTCTCGAGGTGCTCCGAGAGCCAGGGCGCGGCCCCGAACTCGGCGGCGTGGGTCACCTCGTGGAAGGCGATCCAGCGGCGGAACCGATCGGCGTCGACGTCGAGTTTCGCCGCGGCCTCGAGGATGTTCGGCCGGACGAAGTACAGCGCGTGGTCGTCGGCCGGGGCGTCGGCCAGCAACAGCGGGTCGTACTGTCCGAGGACGTTCCGCCCGAGAAACGAGAGGAGGACGGTCATCGTCCCCGTGTTGATCGTCCGGGCGACGCCGGGGAACGCCCCGGTGTGGGTCTCGAGCGTACTCATGACGCGCTCGAAGGTGGCGACGTTGGCGTCGATCCAGTGGTGGCGGTTCTGGATCTCGACGGTCTCGGGGACGTCGAACTCGGTCCCCGAAACGGTTCGCACGGCCGCCCGAGCGTCCCGGACGTCGCGAGCGTAGGCGTCGCGCTCGCCGGACTCGAGCTCGAGCGACCCGGGATCGGTCGCCGCCTTGGCGGCGTCGGCGGCCGACCGCCAGTCGATCGCATCGTCACCGGACGCCCCGGCAACGGCCCGGGCGCTACGATAGAGGTTCACGAACGTCGGTAGGGGGGGCAGGCGCAAAAGCGTTCGGCCCGGTGGCGGTCGGTGCGATGGCGGTCGCCGATCGCCAGCCGGCGATCAGTTGACGATGACGTCGGGCTCTTCCTCGGTCTCGAACCTGGACTCCTCGTCCTCGCCCCGGAACTTCTTTGCGGCGGCGGCGATGCCGACGAGAACGACGAGCGCGACCAGCGCACCGACGGCGCTTTTCCCCTTGCCGCCCGATTCGTCGTCGGCCGCGCCCGCTTCGCGCTCGGCGTCCTGTTCCTGTTCCCGTTCCGTCGTCGATTCGGGACTGCCGATCGGCAGCGCGTTGCCGATGGAGCCGAGCCCGAACTGCGGCTCGTCGATGTGCAACTCTACGAGGGTGAATTTCTTGTCTCCCATGAGCGGACGCTCAACGAGTGTACACTTAGCCGTTTGGTTAGGTCTACGTCAGCGAGGTGTGTCCGGAACCGCGCGTCGTCGGCCGGTTTCGTTCGTCCCCGTGACCGCGGAACCGAGGGCGACCTCGCCGATTCGGCCGCGTTCGTTCGCGGCCCGACCGCTGAACGACGGGTCACTGCCTCGAGCGACGGTTTTGCTGTAATCGCGCCGATCCCGGCCCGAGTCCGAGAAACGGGGCGTCTCCCGCGGCGGGTGGCACGACCGACGTGTGTGCAGGCGACACATATCACCCGATAGGCGGAGGTACGAGGCTACCTCCGCTGAAACCGGCCGTGACGGAACCGGGACCGGTACGATTAAGTGTCCATCACCTGCGGTGTTGCGTATGAGTGGACGACCGCTGGACGTCCTCGAGGCGTCGCTCGGCGAACGCGTCACGGTACGGCTCAAGAGTGGCGACGAGTACGTCGGCGAACTCGCCGGCTACGATCAACATATGAATCTGGTGCTCGAGGACGTGACGATTCCCGTAGAGGGCGGGCTCGACGACGAAGCGCCGGTCGAAGACACAACCATTATACGCGGCGACAACGTCGTTTCGATCACTCCATGACTGGTGCAGGAACCCCGAGCCAAGGAAAGAAGAACAAGACGACCCACACCAAGTGTCGTCGCTGCGGAGAGAAATCCTATCATACGAAGAAGAAAGAGTGCTCGTCGTGTGGCTTCGGCAAGTCCGCCAAACGCCGCGACTACGAGTGGCAGTCGAAATCCGGCGACAACTGATCTCTTCGGTCTCCTGTTCGATTCTGTCGTTCGATACGTTTCGACCGTAGCGACTCGGCTCCCGCTCGAGCATCGTTCCGACGCCGCGACCGGTCCGACCGTCCGACCGATCCGGTGTCCCGCTCCCGGAGTCGGCCGCCGATGAACAGCCCTTAGTTCGACGCCGCGAAGGGTCGCGTATGGAAACCACAGACGCGTTCGCCGGCCTCGAGTGTGTCGCCTGCGGGGCCACCGTCGACACCGCCGAGTCGCATCGGTGTCCGGACTGCGGCGGGTCGCTCGAGCCGACCTACGAGTACGACGCGATCGATCTCGATCGCGAGACGCTCGCCGCCCGCCCGTTCGACTCCCAGTGGCGCTACGCCGAACTGCTACCGTTCACCCGCGAGTCGGCGGTGACGACGGGCGAAGGGGCGACGCCGCTGGTCGACTGTCCCGATCTGGCGGCCGAACTCGGCGTCGAGCGCGTACTGATCAAAGACGAGGGCCGGAACCCGACGGGTTCGAGCACGGACCGCGGCGCGTCGGTGGCCGTGACCGCGGCCGCCCAGCACGGCGCGACCGACGTCGCGCTCCCCTCGACCGGGAACGGCGGACAGGCCGTCGCGGCCTACGCGGCGCGCGCGGGGCTGGAATCGCACGCGTATCTCCCGTCCCGCTCCGGCTTCACGACCAAGGCGATGGTCAACGTCCACGGTGGCGACATGAACGTCGTCGGCGGTCGGTTCGACGACGCCGCCGGGGCCTTCGAGGAGGGGCTCGCCGAACACGACGACTGGTACTCCCTCGCCGCGTTCGCCACGCCCTACCGTCACGAGGGCGCGAAGACGGTGTTCTACGAACTCGCCGAACAGCTCGAGTGGACCGTCCCCGACGCGATCTGTTACCCGACCGGGGCGGGAACGGGCATCGTCGGGCTCGCCAAGGCCGCACGGGAGTTCCGGGAACTCGGTCTGACCGACGACCTGCCGGCACTCTACGCCGCGCAGGCGTCGGGCTGTGCGCCGATCGTCGAGGCTGCCGACGACGGTCGCGACGAACACGAGCCGATCGACCACCCCGACACGATCTGTGGCGAACTCGAGATTCCGGACCCCGCGGCGAGTCCGCGGGTTCTCGACGCGATCCGCGAGACCGACGGGGGTGCGGTCGCGACCGACGATCCAGACATCCTCGAGTCCGCCGTCCGCGTCGCGCAGGCCGAAGGGCTCGAGATGATTCCGAGCGCCGCGGCGGCCGCGAGCGGCGCGTGGGAACTCGCCGAACGAGGAACGTTCGACGGCGACGAGACGATCGTCATCGTCAACACCGGCTCCGGGAACAAGGAGGCGGACGTGTTGCGCAGCCACCTGATGGGGCAAGGCGTTTGATCCGGTCCCGCGCCACGCGCGATCCCGCGCAGTAGCGGGTGGTATCGCCCGAGTCAGCCGATCTAACCGATAGCAGCGGTTGGGCCGCCGGAAATGGCCGAACTCTTTCACCGACAAAGTCTTGACTGCAAGACGAGTAGACAGAACGAGTACCAATGTGTGAACATTCACCAGAGTGTTCGAACGGGGTCACGTGCCAGCTCGTCCTCGAGAACGGGGACACCGGCCTCGAGACCGCCGAATACTACTGCAAGGCACACCTCGTGCTGCGGATCTGGGAAGTCGAGAACGACAGCTCGATGCGGGCTGTCAGCGCCGAGCAGCTGTAACCCGGGCCGCGATCACCGAACACCCGACCCCCGCTCGAGATGCCGAGACCCGCTACGTGACACTCGATCGCTCGCGATCGGGGCCGGATCGACGCCGGCTCGTCCCGGCCCGCTGCGCTGGGCTGCGAGACGGCCGGCAGATCGGGTCCAAGAGCCGACTCGAGCGCGTGCACCTCGAGACGGGGCCGTTCCGTAGCGCTTTTGCTGGTTGTCGGGAAACGACGCGGTATGCCTACCCCCTGGGAGGACTGGAACCATATTCTCAAGATCGACCCGGACAAGGAGTTACCCGAGGGAGTGACCTACGGCGATCTCTGTGCGACCGGTACCGACGCGATCGAAGTCGGCGGCACCATGGGAATCACGGCGGAGAACATGAGCGCCGTCATCGACGCCTGCGCCGAACACGACGTCTCGCTCTATCAGGAGCCGTCCAACCCCGAGGTCGTCCTCGAGGACGACGCGCTCGACGGCTACCTCATTCCGACGGTGTTCAACGCCGGCTCGCCGTTCTGGATCACCGAAGCACACAAGGAGTGGGTCCGACTCGAGGGCGATCTCGACTGGGAGCGGACGACGACCGAGGCCTACATCGTCATGAACCCCGAGGCCGACGTGGCGATGCTGACGGAGGCCGACTGCGATCTCGGTGCCGACGACGTCGCGGCCTACGCGACGGTCGCCGAGCACATGTTCGGACAGGAGATCGTCTACGTCGAGTACTCCGGGACCCTCGGCGACGAGTCCGTCGTCGAAGCCGCCGCCGAGGCCACCGACGAGTCGACGCTGTTCTACGGCGGCGGCATTCACGACTACGACTCCGCGTACTCGATGGCCCGGCACGCCGACGTCGTCGTCGTCGGCGACCTCGCACACGACGAAGGGATCGAGGCGGTTCGGGAGACCGTCGAAGCGGCCAACGACGCCTGACGCGAGACGCGCGATTCGCTCCCGGTCGGACGCCGTAATTTCGACCCGCTTCCGATCGGATATTGTGACACTGGCCTTAACTGTTTTGTCGCTCCGTATTGCACGACGGGGCATGAGCCTCCTCGCCGCCTTCGAGGCGTCCTCGCCGGCGCTGGTCCTCGGGCCGACCCTCGAGGCCCTGCCGTCGGTCGACATCGAACTCGAGCGTCAGTACGCACTGGACCCCGACCACCCGGTCGCGTTCTGTCTGATCGGGTGTCGCGACCGCGAGCAACTCGATCGGGCGTTGACCGACGACGCGACGGTCGCGTCGTTCGACCGAATCGGCGGTAGTGACGAACGGGAACTGTACCGGATCCGCAGAAGCGACACGGACGTCGTGGACGCCTACCGCCGATGGGTCGCCGCTGGCGGCGAGTTGCTCGACTGCCGCGGATCGGACGGCCGCTGGGCGGTCGAGATGCGCTTTCCCGACCGTGAGTCGTTCGGCCGGTACCACGACTTCCTCGCGAGCGAGGGCGTCACGCTCGAGTTGCGGCGACTCGCAACGGACGACCGTCGGCGTCGCGATCTCGAACAGGAGCCCGCAGTGACCGACGCCCAGCGGACGGCGCTCGCGTTGGCCTACGAGCACGGCTTCTTCGACGTCCCCCGGCGGGCGGGCCTGTCCGAGATCGCCGATCGGCTCGACATCTCGACGCAGGCAGTCAGCGAACGGCTACGGCGGGGACAGGCACAGCTGATCGAAGCGCAACTGGTCGAGTGATCGGGGCCAGCGGGGAGCCGACCGTCACCCGTCACCTGTCACTCGACGACGAGGTCCCGCAGCCGCGGCAGGGCGTCCGTCACGTCCTCGCGGGAGACGATGTCGGCGACGTCGTCGCACGGCGTCGATTCGAGATTCACGATTCCGACGGTCCCGCCGGTCGAGGCGGCGAGTCGCGGGAGCGAGGCCGCGGGTTCGACGACCAGCGAGGTGCCGATCGCGAGGAAGACGTCGCTCTCGCGGGCGAGCGACCGGGCGCGCTGGATGACGGCACCGGGAAGCCGCTCGCCGAAGAGGACGACGTCGGGCTTGAACACGCCGCCGCAGTCGCAGGTCGGCGGCAGTTCGCCCGCGGCCGCCCGCTCGACGATCGGATCGCCGTCCCGGCGCGTTCCGCAGTCGGTACAGCGAACCCGCTGGGAGTTGCCGTGGAGTTCGAGGACGGTCGTCTCGGGAACGGTGCCGCCGTCCGCGTTGCCCTCGGCCGCCCCGTCGCCGACCGCCGCCGCGGCCTCGCCGTGTAATCCGTCCGTGTTCTGTGTGAGTATCGCCTCGAGGTCGCCGTCCCGTCCCATCGCGGCCAGCGCCTCGTGGGCCGCGTTCGGGTCGTACTCCTCGTCGAACAGCAGCCGCTGGAGCTCGACGCGGTCCCGCCAAAATCCTTCGGGATCGCGCTGGAATCGGCCGTAGGCGAACTGTCCCTCGTCGAACTCGTCCCAGACGCCGTCGTCGCCGCGGAACGTCGGCACGCCCGAGGGAGCCGAGATCCCAGCGCCGGTGAAGGCGACGACGGTGTCCCCGCGCCGGACGGCCGCGGCGAGTCGCTCGAGGTCGTCCATACGAGTGCCCTCGTGCCGGATCGGCAAAACGATTCGTCTCGACGCGAACGACTGCGTTTAAGTCCCACCTGCCGCAATCGGATGGTATGCAGGACAGAACCTACACTGCCGACGCCGAGCCCGGCGACGACGTGACGGTCGCCGGCTGGGTCCACGAGATCCGCGACCTGGGGGGCATTGCGTTCCTGATTCTCCGGGACACCACGGGCAAGATCCAGATCAAGTTCGAGAAAGACGAGATGGACGACGAGCTGGTCGAGACGGGACTCGACGTCTCTCGCGAGAGCGTCGTCGAAGTTTCCGGCGCGGTCGAGGAGGAGCCGCGCGCACCGACCGGCGTCGAGGTCACGCCCGAATCGCTCGAGGTCGTCGCGCCCGCCGACCCCGAACTGCCGCTGGACCCCTCCGGCAAGGTCGACGCCGACCTCTCGACGCGACTCGACAACCGCACCCTCGACCTGCGCAAGGACGAGGTGCAGGCCATCTTCGAGATCCGCTCGGAGATCCTGCGGGCGGTCCGCGAGCAGTTCCGCGAGTTCCGCTGTACGGAGATCAACACGCCGAAGATCGTCGCGACCGGCACCGAGGGCGGCACCGAACTCTTCCCGATCACCTACTTCGGCGAGGAGGCCTTCATGAACCAGTCACCCCAGCTGTTCAAGCAGCTGATCGCCGGCTCGAACGTCGAGCGCGTCTTCGAGATCGGGCCGATCTTCCGCGCCGAGGAGCACAACACGCCGCGGCACCTCAACGAGGCCACCTCGATCGACTTCGAGGGCGCGTTCTGCGATCACACCGACGCCATGGACGTCGTCGAGGGCGTCGTCCGCGCCGCCTACGAGGCCGTCGCGGAGAACTGTCGCGAGGAACTCGAGGCGCTCGACCTCGAAGCGGAGTTCGACGTGCCCGACGAGGCGTTCCCGCGAATCAGCTACGAGGACGCCATCGAGCGCATCAACGCGACGGGCGAACTCGACGAGCAACTCGTCTGGGGCGACGACCTCTCGACGGAGGCCGAGAAGGCGCTCGGCGACGACGTTGGCGGCCACTACTTCATCACTGACTGGCCAAGCGAGATCAAGCCGTTCTACATCAAGGACCACGACGACGACCCCGAACTCTCGACCGGCTTCGACCTGATGCATCCGCGCATGGAACTGGTCTCGGGTGGCCAGCGCGAACACCGCCACGAGAAGCTCATCGAGGGCTTCGAACAGCAGGGACTCGATCCCGACCAGTTCGAGTACTACACCAAGATGTTCAAGTACGGCATGCCGCCCCACGCCGGCTTCGGACTCGGCGGCGAGCGCCTGATCATGACGCTCCTCGACCTGGACAACATTCGAGAAGCGGTTCTCTTCCCGCGAGATCGCCAGCGACTGAGCCCGTAGGGCGAAGTCTCTGGGCGCAAGCGAGTGAAACGAGTTTCGCGTGGTCGTCGGCGTTTGTCGCCGTAGATCGCAGACGGTGAGAGCGAGACGATCGAACGGCGTCTCGTGAGGCCGACAGCGTCCGTCGCCGGACGGCGGCGGCGCGACCCGTTATCGCGGTGGGTCGGCGAGTCGGGCTCGCCGTCTCGGCGACGTCGGTGCTACTCGTCCGGACAGCGGTGCGACCGTCTTCGAGCGGTTCGGACGGGTCGCAGCGCTATCAGGTACCGTCGCAGGAACCGCTACCGATCGCGTCGGCGAGGTCGGAACCGACCGCGTCGTCACCGAGGTACGACAGGTGGCTGCCGACGCTGGCCGTTACGTCGACGTCGGTGTAGTTCGCGGCGGGATCACAGCCCGCGCCCTCGGTCCCGAGAGCGGTGTCGCCGAAGCCGCCGTAGGCCGAGCCGACCGTCGAATCGTTCTCGGAGTGGTAGTTTCGAACCTCACACGCCTTGCTGAGGCCGGGGTTCCACGGGTCGCCACAGACCTCCGATCCGTCGGCGGCGGCTCCCAGTGGTGCGACCGTTTCGATCTCGTAGCCCGAGCCCAGTTTCGTTGCGGTCCACAGGACGCAGCGACCGCCGAGGGAGTGTCCCACGAGCCGGACGTTGTTCCCGCCGGAATCGTAGAACTCCTCGAGGAGGCCGGCGACGACCTCGCCGACGTCTTCGGTGTCGGCCTCCGCGCCGAGGAAATTGAAGTTGGTCGCGGGCCACTCGATCGCGACTGTCTCGTCCGGCGAGTAGCCGCCCGACTCCAGCGAACCCAGCACGTCGGCGGCCTGGCTCGAGACGGTGGTGTCGCCGAACCAGCCGTGGATGAAGACGAGCAGTTCGTCCGCCACCGGCAGGCTGTCGTCGGCGCTCCAGCCGAAGAGGCCGTCGTCGACCGAGATAACCTCGGGACCGCCCCACTGTCCGGCTACCGACCCGGACGCGGCTGCCAGGCCAGTCCCGCCGACGATGGCGGTCCCGGTGGCCCTCAGGAGGGTGCGGCGGTCGATCGTGTGCGATTCGTCCGTGACCGGGCCTCGACCGGTCGAGTCGTCATCTGCCATGATGCATGTTATTGATGCACGTATCGGTGAGTGACTGTTTTTCTTCCATACAGAGCAGCGTTAAATCCCGTCGGGTGTTGCGGACCCGACATCGGCCGAGGGTGAGTCGACTGTGCCGCTTCCCGGCACGGATCGGACGACCGATCGACGAGCGACGGGCGCGTCGCGCGGAACCTTCAAGGTTATATCGCTCGGGCCGAAAGCGGGGGCGTAATGCGCGAGGAGGCGACGGCGTTCGTCCCCGGACATGTTACGGGCTTTTTCAGCGCCCACCCGGACGAGGACCCGACGAAAGCCGGCTCACGGGGTGCGGGACTGACGCTCACTGACGGTGTCGAAGTAACGGTCGAGCCCGCGACGGAGTCGTCCGTCGTCCTCGACGGGACGGAAATCGAGGTCGATCCGGTGACGACCGTCCTCGAGACGCTCGACGCGACCGCTCGAGTCGAAGCCGACGCCGAACTCCCGATCGGTGCCGGGTTCGGCGTCTCGGGAGCGATGGCGCTGGGGACGGCGCTCGCGGCGAACCGGGTGTTCGAGCGCAAGCTCTCGACGAACGAACTCGTGACGATCGCACACGGTGCCGAAGTGCAGGCGGGGACCGGGCTCGGCGACGTCGTCGCGCAGGCACACGGCGGCGTCCCGATCCGCCTCGAGCCGGGTGGGCCGCAGGACAACAAGCTCGACGCGATTCCGGCGCGGGCGCGCGTCGAGTACGTCTCGTTCGGGGAACTCTCGACGGCCGACGTGCTGTCGGGAGACACGGAGCGGCTGACGGCCGCCGGAAAGGAAGCGCTCTCCCGCGTCGTCGAGGAGCCGACGCTCCTGTCGTTCATGTACGCCTCGCGGTTGTTCGCTCGCGACGCGGAACTCCTCACGGAACGGGTCACGGAGACGATCGCCGACGTCTCCGAGGCCGGCGGACAGGCGTCGATGGCCATGCTCGGCGAGACGGTCTTCGCCCTCGGGACTGGACTGTCCGATGCGGGGTACGACCCGTCCGTCTGCGCGACGCATCCGGCCGGTGCCGTGCTGCGGTGACGCCGTAACGGAGGGCCGGTGCCGGCTCCGCCGGCCCGAGTCGACCGTGCGCGTTCCGGCCGTCGATACCGGCCGGTGGAACCGAACTTATACGTTGGTTGACAATCCGCCGGTCACCCGCGGTAGCTACTATGACTGCCGCCTACTCCGAACCGCGTTGACGCGGACAAACCGGTCGGCGTAGCCGATTACCCACGAGCACGCCATCGCGACCTGCCGCTGAACGTTCCACCCGGACGACGAAAACCGCGTGCCGATCGGTTCGGCGGAGTCGGGCGGAACGTTCGTTGCGTATCGATTCGCCGGGTCGGCGATCCACACCCGGTTCGACACCGCACCGGGTCGTCGATAGTTATGTATTCGCCGTCTGGTCAGCTCGTATAGCTCTCGGTCGCTGGAACCGCGAGCGATCTCCGTCTGACAATTGTGTTCACTGTTTTCCAGGCGGATTCATCGGCGGGGATCGATCACCGTGATCAACGTTCCGCAAGCGAGCCGTCTCGAGCCGCCCGGAAGCGCCGGTTTTCCCCCGATCGAAACGCGATTCCGACGGTGTCGAGCAGCGTTCGTCGTTCGTTCCGGGTGCCCCCACTGTCACCGATTCGAACATGACAGACATCGTGCTGGTAGCCGGAACTTTATTATGATTCGTTCAAGTTATCCGGTCAAGTTTGACAATGGCTTCACTCACTGACATTCACCAAAACCTGTTTCAACTGTACGAACATTACGTCGGTGAACCCGACTCGAGCAAGGACGTCTACGGCTACTGGCTGTTCATCGTCGGCTACGTCATCGGGGCCGCGGGCGTGGCGACGTTCGTGATCGGATACGCGGGCGAAGGGGACAACTACGCGCTCATCAGGATGTCCGGCGTGACGGCGGCGGCGGGACTCGCGTTCTGTCTGTTCGGAATCGTCCTCATGTTGCCGGTCCGGCGGCGGGGGATTCAGGCGAGCGTGGTCGGACTCCTCATCGCGCTCGGGGGCGTCGGCTTTTTCGGGTGGGCGTATCCGTACAACTGGCGCGAACTCGGCGTCGACTACAGCGTGCAGGTCATCTCGGTCTACGCGTTCGGGGTCGGGATCATCGCGGGCGTAACCGCGCTCGTGCCCGTGCTGACGGGACAGCGGGGAATGTTCGTCGAGGAGGAAGGGAAGACCGATGACCCGCCGATTCTCACGGGCGACGCGATGGAGAGCGCCCAATTCGCCGTCTTCCGCGACGAGAACGGCGATTGGAAGTGGCACGTCCTCCACCTCGAGGCGCTGGCCCAGAGCAACGAGAGCGCCGTGACGCGGCCCGACGCGACGGAGGGAATCGAGCGGGTCAAGTCCCAGATCAGCTCCGCGGGGCTGATGGAGCTGACGACCTCGGCGTTCCGGCTCTACGAGGACCGTGACGGGACCTGGCAGTGGACGCTCGCGCGCGACGACGGCTCCATCGTCGGCACCTGTGCCGGCGAGTTCGACCGTCGCGACGGCGCGGAGGAGTCCGTGAGTTTCCTGAAGGACCGCGGTCCGGACGCCGACGTCATCGAGATCGAGGGGGCCGCGTTCACCTACGCCGAGAAGCGCGACCAGTGGCACTGGACGCTCGTCGACGACGACCGGACGCCGCTCGCCTCGAGCGAGACGGGACACGCGACACAGGAACGCGCCGAGGAGGCGGCCCGAACCTTCGCCGAACGGTTCGATCGGGCGCGAGTGCTCGACATCGACCACATCGGCGTGGAACTCTGCGAACGGGCCGACGGCTGGACCTGGCGGTTCGTCGACGCGACCGACGAGGTCGTCGCTACCAGTACCCACGAGTTCGGTTCTCGGCGCGCCGCCGAGGAAGCCGCCGAATCGCTGCTGCCCGAACTCGAGTCGGCGTCGGTCACCGTTTCCGGCGAACCGACCTACGAACTCTACGAGTCGGGCGAGGAGTGGCGGTACCGCCTCGTCGACGAAACCGGACACGTCGTCGCGCGCGGCCCGGAGGGAACCGCCGAGCACAGCGGCTCCGAGCGGTGGGCCGAACAGTTCAGCGAGAACGCCGTCGAGGCCGACGTCGTCGAGATCGAGGCCGCGGAGTACGAGGTCTACCCGGCGGACGACGCGAGCGCCGGAAGCTCCGCGTCCACGGCGGACAGCGAGTTCGCAGAGGCGATCGACGAACCCGAGCCGGCGGCCGACGGCGGGACGACGGTCGACGATGCGGCGGCCGACGAGGGGAACCCGTGGCACTGGCGGCTCGTGACGGACGACCGCGATATCATCGCGGCGAGCACCGAACCCCACGGCGACGCCGACTCGGCGACGGAAGCGATCGAGCGCGTCCGACAGCAGGCCAGCGAGGCCGACCTCATCGAGTTCGAAAACGCGGCGTTCCAGGTGTACGAGGCCGACTCCGGCGAGTGGCGCTGGCGGCTCATCGACGAAGACGGCAACGTCCTCGCCGACAGCGGCGAGGAACACACCTCCCGCGGCGAGGCGGCGGAAGCGATGATGACGCTGAAAGAGCAGGCCCCCGACGCCGAACTGCTCGAGATCGAGACCGCGGCGTTCGAACTGTTCGTCAACGAGGACAACGAGTGGGGCTGGCGGCTCATCGACAAGGGCGGGAAGCTCGTCGCCGAAGACCCGACCACGCATCCGACCCGCGATGCGGCTCGCGAGGCGATGAACCGACTGCTCGAGCACCTCGACTCCGACGTGCGGACGATGGATCGGGCGATCTTCCAGACGTACGCGACGGAGGACTGGCACTGGCGGTTCGTCTTGCCGCCGGGCGAGACCGTCGCCGTCGGCGACGAAGCCCATCCGACTCGCGACGAACTGGTCGACAGCCTCGACGACGTGCGCGACGCCGCTGCGACAGCACAACAGTTCACGATCGGTAACGTGTCCGTTCAACTCTACGGCAACGGCGAGAGTCACTTCCGACTGCTCGACCGCGACCGCGAGGAGATCGCCGATTCGAACGTCTCCTACGCCGACCACGACGCGGCGAAGGCCGGCGTCGAGGACCTCCAGCGACACGTAGCCGACGCGCCGATCTTCGCGATCGAGGAGGCCGCGATCAGACTCGACGGCGACGACGAGTGGACCTGGGAGCTCGTCGACCGCGACCGCGAGGTGTTCGCGAACGCGGTCGGCACCGAAGCGACCAAGGACGACCTGCTGGACGCGATCGATACGGTCCGCCAGCTTGCCCCGATGGCCGGCCGCGTCGACTTCGACGTCGCCTCCTTCGAACTCGTCGCCGACGAAGACGACCGCTGGCAGTGGCGGCTCATCGACGAGGACGGCCGGACCGTCGCGACCGGCTCCGAAATGCACGAGACGGCCGAGGCCGCACGCGCGGCGCTCGAGGACGTCCGCGCGCTCATCGAGTCCGCGAGCATCCTCGAGATCGACAGCGTCTCGTTCGAACTGCACACCGCCGAGGACGGCTGGGTCTGGCAGCTGATCGACGAGTACGGCGCGACGATGGCCGAGAGCACCCAGACCTACGAGACCCGGACCGCCGCCCGCGAGGCGATGAACGACGTGAAAGCGCAGGCACCCGAGGGCTGGATCACGTTCACGGAGTAACCGCGACGGCGACTCGAATCGACCGCTGACCGACGCTGTTTTTCGTTTCGTTCGACCGCGCTCCCGCTCGACGCGGGCGATTCGGACCCACCGCGTGTGCGAGGCGTTCCGCGTCCGTCTCGAGTGGCCGCGCGGCGTCCGCTGACGGGTCGGCCCGAGCGCGAGAGGGGAGGACGCGGCGGCGACGGCAGCCCGGCCGATCAGTCCGTGCCGGAGCCACCGCCGGTGTGGGGACGATCAATATCGCTATTTTCGGCGGCGAACGGATGAAAATACTCGCGATAGCTATCGGGGATTCATGTCCATCGAGCGACGTACTCGAGGCATGAAATCGATGCGTCTCGAACTGGAATACGCACCGGAGGCGATCCCGCCGCTCCACGAGGGCATCTGCGAGTCGCCGGCCATCGAGCGCGAGGTGATCGTCGGCGGCCAGGCGGTCGACGGCGTCGAAACGATCACGTCGTTCGTGTACGGCGATCCCGAGGCGTACGAGTCGCTACTGGTCGATCTGGAGGCCGTCTGGGAGTACGACATCACGCCGGCTGACGACGGGTTCTTCTGCTACCTCCGGCGGGAACTCGGTTCCGAGGGTGCCTCGCTGTTGACCGCGCTCTCGCAGGAGACGGTCGTGGTCGTGCCGCCGATCGAGGTCCGATCCGACCGGACGATCCGGCTGACGCTCGTCGGTCACTCGAAGGGGCTGACGGCCGTGGTCGACGAGGTCCCGGCGGGGATGACACTGGACGTCCGCTGGGTGAGCGACGACGTGACGGTCACCGGATCGCCACTCTCCGACCGCCAGTCGGCGGCGCTCCGGGCGGCCAGCGACGTCGGGTTCTACGAGATTCCCCGGCGGGGCGGGATCGAGGCGGTCGCCGACGAGCTCGACTGTGCCGTCTCGACGGCGTCGGAACTCCTCCGACGCGGCGAGGCTACCGCGGTCGACCGCGTGCTCGAGGACGGCCCGTAGGACGGGCCGATCAGTCGCCGTCTCGTTTCGTACAGATCGCCGTGTACGCGGTGCCAGCGAAGTGCGTATCCACGATTTCGCAGTCGTCGAAGACGGCCTCGAGCGATCCCGGGACGTCGCCGTCGGGATTCCAGTTCGCGTACCAGCGGAAGAACCGCCGGATGAGCGGATTCAGCACTCGAACAGGCCCGCTCGGCGCCGGCCGGACGTCGACGACCCCGAGGCGTGCGCCGGGGCCGATCGACCGGTAGATGTGCTCCACAGTGCGGCGAACGTCGGGCATCACGGAGAGCGAAAGCGACGCGAGCGCCGCATCGAACGGCTCCTCGAACTCGACCGTCGTCGCGTCGGCGCGACGCACGCGGACGTTCTCCCAGCCGCGGGCGTCGATCCGGTCTCGTGCGTTCGCGATCATCCCGGGGCTGTAATCGACGGCGACGAGTTCGCCTTCCGCGCCGATCTCGCGTCGGACCGGTTCGAAGTTGACGCCCGGACCGCACCCCACCTCGAGCACGCGGTCCCCCGGTTCGAGGGCCAGCCGATCGATGGCCGCCTCGCGGATCGGTTCGAAGTCCCGCTCGCTCATCCCGTAGCGGTCGCTCCATCGGTCCCAGACCGCCCGACTGCGCTCGAGGTGCGCCTCGTACTCCTCGTCCCGATACTCCGAACTGGACGTCTCCGTCGACGGGCCCTGATCCCGGCGTTCCGTGGCCATAGTTGCAGGTGAACCGACTCGACCGAGTAGCTTTACCCGAAACCTATCGGGGAGTTATGTGTCACCTGTGGCGGTCGCGATCGATGCCGGTCGACTGCGGTCGCCGTGTCCGCCGATCGGCGGCCCCGATCGTCGAAGACGGGCCGAGCTGACGGCCCCGGAGATCGATCGGGCCGCTTTTTATCGACCCAACCCAGTGATCGATCGTGAACGACTACGACACCGTCTCCGCCGACGTCGAACACGAGGACGAGATCCCGGAGGACCATCCCAGATACCAGGACCTGATCACCCGCCACCGGATCGAGGCGGGCGTCGAGAAGGGGATCACCCACCTTCAGGGGATGCACGCCGAGGGACGGGGCAGCGCCTTCGACTACCTGCTGGGCGAGGAGACGATTCCCAGCGCCGACGCGGCCGAACGCGCGGCCGCGGCCCACCTCCTGCTCGCCGACCGCCCCGTACTCTCGATCAACGGCAACGTCGCGGCGCTCGTCCCCAGCGAGATGGTCGCCCTCGCCGACGCCACGGGTGCCGACCTCGAGGTCAACCTCTTCAATCGGACGCCCGAACGGCTCCAGGCGATCGCCGACCACCTCCGCGAGCACGGCGCGGACGAGGTCAAGGGGCTCGAGGCCGACGCGCACATTCCGAACCTCGACCACGAGCGCTCGAAGGTCGACGCCGACGGGATCTACGCGGCCGACGTGGTGCTCGTCCCGCTCGAGGACGGCGACCGGGCCGAGGCCTTAGACGAGATGGACAAAACGGAGATCGTGATCGACCTCAACCCGCTGTCGCGCTCGCCGCAGGTGGCCGACGTACCGATCGTCGACAACATCATCCGCGCCGTGCCGACCATCACCGAGCACGCGCGGGCGTTAGCGGACGCGGACGAGGACGAACTCCGGGCGATCGTCGAGGAGTTCGACCGGGAGCAGGCGCTCGAGGCGGCGGAGGAGCGAATCCGGACGGGAACCACGGACGAGTAGTCGTCGCGGCGCATTCCTGGAAACCCGATCGCATAGCGGTGCGATCGGTTCGATCGGTGTCGTCAGTGCCGTCAGTGCTGTCGGTGCCGTCGGTGCCGTCGGTGCGGTGCTCTATTCAGTGTCGGCGGCCGCCCGTAATCCGTCTACCGTCGCCGTCGAAGGCGAGTTCGCAGTCGTCACAGAGCCACCAGCCGACGACCGGATCGGGGCGGGGGATCACCGCGTCGCACTCGAGACACCGTATCGACCGCCGGTCTCGAGACCCTGTCATTCGGTATCCGCTCCGGTCTCGGGTTCGGGACCCGCCTTGAACTCGGGGTCGTCGCCCTCGTACCGTATCACACAGGGCGGGACCGAACAGCCACAGGGTCTGACGGTTCCGGTATCAGGACCGGTCGCAGTCACGGTCGTGATTGGTCCGCCGCAGACGGGACAGGTGGGGAGCGATGTCGGCTCGTCGCTCTTGTCCGCGTGGGCGTCGTCGCTCGCGCCGGATTCCTCACACATCGGAATCATTGCTCGAGTCCGGCGTCGGCGGTAGGGTTGGTTTTGTCTGGCGATTCGACTGTCGTGCGGGACGTTTATATCCCGGTAGAATGTACGGAATCATGCTTCCGAAACCCTTGTGGGGGTTTGGAAGCCTGTCTCGGGTGTCTTCAGCACCCGGGGCATTTCGTACGCCCCCTGTCGGAGACGAGGCCTCCGGCTTAATCGTCGGAACATTGTTACTTATAACTATTGTTTCCGGTGGTGAATGGATCGGTCACCGTTCATTAGGGGCTCACCTACACCTTAGTGACCCGATCGGAATCACGTCTGTATGGATTCGAAAGACTACGTGATTCTATTCGCACTCGACGTGATTGCGACCGTCGTCGGGATCTTCGTGTACATCGCCATCGGCGGCTCGTTCTGACGGGCGAAGACGCGTCCTGCGACCGCGGCGACAGGGACGACCACGCCCTCCCCAGCCGATTCGTTCGGTCGCTGCACTCCCTCACTCATCCCTCGCGCAGTATCGTCGACTGGCCTCACTGTCGTTCGGCCAGCTGACAGCGCGCGCCACCGCGTACCGGGTGAGTAGTCTCAACGAGGTACCGGTCACCGATACCGAACGACAAATACGGCTCGAGCCCACCGGAACTGAGGGCCTGTGATTCGCTACTGTGGTCGTCTGCGATAGCGTCGCTGGTATTCCCGCTTCCGGCGTTTCTCTCCGGAATCGGGTCGTGGACGGAGTAGCCGTTTCGGAACCCGTTCGAATCCCAACAACTAATCGTTCGCGGGTCGAACCGTCCGCGCATGCCATCGCTCGAGCCTCCGTGTCTGCGATCGGAACACGCCTCGAAGGGCGCAGCGAAGGGTGCGAAAGTAGGCGGCAAGGTCGGCGGCGTCGCCGGACCGGCCGGCGGAGCCGTCGGGGCCGGCGTCGGCGCGGCGGGCGGCTACCTCGCCGGCACCGCACGCGACCGCGTCGAGAGCGTCCTGAAGCCGTTCTGAGCGGCCCCGGGTCGCCGTCCTCGAGGGAGGGCCGATCGCCTTTCAGGAGGTATAAATTCCTCCTCCGGTTTCCCTTCCACATGGACGCCTACGAGTTGCTGACGCGAAACGCCGAGGAGGTCGTCACCGACGAGGAGGTCCGCGACCTCGCCGACGATCCGGCGGGGAAACGCGCCTACGTCGGCTACGAGCCCTCGGGCGTGCTCCACCTCGGCCACCTCCTGACCGCGAACAAACTCATCGACCTCCAGGACGCCGGCATGGAGGTCGTCGTCCTGCTGGCGGACGTCCACGCCTACCTCAACGGGAAAGGCACCTTCGAGGAGATCCGGGACACCGCCGAGCAGATGAAGGCCCAGTTCCTCGCCTACGGCCTCGAGGAGGACAGCACCGAGTTCGTCTACGGCTCGGAGTTCCAGCTCGACGAGGAGTACACGCTCGATCTGCACACCCTCGAACTCGAGACGACGCTCAACCGGGCCCAGCGCGCGATGGCCGAGATCCAGGGCGACGAGACCGCGAAGGTGAGCCACGTCGTCTACCCCCTGATGCAGACCCTGGACATCGAGTACCTCGATCTCGACCTCGCGGTCGGCGGCCTGGACCAGCGGAAGGTCCACATGCTCGCCCGCGAGAAGCTGCCGGATCTCGACTACGACGTCCGGCCGGCGCTCCACACGCCCATCGTCGCCGACCTCACCAGCGGCGAGGGGAAGATGTCCTCGAGCGAGGGGGTCACGATCTCGATGGAGGACTCGACCGCGGACCTCGAAGAGAAGGTCAACTCGGCGTTCTGCCCCCCGACGCGGGACCCCGAGGACGACCTCGAGAACCCCGTCCTCGAGCTCTTCGAGTACCACGTCTTCCCGCGGTTCGAGTCGGTCGTCGTCGAACGCCCGGAGAAGTACGGCGGCGACCTGACCTACGAGGAGTACGAGGCGCTCGCGGCGGACCTCGAATCGGGCGAGCTCCACCCCGCGGACGCGAAGGGAACGCTCGCGACGTATCTCGACGAATTGATCGCGCCGGGCCGCGAGAAGCTGCGCGAGATCCGCGGCTAACCGGCCCGTCCCGCGAGTTCTCGCGCCTCGCGGTCACTCGACGAACACGCGGTCGTCGTCGGTGTCGAGGAGGGTACTGAAGAGCGTCCCTTCGACGGTCCGGAGGTGCTGTGAGAAGGTCGCCGGCGAGATACCGAGTTCGTCGGCGAGTTCGGCGGCCTCGTGTTTGCGCGGCCAGTCGTAGTAGCCGTTCATGTAGGCCGTCAGAAACACTTCTCGCTGCCTGTCGGTGAGCGCACCGATAGCGTCCTGTTTGAAATCGTGGTGCGTAAAGAGCGGCGTCGACCGCTGGCGATCGCGGCAGTCGTCGACGGCGACCGTCGGATGTTCCCGTTCGAACCGGTCGACGAGTTCGGCGGCGTCGCCCCGCGACGAGACCTCCGCGACGACGCGGCCAACTCCGCCGTCCGCTTCGACGAGCCGCGGGATCGCGCCGAAATCGACGACGCTCACCGCGACGCACCGCTCCCGGACGTGAAACCGCAATCGGCCGCCGTCGGCGTGTTGCGCGACGAGAGTCGCGTCGACGCCGTCGTCGTCGAGGGTCTTCAGCACCCGCTCCGGCGGAGCGCCGGCGAGGGTGAAGTACTCGACGAACCCGTCGTCGGAGTGCGGGGCGATCACCTCGAGATCGAGCCGACAGGTATCGGCCCGCGACGCGCCGACGAACGGGTACGATGGATCGCGAACGCGAAACTCCACTTCGACGACGTTTTTGACCCGACGGCCTCCGCGTTCCATGGTGTCCCGTCGCGTCCGCGGCACTGGTCGGTTTTCCATTGGCTAGCAAGCGATATCGTCGCGTTCGGACGCGAACGGGACGGCCGCGATCGCCGTGACGCCGGTTTCACGGCACCCGTACACCCGCCCTCTCGGGTGGGCGGTCCGCGCCGATGGGTTGACGACCCTCGGTCTCGGGGCCCGAGGTATGCCGTTCCAGCTCACAGCAGAGCAGCAAGCGATCCGGGACGCGGTCCGCGCGTTCGGCGAGAGCGAGATCCGGCCGGTCGCCGCGGAGTACGAGGCGGAACAGCGGTACCCCGCCGATCTCATCGCCGACGCCGCCGACCTCGACCTCGTGGCACCGCACGTCCCCGAGGCGTACGGCGGCGCGGGGATGGACCCGATTTCGACGATCATCGTCACCGAGGAACTCTGGCGAGCCGATCCCGGCGTCGGCGGCTCGATCTCCGCGGCGGACTTCGGGACCGGAATGCTCGTCGAGTACGGCGACGAGCGGCAGTGCGAGGAGTGGCTGCCGCGGATCACGACGCTCTACGACGGGACGAGCGAGATCCAGAAGAACATCATCGCCGACCAGTTGCGCTGATCGCTCGAGTGATCCAGCGGACGGAACGCGATCGCAGCGGTCGGCCACGGCGGTCGATCCCGCCGATTGAAGTACGAGCGGCCCCCTTGCGAGTGCATGAACGAGACGCGACGAGCGATCCTCGAGGCGCTCACGGACGGGCCGGTCTCGGGGCCGGCGCTGGCCGAGAACCTCGACATCTCGCGGGCGGCCGTCTGGAAACATATCGAAGGCCTCCGCGAGGCGGCGTTCGAGATCGAGAGCGGCCCGGACGGCTACGAACTCGCGGCCGTCGATGCGTACAACGCCCCGGCGGTCGAGTTCGAACTCGCAGCCCCGTTTTCGGTCGAGTACCACGATTCCATCGCGAGTACCAACAACCGAGCGCGGGAACTGGCGGGCGAGGGCGCGACCGACGTCGTCGTCCTCGCGGACGAACAGACCGGCGGCCGTGGCCGCCTCGAGCGCGAGTGGACGGCGCCGTCGGGCGGCGTCTGGCTGAGTGTCGTCTGCCGGCCCGACATCGCGCCGGCGCGGGCTCCGTTGTACACGCTCGCGATTTCGGTCGCGACGGCCCGGGCGGCCCGCGAGGCGGGCGTCGACGCGTGGATCAAGTGGCCAAACGACGTGGTCGTCCCCACCGACGACACGGGCGACTACCGCAAGCTCTCGGGGATCCTGACGGAGATGGAAGGCGAGACCGATCGCGTCGAGTGGATCGTCGTCGGGCCCGGCATCAACGCGAACATCGACGCCGACGCGCTTCCGGCGGGCGCGACCAGCATCCGCGAGGAGGCGGGTGACGTCGATCGGCGGCGGTTCGTCCAGCGACTGTTAGCGGAGTTCGATCGCTACCGGACCGACCTCGAGGCGGTCGTCCCCGCGTGGCGCGAGCTGGCGCTGACGCTCGGCCAGCGCGTGCGAGTCGACCGCCCCGCGGGCGAGCTCGTCGGCGAGGCGGTCGACGTCACGGGATCGGGCGCGCTCGTGATCGAAACGGACGACGGCCGAGTGACGGTTTCGGCGGGCGACTGCGAGCACTTGCGGCCCGTCTGAGTGGTGACTCGTTCTTCGAGGCCGACCGGTAGCACTGGACAGAGACGACTGCAGCCCCGGGTGGCCGTTTGGCTCCGATGCCGTTACTCGACGGCGACCTGCGGCTCTTCGGGCTGGTCGTCGATCTCGTCGGGATCGACCTGGACCGTCAACACCGGCACCGAGGCCTGCCGGACGACCCGTTCCGTGACGCTGCCGAGCAACAGCCGGTCGATCCCGCCGCGGCCGTGGGTTCCCATGACGATCAGGTCGCACTCGGCGGGGTCCGCCGCATCGACGATGACGCGACTCGGTGCCCCCTCGAGCACCTCGGTTTCGACCGGGATATCGTCCGGGGCGAGCTCCTCGACCCGACCGACCGCAGACTTGCCCTCGTCGCGGAGCGCGTCGCTGACCCCTTCGAGGGCGGCCTCCATCGGCAATCCGCTGTAGCCGGCCACGTTGACGACGTAGAGCGCGCGAATCGTCGCGTCGTGCAGACGCGCGAGGTCGAAGGCGTACTCGAGCGCGTGTTCGACCTCGCGCGAGCCGTCGGTCGGGACGAGGATGCAGTCGTACATTGTCATGTGATATCATACACCGAACACGTATATCAGCGTTTTCCTGACACGACTGACCGTCAATTCGGATGACTGTTTTCCGGGCGGCGGTCGTGCGGTTCGCCGTCGAACGGAGCGGGGAGCGGCCGGCTCGCGAGCGGAGAGAGGGGAAACGCTGATACAGCCACCGACCCAACCGGGTGCCATGAGCGAGAACCCGTGGACGGATCGGATCGTCGGCGAGCGAATGACCGTCGATCAGGAGTTTTCGACGCGAATCCAGCAGTCGGAGTTTTCGAACCAGCAGTGGAGCCTGATCATGACCGCCACGGAGTTCGAAATCGAGCATCCCGACGATCCTGACCGGGCGCGGATCGTCGCTAACACGGACAAGCTCGACGGGGTCATCCCGGAACTCGACAACGTCCAGGCCGGGATGGGCGCGATGGCCGGAGGGGGTGCCGCCGGCGGCTCGAGCTCCTCGGGCGGCGGCATTTTCGAGACGATCATGGGCGCGCTCGGAATGGGCGGGAACGGCGGTTCCTCCGAGAAAGAGCACCGCGAGGCGGCCGAACGGCTCACGCAGGAGTACGCCGACGAACTCCAGTCACACCTCGAGTCGAAGGGGAAGTGGGACCGGATTCGGGACACGGCCGCCGACGGCCAGTAGGACTATCGCGGGCGGGCAGTGGGACCCCGCCGTCAGTCGCCGGCGTGAAAGAGCGTGTACTCGCTCGTTTCGTAGATGTTGATGAGTTCGGTGACGAGTTCGTCGTAGGACTCGTCTTCGACGCGCAGCGCGTCGAGCCGTTCGATCGTTTCCTCGTCGAGGTCAACGGCTGGCATACTCGAGCGTTCGTCTCCGACGAGCAAAAACGCAACGGGGGTCGACGCCTCGGCATCGATCCGCGGGCGCGGTGACCGGTGCAAGCCACAGCACCTTTACGGACGGTTCCCGACCGTAGGAGTATGACCGACGAAGTTCAGACGACGACATTCTCGATCAGTTCCGAAGACGGCGCGACCGACGACGTCACGATTCCGGCCGGCCTCGTCGACCTCGTCGCCGAGGGCGACCAGACCGACGCCGAAACGGTCGGCGACGTGATGCTGCTATCGTTCGCCAGCCGCGCCCACCACATCGTCCACCACGGCGAGGACGCCGACGACGAACTCGAGGCCCAGGAGGAACGCGTGATGGATCTCTTCGAAGAGCGGTTCGGCGTCACGTTCGGCGAAGCGACCGGCCACCAGCACTGAGGACCGCGACGCATCGATTTCTCGAGTGAACAGCGAAGCGACGCGGTGTCGCGCGGCTTCTACCCTGTAGCCGAGCCGTTGGGCGTTTCGGTCGGTTCTGATGCCGACTCGTCGGGCGGGCCTTGACCTTCAGGTGGCCCCGTCTCGTCAGGTGAGCCTTGACCTTCAGGAGGGCCCGACTCGTCTGGAGGACCTGGTTCTTCAGGAGGGCCCGGTTCGTCAGGCGGCCCCGTCTCGTCAGGCGGTCCCTGATCGTCGCCCGTCTCCGGCCCGGCGTCCCCGTTCGATCCTGCAGACTCCGGTGCAGCCGCTTCGATCGTCACCGACGCCTGATCGTCGTCCGTCGTAATCGTGTGCGTCGACGTTCCCTCCGGCAACACCGACGAGAACTGAATCTCGGCCGATTGTCCGCCTGCGAGGGTCACGGTGGACTGGGCGACCGGCTGGTCGTCGACGCCGTAGGTCACCGTCTGGGTTCCCTCGCGGTCACCCTCGTTCTCGACGATGGCAGTCACCGCCACTTCCTCGCTGGGCTCGCCGCTCGCGGGGGCCGAAACGTCAGTCACCGAGAACTCGGCCGGCTCGCCGCTCGCTTCGACGGTCACCGTCGTCTCGGCGGTCTCGTTCGCCGTCGACACCGCGAGCGGATACTCGCCGGGGTCGAGATCCGCCGTCTCGTAATTTAGCGTGACCGTCTGCGTTTCACCGGGCTCGAGGGAGACCGACACCGGTTCGCCGGGCACGCCGTCGACGGCGATCCCGACGTCCTGGGTCCCCGCCTCGTCGCCAACGTTCTCGAGTTCGGCTTCGACCGCGAGGGGATCGCCCCGTTCGACCGGGCTGTTGGTCCCCGTAATCGAGACGTCGAACGTCGCGGGCTCGCCGCTCGCTTCGACGATCACCGTCGTCTCGGCGGTCTCGTTCGCCGTCGACACCGCGAGCGGATACTCGCCGGGGTCGAGACCGTCGGTGTCGACCGCGAACGAGGCGGTCCGACTCTCGCCGGGCTCGAGCGAGACGGACTCCGCGTCGACCGTCGTCCCGTCGACCGCGAGCGTGACGTTCTGGGTACCCGCTTCGCCGCCGGTGTTGCGAACGTCGGCCTCGACCGCGAGCTGGTCTCCCTGCTCGACCGGGCTGTTGGTCCCCGTGATCGAGACGCCGAAGCTCGCGGGATCGGACGGCTCGATCTCGCCGGCGGTCGGCGTCGCTGCGGTCACCGGGTCGTCGTACCCGTAGTTCGCGAAGTCGATCTCCCAGACGAGTCGTTCGTCGTCGCTCTCGGGCGTCCACTCGACGGTAACCGTCCCCTCGCCGGGCTCGAGTTCGCTCGGCGGCTCGTCGGCCGTCGTCCCCTCGACGAACCGGCTGTTACCGCTCACGGTCGCATCGTTCGGGTTCTCGTAGCCGAAGGTCACGTTGATGCCGTCATCGGTGGGCGTCGTCTCCACGACCGACAGTGACGGCAGATCCGGTCTGGCCTCCTCGTTACACGTTTCCGCCGAGGGGTTCCCGTAGTCGATCGCCGCGAACGGGACCGCCTCCGGCGAACTGATGCCGGAGATGTACGTCCCGAAGGTGCCGTACTCCGGTATCTGAACGGTCACGTTGTCGCCGTCGACCGTCACGTCGCGCTCGTCGCCGATCTCGAAGACGATCGTGCCGTCGAACGGGGCCTCGACGTCCTCGCCGACGGTGACGTAGTCTTCGATGATGGTGTTCCCGAAGCCGGCCCGGTCGTAGAAACCCGTACTCGCGGCGACCTCGTCGCCCGCCTCGAGCGAGGCGTCGACCACCGCGCGCGAACAGCTGGTGAACGCCACGTCGAAGTTCTCGACCTCGCCGTCGACCGTGTACGCGACGGTGTTCGTCTCGAGGACCGCCCCGTCCTCGGTCGCGACGACCGCGACCTCGAGCGTCGCGTTCTCCTCGAGCGGCGGTTCGAGCTCGAGCGCCGTCGGCCCGATCGTTTGGTTCGCCGAGAACGCGTCGCTTTCGGCGATCCGGGTGCCGTCCTCGTCGGTGACGGTGATCGCGTAGTCGACGCTGGCGTTGGCCGCGGTGACGGTCAGCGTCTCCCCGTCGCCCGCCTGATCGGCGACACTGAGGTTCGCCGTCGGCTGCGCGGGGTCCGGCTCCACGACCGCGTACTCGATCGACTCGTTCGCGAGCACCGCGTCGTCCGCCGCGGCGCGAACGGAGACGTCGACGGTCGCGTTCTCTTCGAGCGGCGGCTCGAGCTCGAGTGACTGCTCGGCGACCGTCTCGTTGGCCTCGAAGCGGTCGCTGTCGACCCGCTCGCCGTCGTACTCCGCCGTCACGATATACGGCACGGACGCCCTCGTCGCGTCGATCTCGAGCGTGTCGCCGTCGCCGGTCTGATCGTCGACGGAGAGGGTCGCCTCGGGTTCGGTCGGTTCGTCCGTGACCGCGTATTCGATCGTCTCGTTGACGAGCCGTTCGTCGTCCGCCGTCGCGACGACTGCCACGTCGACGGTCGCGTTCCCCTCGAGCGGCGGCTCGAGCGCGACCGTCTCGTTCGTGACCGCTTCGTTGGCGGGGAACGCGTCGCTCTCCGCGATCGGAGCGCCATCCTCGTCGGTCACGGTGAGCGCATACTCGACCGTTGCGTTCGCTTCGTCGACGGTCAGCGTCGACCCGTCGCCCGTCTGATCGGACACCGATAGCGTCGCGTTCGGTTCGTCGACCGGCTCGTCCGGGACGGCGTCGTCAGTGATAGTGTACTCGATCGATTCGTTCGCGAGCGCCTCGCCGTCCTCGCTGACGACCGACACGTCGACGGTCGCGTTCTCCTCGAGTGGCGGGTCGAGGTCGATCGAGCGGTTCGTCACCGCCTCGCCGGCAGCGAACGTCTCGCTCTCGACGGTCTCGCCGTCGTACTCGGCCGTCAGGGCATAGGGGACCGACGCGTTCGCCTCGTCGACGGTCAGCGTCTCCCCGTCGCCGGTCTGATCGTCGACGGAGAGGGTCGCCTCGGGCTCGTCGGGTTCGTCCGCGATCGTCACGAACGCGCTGGCGAACACGGGGATACCGCCCTGCCCGACGTACGGCACGTCCACCTCGCCGCCGGAATCGGCGTACTGGAACGTCTCGTCGTCGTTGGTGTCGTGATGGGCGATCGCGACGATGATGCTGCTTTCCGCCAGCGGCTCGTCGAGTTCGATCGTGACGTTCTCGTGATCGCCGGCCTCGAGATAGCTCGAGACGCCGCGGACCTCGTCGGGGTCGGCGTCGACCGCGGCCCCCTCGTAGACGGCCACGAAGCCGCCCTCCGAGAGCGAAACGTCCTCGATCGTGACCCGCTCGCCGTCACTCTCCTGCTCCGTGAGGTCGATCGAGGCCGTTCCCTCGATCGGGTCGATCGCCTCGATCCGCTGGTCGACCTCGACCTCGACGTGCTGGGAGATCACCGTCACGTCGGTGGTATCCTCCCGAATCGCGTACGCGGTCGCGTCGGCCGCGATCTCCGCAGTCAGCGTCTGAAGCTGCGTGACGCTGATCCGCTGGGACTGAACGGCTCGAGCCGTCCCCGTACAGGCGCTCTGTGCTGCGATCTGGACCTGCGTTACCGTCGCCTCCTGGGACTGGACGAGCGCGCCGCTCGCTGCACCCTGCGCGAGTCGCTGGACCTGCGTCACGTGGACGACCTGCGTCTGAGTCACCGCGCCCTCGCCGGCACCGAACGCCGCGGCCTGTACCTGCTCGATCGAAATCTCCTGGCGCTGGATCGCCGCGGTGACCGCCCCCGACGCGGCACCCGTCGCTGCCGACTGGGTCTGCGTGACCGACACCGACTGCCGCTGGACGAGAACGCCACCCGCGGCCCCGTCAGCGGCGGCCTGAATCTGCTCGACGGTCGCCTCCTGACTCTGGGTGATCGAGCCCGTCGCCGCGCCGAAGGCAGCCTCCTGAACCTGCGTGATCGAAATTCGCTGGAACTGCGCCACGCTGACGGACTGGATCTGTTTCAACGACCCGCGGCTCGCACCGCGGGCCGCGGCCTGCGTCTGCTCGACCGAGACCGCCTGCTGCTGTACGAGCGCCCCCTTCGCCGCCCCGGCCGCCGACTTCTGAATCTGCTTGATCGTCACCCGCTGGCGCTGTTCGGCCTCGACCCGCTGTTCCTGTCCCGTCTCGGTTCGTTGCTCCTGTCGGACGTCCACCCGTTGCTCCTGCTCGAGCGCCGCGGGGGTGCTCCCCTCGAGCGAGCCGGCCGCAGCGCCGGCCGCCGCGTGCTGGACGTGCTCGAGCGTCACCTGCTGGCGCTGTTCGACCGATATCGACTGGTACTGCGTCAGGACACCGTAGGCCGATCCCTGCGCGGCTTCCTGGATCTTCGGGACCGCCCCGACGTCTTTCGCGCCCGCCTCGCTCGCGGCCCCCGCGGCCGCACCGTTGCTCGCGAACTGGAGCTGTTCGACGGTCACGTTCTGGCTCTGTGCGATCGTGCCGTGTGCCGCCCCCCAGGTCGCACTCTGGAGCTGGGTCGCGTTCACCGACTGGGACTGGGAGAGCCCGCCACCGGTCGCGCCACCGACGGTGGACTGAATCTGGGTCGCGTTCACCGACTGCTTCTGAATCAGCGCCCCGTGGACCGCGCCCGCGGTCGCCGCCTGCACCTGCTCGGCCTCGGCGGTCTGGTACTGCGAGGCGGCCTCTCGAGCGCCGTCGATTGCCGCCGCTCGCTGTTCCTGTGTCACCTCGACGCCCTGGGACTGGACGAGCGCGATTCCGTCGCTGACACCCGCCTCGACGGCGTCGTCGTGGTCTGCCTGGACCGCGGCCTGATCGTCCTGTTCGCCGCCCGCGGTAGTCGCCGCGCCGTCGGTCCCGGGCGGCTCCAGCTCTATTGGATCGAACTCGGTACTCTCTCGGTCGGCGTCTTCCTGCAGCGCAGCCTGTGACGCGGCGTCGGACGCCGATTTGGCGGTCGCGTCGACGGCCGCCTCGTCCGGAGCGAGCGGCTCGAGGCCGCCCTGGAGTACCGGCAACGCGACGACGCTCCCGACCATCGCGGCCGCGACCAGCGTGACGACGATGGCAGTTCGCGGTCGGTTCATCGAACGGTCCCTCCCGTCGTTCCGGTCGTCGGCCTCGTCACGCTCGCCCCCGCTACGTCTCGTCGCCGAACCGCGCGGCCGCGGACACACCGACTCCGACGGCGAACCCGTTCCCGACGCCGGAGCGGCGGTTCGCAGTCCCGACGTTGGACACCCGGTTCCGCGACGGTGCTCCCCCAACTGACAGCCTTCGTGCTACCGGTTCGCATTTTCCCATCACCGGGCGGAAATAGCGCATAAGAACGCCGGTCGTTCCGGTTAGCGAGGCGAGACAATTCGCTATTACCCACTTCTCATTCGCGCCCGAGCGGCGCAAACGCCCGAATCAGGTCCGGATACGAGGGTTGTCGTCGACTGTGGCGGCGGTCCCGACAGTCGCTCGTACTAGAACGAAGCGCGTAGTTTCGTCCCGCCTCGAGAGACGATGGTCGGCCGACGCGATTCGGACCACGTGTCAGCGCGATCCCGTTTTATCTCGGAAACCGAAGTCTTGATCCCGGTTTACGAACGAGCGGGGGTATGGCAACGGAAGGGAATTCGGTGGATGCAGTCGACGACACGGTCGTTCGACAGTTCGCTCGAGCAGCGGTCCTCGCGGCGCTCGTCGGCGCGACGGCGGCCGTGTCGATCCCGGTGCCGCTGTCGCCGGCACCGATCACGCTCCAGGTGTTGTTCGTTTTTCTCGCCGGACTCGTCTTGGGTCCGGTCTGGGGGGGGTTCTCGCTCCTGCTCTATCTCGTCGCCGGCGCCGTCGGACTGCCGGTGTTCGCCGGTATGAGAGGGGGATTCGGCGTCCTGTTCGGAGACTCCGGCGGCTATCTGTGGTCGTACCCGATCGCTGCGGGCCTGATCGGGTTCGTCGCCCACGGGGGAACCGCGCTCCGGGATCTCCGGACCGTTCGGCTCCCGGTGATCGTCGGGGCGCTCGTCGTGGGGACGATCGTCATCTACGGCATGGGGACGGCGTACATGGCCTGGCTCCTCGAACTGAGCGCCTGGAAGGCCGTCTCAGCCGGTGCACTCCCGTTCATCCCCGGCGAAATCCTCAAGATGGCCGCCGCGATCGCCGTCGTCAGATCCGGTCGGCTCACACCGGTCCGATCGTGACCGCGGCGAACCGATGATCGAGTTCCAGTCGGTCTCGTACGCGTTCGGCGACCGTCCCGTCCTCAGAGACATCTCGCTCTCGATCGACGACGGCGAGTTCGTCCTGCTGGCGGGGGCCAACGGCAGTGGGAAGACGACGCTGCTGCGTCACTGCAACGGCCTGTTGACCCCCGACTCGGGCTCGGTTCGCGTGGACGGCACGCCCGTCGCGGACGACCCGATCGCCGCCCGCTCGAGTGTCGGGATGGTCTTCCAGCACCCCCGCGACCAGTTCGTCTCCGCGATCGTCGGCGCCGACGTCGCCTTCGGGCCCGAGAACCTCGGACTGCCGCGCGAGGAGATCGACCGCCGCGTCGCGGCCGCGCTCGAGGCGGTCAACATGACCGGCCGAGAAGACGACCGAATCGACGCCCTCTCGGGCGGCGAGCAATCGCGCGTCGCTATCGCGGGCGCGCTCGCGATGGAGCCGACGCACCTCGTCCTCGACGAGCCGTTCACCGGGCTCGACGAGCCCGCGCGCCGCTCGGTCCTCGCCCGCCTCGAATCGCTCTCTGCCGAGGGTACCGGGATCCTGCTCGCGACCCACGACCTCCGGGACGTACTGGGACTGGCCGATCGGGTGATCGCGATGCGGGACGGACAGGTAGCAGTCGACGGGCCGCCCGCGGACGCACTGGACGAACTCGAGGGGCTCGAGGTCCGCGTCCCGGATCGGTGATCACGGTGGCCGAGCCACCACTGCTGACACGGCACGCGGGAGGGGATCGATGCTGACCTACGAACCGGACGACACGTTCGCCCACCGACTCGATCCCCGGACGAAGCTGGCGTTCCAGCTTGGGTTCACCGCGACGGCCCTGGCCCATCCGACGCCGCGGGCGTTGCTCCTCCTCTCTGTCCTGGCGGCGGTCGTATCAGCCGCGGCGGGGCTGTCGATCCGTCGAACGCTCGCGTCCTATCGGTTCGCGCTGGTCATCCTCGCGCTCGCACCGCTGCTCTCGGGCGTCGCGCTCGGCCCGCCCTGGATCGATCGGTCGGCCGCCGTCGCATCGGGACTGGCGAGCTACCGCGTTCTGTTGATCCTGTTCGTCAGCGCGGCGTACGTGCGCTCGACGCCGATCCGAGACTCTCGAGCGGCGATCCAGCGGACGGTCCCCGGAAAACCGGGCCAGATGCTGGCCGTCGGCGTGAGTCTCGTCTTCCGGTTTCTCCCCGTGCTTCGGGCCGACCTCCGGACGATTCGAGAGGCGATGGCCGCGCGACTGGGGACCGAACGCAGTGCGATCGACCGCGCGAGCACGGTCGGCGTCCTCGGACTGACGCGCGCGTTCGACCGCGCCGATCGGCTCTCGCTCGCGCTGCGGGCGCGGTGTTTCGCGTGGAACCCGACGCTCCCGGTGCTTTCCATCTCGCGAGTTGACTATCCGGTGCTCGCGGTTGCCGTCGTCCTCGCGCTCTCCGCGTTCTACTAGCTCGTCGGTTCCCTCCGTTCCCCGGCCGTCGCGACGACCGAACCCGGCGGTATACCACACTCGTTCGGAGCCGGTCCTCGAGCGACTCGTCAATCGTCCCGAACGGACCCCGAAGTCGGCACCCGCGCGGGCGCGCCGGGAACGAGCCACGCCGGTACCGCTCGAGTGAGAACGACCATCCCCGTCAGTTCGACCAGCGTCTGCGTGACGACGACCGCCGGTGCCAGCTCGTAGCCCGCCGGGAGCGCGAGCGCCAGTGGCAGGACGACCAGCGAGTTCCGCGTCGTCGCCGTGAACACGAGCGCGCGAGCCTCGCCGACCTCCATCCCGACGATTCCGGCGGCGAGCCGCCCGAGCAGCGGCATGACAACCAGGAAGGCGACGTACACCGGGACGACGGCGGCGATCCGGCCGATCGAGTCCTGGACGCGGGGGAGCTGCGAGGCGATGACGACCAGCAGCGTCGCCCCCATCATCGGAACCGGCAGCCAGCCGATCGCCGCCTGCCACCGCTCGCCCGTGTCGGATCGGTCCGCCCACACCTCGGTGACCCACGCGAGCGCCAGCGGCACGGCGATGAGGACGACGAACGCCTCGACGAACGGGCGGGCCTCGACGATCTCCGCGATCCGGCTTCCCATGAACAGCCAGAGGTACACCGGGAGCAAGAGCAGTTGCACGACCAGCAGGGCCGGCGTCGCGGCGGTGATCTGCTCGCCGTTCCCGTCCGCGAGTTCGGTGAACGGAATGACGTAGTCGATACAGGGCGTCAACAACACCATGAACGCCCCGACGAGGAGCACCGGTTCCTGCGGGAGAACCCTGGTGAGGCCGTAGACCACGACCGGAACGACGAGGAAGTTCAGCCCGAGGGCCGCGGCCATGAACCGGCCGTTAGTGAACGCGCGACGGAAGCGGACGAACGGAATCTCGAGGAAGGTCGCGTACAGGAGGACCGCCAAGACGGGGGTGATGAGCCGCTCGAAGACCGAGGCGGCCGCGGGAACGCCGAACCCGAACACGGCGGCGAGCAGGACGGCTCCCGCGTAGACGGTGAGCTGTCGCCGCTGGAGCCATCCCTTCGTGATCATTTGCCGAAAATTCGGTCGCGGCACGGAAACCGTCGTTGTTCGCGTCATTCCTCTCGAAGTGGCAACGTCAGCCGCTCCAATTGGTTAAATCTGGTTTTAATACTACGACCGAACTAATACGAGACGACGGCAATTCGTGGATACGATGGTCACAGTCTCCGCATTCAAAGACGGATTCGCAGCCCTCCGAGCAAATCCGATCCTGCTCGTCGCTGGCCTTCTCTTCGGGGCCGGAAGCCAACTGCAGTACGTGGATCACCTGACCGAATCACCATTGCTGTCAGCAGGGATCTCGCTCGCGTGGCTGGTTGTTTTCCCGTTCGTTCTCGGCGGCTTCATCGGAACCGCTCAGGCCGCGATCGAAGGAACAGGTGCATCGCTCACCCAATTTTTCACCGCAGCGCGGACACATTACCTCCCACTTCTCCTTGGAACCGTGTTGTTCGTGGTTCTCGTCCTCGGAATCGCTATCGGACTCGGATTCATCGGGTTCTTCCTCGGATTCGGATCGATGGCGCTCGCCGTGATCAACGAGATGGCTGCCTTCGTCGCAGGCGTCGGCTCTATACTCATGTGGCTGCTGTCTGTCCTCGTTGTCATTATGTTCGTGCAGTTTTATCACACTGCGATCGTCATCGAAAACCAGAGCGTTACTGATTCGTTCCGGAGAAGTATTGCCCTCGTCCGCTCGAACCTCAAAAGCGTCGCCGGGTTCTCGCTGGTCTGGATCGTCCTGTTGAACGCCTTCGTCATACCCGAGTACCTCCTCCAGTTGACGCTGACGGACGCTGGGCCGGCTGACGTATTACCGATCGACCTCGGGATTCCGACAGCTGTGCTCCTCCCGATCGGAATCGGCCTTTCCGCGGTTGGCTTCGCGTACTTCTATACGGTGTACACGGCCTACTACTTGCGATTGATCGCTGCTTCAGCTGCCACCTCGGAATCAGTATGAGTTCCTACCACCAACTACATATTACGGTCTCGAATAGCCATTGACGGATCAGATCCCCGCAACCTCCATTCACAGAAGAAACCGTAACTATGGCACGACTCTTTCCGACACAAACGGACGCCGCCGTCGAACGAAGCGATTCCCCGGCCGTACTGAGCCTCGACGACGACGCGACGCGAGAGGTGATCGAAGCGCTATCCTCCGAAACCGCCTACGAGATTTTCCGGCTGCTCAACGAGACGCCGGCGACACCGGCCCGGATCGCTGAGCAACTCGACCAGAGCGTCCAAAACATTCACTATCACCTGACGAACCTCGAATCGGCCGGGGTAATCGAAGTCACGGACACCTGCTATTCGGAGAAAGGCCGGGAGATGAGTGTGTACGTCGTTTCGAAAGACCCGACGCTACTCTTTCTCGGTACCGAGGACGATCGGCCGAGTCTCAAACGCGCGTTCAAATCCTTCGCCTCGCTGCTCGGTCCACCATCGATTCTGCTCGCAGTCGGGGAGTCCATCTCACAGTTTGTTACTGCTGAATGAGCGAACGCACCGACTCACCGATCCGAAGTATTTCTGTCTTTCACGATACAGCCGCATGTGACATGGCACCAACGATCAAGGCACGAGACGATGTCGATGGGTGTGGGTGTCTCGAATGCCGCAACATCGAGACGACTACCACCAATCGGACCGTCCTCGATGCGCTGGCCTGGTCCGTTCGCCTGTTTCGATCCTCCCCGTCGATTGTCGCCTTCACGGGCGTGCTCATCCTCGCCAACCGACTTCTCGAGACGGACAGTATCAACGTGCTCCCGCTGCCCGTGATCGACGTGTTCGAGGCCCTGACAGCGTTCGCGTTCGTTTTCTTGATTCGAGCCTACGTCGGAACGATCGTCGCCGGAGAACTGACCGGCGACCCCGTCACGATACGCGAGGGACTGCATCGAAGTATTGCTCGGATACCGGCGTTAGTTGGCGTCATCCTTCTACTCGTATTTTCCAGTATGGTGATCCCATCTCTCCTCTCTCTGCCACTACTCGTTCTTGCTGGCGTTATTCCGGGCAATCCCGTGGAGATGGTTGGCTTTCCCGTCGCGGCGACAGTCGTCGGGATCGTCTTTGCCGCGCCGTTTCTCTTCCTGTTGTTCAAATTCTGGTTCGTCCCGGAAGCCTGCGTCATCGGCCAGTACGGCCCCATCAAATCACTTCGGGTTAGCTGGCGCATCACGACGAACTACCGAGGAAAGTTCGTGCTCATCGTCGTGATCGGTATCGGAAGTGCGATTAGCCTTTATTTGCCGACAGCGCCGCCCGAAATGGGGGCGAGCCTGGCTTCGTTGAATCCCGTTTCGAGTATAATCTCATCAAGCGTCGGTGAACTACTGTCCGTCGTGTGGGCGGGTGCTTACGCGCACATCTACGTTCAGGGGATCGTGTCGTGGACTCAATCCTCTTGAATGGCGTCGATTACGATCGGCTTCGTCGGACTGAACTGGTATCGATACGAGTACTCCGACTGAGCGAGCTATCACGAGTAAACTCGTGGGATTCCGCGTGGACTCCCGGTCTGGCCGATTCCTCGGCAGAAGAATAGCCTCCGTTTACGTCCAGCGCCCCGTTCGAGCGCAAAGAAAACGGCCTCAACCACTGACCGACGGTGATAGATGTCATCGCCATGGTGAGCGTCGTGCGCCATCTCGAGCGGATGGCCTGTTTAGGCCCTCCTGAAAACGTTGGTTAGGTGTTCAATCGGGTGAGCGGTGTTCGTCTGTGAGCATATTTTCCCCGGATTGATCTCACGGCGTGCGACCCCACGTGAATATAGCCAATCTGACAAGTGGTAGTTGTGCCTGCGAGGGTTCGAAATAGACGTTCGATCGGTGGGGACCACCACGACGATGGAGATTCGATCCAAAATTGGCCCATCCTCCGAAACTGCGGGGAACGGGACGCAGCCGGTTTGATATCGCACATACTAATTTATGTCGTGAGTGGGGGCGATCGACTCGAGCCTCGACCCGAATCGGAACTCGAGCGACGGTCGACTGTGATATCGGCGTCGAGGCGGCGTTCAAACGTCAGTTCGGGGTCGGCCGGTCGCATCATCGAACGAAATTGTGGAATCCTCGGATTCGGTTGCGTCGGAACCCGCGTTCCGTTCGGAACGCGGTGCCTGTACCCCGGTTCGAGAGACCAGACTTTCCGATCGCTCTCGATGCACTCCCGTCTCACGACCGCCGCAGTGGCCGGGAGAACGACGGGCGTGAGCCACGGCTCCAGCGATGTCGTCTCCAGATTGGAAGGCGCCACGATCCCCGTCAGAACACGGCGGCAACTCACGAGTTTGATCGTCGGAGAAGTAAGCCGGTGGAGGGATTTGAACCCTCGACCTAATCCTTACGAAGGATTCGCTCTGCCAGTCTGAGCTACACCGGCGCGCATTCATTCGTAGGACCGATACCAGCCATAAGAGTTGCGAATCGATCCAGTCGTGGGAGGTGGGTACGCGACTCGAGGCCCGTTCCGCGTAGCCGATCATCGCTCGAGTCGCACGTCGAGACAGACGTTCAGCTCGTGGGGCGCGTACGAGCGGACGGTGTGGCGAGTCTCGACGGTGACCTCGTAGTCGGGTTCGGCGGCCGCGCGGATCGCGCGTTCGCCCGGCCCGAACGGGTCGTCCTCGTGCTGGATGTCGTAGTAGTGGAGGGTGCAGTCGTCGCCGGCCAGGGTCACCGCCGACTCGAGGAACGCGTCGGCGCTGTGGGGGAGGTTCATCACGATGCGGTCGGCCCAGTCCTCGTAGTCGACGGCGACCTCGCGGACGTCGTCGTTGATCGCGGTCACGCGGTCCGCGACCCCGTTTCGACGGGCGTTCTCGCGGAGGTAGTCGATCGCAGTCGCGTTGATATCGACGCCGACACACTCCGCGCCGCGTTTCGCGAACGGGACGACGAACGGCCCGACGCCGGCGAACATGTCGAACGCCCGTTCGTTTCCCTCGAGCTGTTCGGCAACGCGGTGGCGTTCGGTGGCCAGTCGCGGCGAGAAGTACACGTCCGCGAGATCCAGCAGGAACTCGCAGCCGTATTCGCGGTGGACCACTTCTGTGTTCTCGCCGGCGAGCACCTCCCAGTCTCGCACCCGCGTCTCGCCTTTGACCTTCGACGCCTTGTTCAGCACCGTCTCCGCGGGGAGATCGGACTCGAGGATGGCGTCCGCGATCGCCCGCGCGCGGTCGGGGTCGTCTTCGTCGATGAGCGCGGCCTCGCCGAGGCGTTCGTAGGTGGGATCGAACGCGAGCAGATCCGCCGGCGTCGTCTGCTGCTGGCGCTCGGGGACCGCGTGTGAGACCACCTCGACGTCGCCGTCGAGTACGTCTCGGACGGCGGCGGGATCGGTAATCGGGATGTAGAGCCGGCCGCCCTCGACGGCGATTTCGTACGCGTCGTCGATCAGGTCCGCGTCGGCGAGCGCTGCGCGCGTCGCTTCCCCTGCTTCGGGCTCGACGCGGACGCACGGAACGTCCATGCCCGAACTGACCGTCGGGCCGCCGTAACACTGACGTTTTTCCGGGGCCGCCCCAACTGATAAACCAACAATGGCTATATCAAATGTGTCGGGCGAACCGGCTCACTGTTTCGGAAGATGAAATCGTTTCGGGACTCCCTTCGTCGACTCGTTTCCTGTTATCGATCAAAAGTTAGTGCTGAACACTCACGGTCGTACTTATCTGGACGAGTGTGGGGAATTGCGAGGATTCTGGGACTGCTGAATGGTGTTGTCACTTCCGAGCAGCGGACTCAGCGAAGGATCAGTCGGACGGTCATATCTAGTCATTATCATCTGTTGCTGGTATGCTTTGATGATGTCCGTATATACGGATCTATACTGAGGCGGTGTCTGCAGGGTCAACTCTATCGTTCAGATACTGGTTCCGAAGCGGCGTCGGCAGGCTGTTGAGCCTCTGGTGGAAAATACCACTGGGACAATCGCCACGAGGCGTCGTCCATGACCCTGACGGAGCGGCCGAACGGGTTCAGCGAGTCGTCGCGTTTCACGAGGCCGGTTGCCTGATGACCGTCTCTGCCGAACTGTCCTCGGCGGTTTACGAGTCTGGGATCGGTCCTGCGTCAGTCGGCATCACGTCGTATAGAGGCGGTAATCGGTCAGTGCGGTTTCACTTGAAAGTCACGGTAGTGGGGCGAAAATCGTAGATATACTAAGAAATTTTTTACCTACCCCGCCGAATTCTATCGACGGTATGCCCTCGCTCGACGAGACAGACATCGAGATTCTGCGACTCCTCAGCCACGATGCCCGGCGGACGTACACCGATATCGCCGAGGAGGTGGGCATGTCCGGGCCAGCGGTCGCAGACCGAATCGAACGGCTGCAGGACACGGGGATCATCAACCGCTTCACCGTGGACATCGACCGAACACAGCTGGGAGCGGGCGCACAGATTTTTGTTCAAGTCGATCCTGGAGACTCGTTTGAACAGCTCCGGTCACGTCTCGACGGGTCCGACGCGGTGGAACACGTCATGGTAACTGCCGGCGGAGAACTCTGGTTCAATGCACGTGCAGAGGTCCACAGCGTACACACATGGGTCAGAAGCCTTCTGGAACCGGCCGACGTCGTAGCGTATTCCGTGACGCTCATCGACGAGATCGAGTGGCAACCGTCACTCGACGGGACGGATTTCGCGCTCACCTGTGCGGAGTGTGGGAATACCGTCGACAGCGAGGGCGAATCCGAGTGGATCGACGACCGGATGCATCACTTCTGCTGTACCACTTGCCAGAGTCAGTTCAAGGACCAGCTGAATCAGCTCAAAGAAGGCGTCTGAACGGTTTGGAATCCAAGCGATGGGTTTCCAAAATCCTCGATATTATTCGTGGTGGTCCGTGAATCGGATGCAGTCTCACGCATCAGTCAGCGAGTGACGGTCGACGGGACCGACTTGCGACCGTCCACTTCCCGGAGTGAACCCGATACCCGGTCACGATAGCTGCACCCCAGGTTTCTGCGATCAGGGCTCCGAACACGGCAGCGTGCCCCAACGACGTCGTCACCCCTAAATACGTCAACGGGAGAAGAAGGAGATACAGGCCGAGAAGCCGTCCGTACATCGTCCACCGATTCTCGCCAGACCCTTTCAGAATTCCCTCGTACGTCCTGAATATACCGAGCCCGACGAAGCTGACGCTGGCAACCCGTACAAACGGGATCGTTCGAGCGACTGTCTCCGGGTCCCGGCTGAAGAGGCCGGCGATGACCGGAGCAAGAGCGAAGACGAGTATCCCAGCGAGCACGTACACGATTACCGAGAAGACAACCGTATCACGGCCGAAATCGACGGCCAACTGTTCGTCCGACTGTCCTAGTGCCTGGCCGACGAGACTGCTTGCGGACAGAGAAAACCCTGCCCCGAAGGCATTCAATAGATTCCGCACTCGACGAGCTACCTCGAACGAAGCGACAACGGTCGGCCCAACCATGGCGAGCAGTGTCAACAGCGGGAATCGAACGAAGACGTTCCCGAGCCGGTGACCGATCAACGGCACCGACGTGCCCACCAGCTGTCGAAGTATACGACCGTCGAGATACGGGCCCGTCAGCGATATGGTGAGAGGGAACGGCCCGAGCCCGGGGAACTCTCCGCGAACCAGTCCATACGCGAAACTCGCCGCAACGAGGCCTTCGGCGATGACTGACGCGAGAGCGGCTCCGAATACTCCCAGTCCCAGGCCGAAAATGAAGATTGCGTTGAGACCGATGTTAACGGCGGCACCGGTCGCCCGAATCGACATCGGAATCCACGTGTTGTTCGCTCCTGCGAGCGTGCGGCTCGCGACAACGTTGAACGTGACAAACAGTAGAACAACCGTGCTCACCCGCAGGTACGTCGCCCCGTATCGGACTGTCCTGCTGTCTTCGGTAAACACTCGGATCAACTCTTCGGCACCGAGCCAGTAGGCGACGACGAACGGGAGTCCAAGCGCGAGACCGAGAAGCACGCTCTGTTTGACGACGAGGCTCGCCGCTGCCGATTGGCCGGCACTATAGCGTTGCGCAACCAGCCCGATCGTTCCACCAGCGATCCCGATGGCGAAAGCGAACGCGAACTGCCAGTAGACGACTGCAAAGGAGATGCCGACGATGGCCGTGGAACCGAGGGCCAGGCCGACCATCGCAATGTCGGACACACGGAGGGAGAACCTGGCGATCATCGTCAGGAACCGCGGCCAGGTGAGGTCCGCGATTCGCCGTCCGCGCTGGTCGTCGATGGCCCCCACCCCGGCCAGTCGGCGAGCGAGCCACCGGAACCACCAGACAATGGGGTTGAACATCGAATCAGACTCTCGGCGGGAGTTCGAGTGAACTTCCGACGCCCACTGAGCGAAACGCCTCAGGGAGACGCTCCGAGAGAATCTTCTCGGCCTGGAAGCCCGTGCAGTGAGTCCCGGCAAACAGATCGAGTTGACCTTCCAACCAGTCCGCGAGGTCGTGAATTTCGTCCGCATCACGGGCAACGAGGTGGGTACCGCCGATGACGAAGCGAACCTCCGTGCCGGTGACTGTCTCGGCGTGCTCAATAGTGTTGCGAAGGCCTGCGTGACAGCACCCGAGCACGAGTGCGGTGCCATCTTCGGTCTCGACGGCGATCGACTGGTCGTCCGGCACCGAATCGTCGACCAGTTCACCATCCTTCTCGCGCAAGTGGACAGGATTGTCGTCGTGAGGCCGGGGAATCTCACCGAGCGCGAATACACCATCGCGTACCTCTACAGGGTCACGGTGCTCGATGATATCGGCCCCCGTTTCGACTTCGGCTCGAGAGAATGGAACTCCGATGTGGATCGGCTCGTCCAGCGTCCGGCCGTCAGCAGGCTTTCGGATGAACCGCTCAGCCCAGATATCAGGATGACAGTACACAGTCGGTTTGTCAAACGGATCGAGGAACTCGTCCAGACCCATGGTGTGGTCATAATGGGCGTGGCTCAGCACGATGTCGTCGAACGCCGTACCGACATCTAGTAACCGTGCATTGTCGAGGGCGGCGGTGGATTGGCCTGTATCGAACAGCACGTCATCAACTGCCGCCGCGAACCCCCATTCGCCGCGGAGGCCTTTCGGAATCCCCGTTGCCACGGTGTTGTCAGCGAGAATTGTCACGTTCATACGTATCGACCATCCAAGATATCCCACTGGGTCGCTACAGAATGGTCGTGGTTACACTGTTGGCCACCGAGCATGGAGGCGCTCGAATCAAGATTTACTGAAGTTCTCACAAAGAGTGATAGGGGTGCATTTCTGATTGCAGTTTCCGTTAGAAATGCTAAGGACGGAGTGTTAGAACATTGAATTTGAAATCGAGACACCGCCCATGAGGGGCCTCGGCGGGGACTCCGAAAACTCTCCCAGCTACCCGTGAGACCGCCGACTGCTCCGCTGGTAGAGCTACTCCGCGCAGGACCTGCATGCGGGTGAACACCGCTTTCAGAACGACTGAACGGTGTCGCTGACGAACTTTGGTTTTCAAATTAATATGCCTCTCCACCATTCTTTTCATAGTTCCCACTCGGTTAGCAACACTGTTCGAACGTACGAATAGCCAGAGATGAATCACGAAAACCAGTCGTTATCGCCGTCTCTAGCCGCTTGTACACGAGACAGTGGGGGGCCATCCGAGACGACACCTGTATCACAAATCAGGACCAGCAAGGGATGGGAGACACATCGAGGGGAACGAGAGAGGAACACTCGACTTGCTCGTCGGTGCCCACTGTACAGGGACAGCGGCGATGGGAATCCTCAATGAGCATCTTCCAGAGATCTTCGAACCAGCGGGCGTCGGGAGTACGATACGGCTCGACGGAGTTTGACCACCCACACTAGTACCCAAATTCATCAGGGGCGGGATAAAGGCGCACATCAAATCCATCCTCCGAGATCGTGAACCGACTCGGTAGGTCGAGAGCGGGAACACCCGACGTCTCCAGAACCGGCCATTGCGGGCGGTACGCGCCGAACCGCCGGACACGCCCGACGACGCCGGGGAATGGAGACCCAACCGATCGAATAGATCCCGCGGCCGCCGAATCGGGTGTCCGCGTCAATCGAGACGGTCGTGCAGCCAGCCGCCGATGAATCCACGGAGCTGCCCGACGATCAGGAACACGACGACCCCAATCACGACGGTGCATCCGGCCGCAGCCACCGAACTCGCGGCCATCAGCCACGAGTCGCCGACGAGATCGACGAGTATCGGATGGTTCCACCACTCGAGCGCGGTCGTCCCGCTTTGCCAGAGGAGGATCGGGACCCCACCGATCGCCGCGGTCACCGCGCCCGCCCGCGTTCCGTCGCTCGATTGCGCCCCGTCGTGATATCCCGAGAGGACGCACGCGACGATCAGGGCCGTCCCTGAAACGGTATCCGGATCCAGGACCCAGTTACTCACGACCGTGAACGGGATCGAGACGAGGCCGAGGAAGATCGCAGTCCGGAACCGACGACCCTACACCGGTCAGCCCATGCTGGTCACACGTCCTTGCGGGCCACTGACGCGGGCTCCGGTCTCGCGCGCCGGTCGAATAGTTCGAACGCCGCGTCGATCCCGTACCGGCACGCCTCCCCTCGTCGGTGCCGGAAGATCGCAGGTCGATGCGCGGATCGAGCCGGTTCTAGTCTTCGGTACCGTTTAGTGCAGAAAATATCAGAATTTCATCAATTTATGCCCGCTCGACGCGTTGTCCGGATGCAGAATGGACGAATACACGCTCGAAGTTCCCGCAATGACGTGTGAAGGGTGTGAGATAGTTATCACCGGTGCAGTGGCCGACATCCCTGGAGTGGGGGTCGTCGACGCCGACGCCACGGCCGGTCGAGTGACGATTCACGGGGATGCGTCGGTACGCCCCCGCGTGCGGGCGGCCATCGAAAACGCCGGCTACGACGTACGAGACTAGCCGTGATCGATTCTACCCCGTTTGGTGGTTCGGAGACGATGACGACGACCCGTGCAGACTCTGCATCGCCGTTCACCGTCCGTCACACCCTCGAGGGAGGGAGAGTCGAATGAGTGCAGTGCTTCGGGCTGCGATCGAACGGACGACGGATCGCCTCCCGACCGGGTTCGATCGGACGACTGCCGTGGTCACCGCGATGCTCGGTCTCGACGCGGTCTGGTGGCTGTTGCTGTACGGCGGTCACGTCCCGATGCCCGGAATGGAGTGGCTGACGATGGAGGCCGAAATCCCGATGGCCGCACCCGGTGCGATGGAACGCGGTGCCGCCCACGTCGGGACGCTCGAGGCGATTATCGGCTACACCGTCATGTGGGGCGTGATGATGTGGGCGATGATGCAACCGGCGATGATGCGGTTCACCCGGGAGTACGTCGCGTCCTATCGGGGATCGGCTTCCGGTGCGGTGCGAGCGCTGGCGTCGTTTCTCGTCGGCTACTACGTCGTCTGGATGGCGTCGGCCTGCGTTCCGCTCCTGTACGACATCGTCCTCCCGGGCGGAATTTATGGCGTCACCCGCACGCACACCCACGTCGTCATCGGGAGCGTCCTCGTGCTCACCGGACTGTACCAGCTCTCGAGGTTCAAACGGTCGTTCCTGCGGACGTGTTGTGCCACCGTGCCGGCTCACGTCGACGGCGTCCCGCAGGCGATCCGGGAGGGGCTCTATCACGGCGTGCGCTGTGTCCTCACCTGCTTCGGGGTCTTCTTCCTGGTGATGGTCTTCGTCGGCGAGATGAACCTCGTCTGGATGGTCGCACTGACCGGCGTCGTCACGATAGAGCGCCTGCCGACCTGGGGCGAAGAGATCGCCGTCGGCATCGGGCTCGTCTCGCTCGCGGCCGGCGTCATCGTGTTGGCGATCCAGCCGCCGCTCCCGCTGGCGTTCACGCTCTGAGAGCCGGCTGTGCCTCGCGGACGGCACGAGCCGTCCGTGCGCTGCTGTCCGGCGCGGTCCGTCGGGACCGTTTTCCGTTCGTGGTCCATACTGTCCGCTCGAAATGAGTGTGCGAACGCGGCTCACGACCGTCGAGACGGTTTACGAGAACCGGTCGTGGCTGTTCACGATTCGAGATCAGCACGGCGAACCCGACGAAGTCGTCCTCGTGCCCTGCGAGGACGACGCCGAGCACGACTCGACGAGCCCTCCTTCGAACGCTCGGGAGGACGGCGTGGACCACGGTTCCACGAGCAGTCAGCCTGCGGCCGACGACGGTGTCGAAGCGTGGATCAACCGATGCACCCACGAAGCCCAGCGATTCGATACGGGCCGCGGGGCCCCGATGCGCGACGGCCGGCTCATCTGTCCGAAACACGGCTCGATGTTCGACGCCTGTTCGGGCTACTGTGACAACGGCGAAGCAGCCGAGACGACGCTGCCGTCAGTCGACGTCAGCGTCGACGACGGCGTCGTCTACCTGACCGACGACGACGTGACGTTCGCCCACGCTGGCGGAATCGACGACGGAGACGACGGTCCCGCATCGACCTCGCACATCGGGTTCTGACCAGTTCCCCCGACGGCCGAGACGACGCGCGGTTCCCGTCGTCCGGCGGAATCTTTTCACCGTTCGGCTCGCAGTCACCGCATGGACAGACAGACCGTCTCGAGCGGCACCGAGTGGGAACCGCGGGTCGGTTACTCCCGTGCCGTCCGGACCGGCTCGCAGGTACACGTCTCGGGAACGACGGCGACCGCCGAGGACGGCTCCGTCGTCGCTCCGGGAGAGCCGTACGCACAGACCGTTCGAGCCCTCGAACTGATCGAGCACGCGCTCGACGAGGCGGGCGCGACGCTCGAGGACGTCGTCCGCACGCGCATCTACGTAACGGATATCGACGACTGGGAAGCAGTCGGCGAGGCCCACGGCGAATTCTTCGCCGACGTTCGCCCGGCCTGTAGCATGGTCGAAGTACAGCGGTTAATCGATCCCGACCATCTGGTCGAGATCGAAGCGGTTGCGATCGTCGACGACGGGGAGTGACTGTCAGGGTAGTCTCGCCCGTCGACCCGACGGTTGATTTTCCGACCGGTCAGAGACGTGTCGACAACCGTTATTGCTGCAACTGCCCTCTCTCGTATGGGTCGTTACCAATGAACATAGAAGACAACAAAGCGCTCGCCCGCCGCATGCAAGCGGACGTCTGGAACGAGGGAAACGTGGACGCGATCGACGACCTCCTCGCCGAGGACTTCGTCCAGCACTCCCCGTGGGAGCCGTCCGAGTTACGCGGCCGAGACGAGTTCAAACGGCAGATCCGGGACTTCCACGCCGCGTTTCCCGACCTGCACGGAACGGTCGACGACATCGTCGCCGAAGGCGATACGGTCGCGAACCGCTTTACCATGCACGCGACTCATCGGGGCGAATTCATGGGCGTCGAGCCGACGGGAAACGAGATCGAACTGGTCGGCACGATCTTCGCCCGCGTCGAGGACGGACGGATCGCCGAGCGGTGGGTCGTCGACCACGTGCTCGGCTTCCTCGAGCAACTCGGGACCGTCTCCGAACGGTAATCGACGGCCAGTGTCGACCGCCCCGCGTTCGCCGTTTTCGGGTCGCCCAGAGGCGTCGTTCGGTTCGACCGGCGAATCGTCCGCAATCGGACTCGAAAGGTTATAGCGACGGTGCCGACTAGCGGCGGCTATGCTGACCTTCATCGGCCTCGGTCTCTACGACGAGCGCTCGATCACCGTCGAGGGGCGGGCGGCGCTTCGGAGCGCCGACCGGGTCTACGCCGAGTTCTACACCAGCAAATTGATCGGGACGACGATCGACGACCTCGAGTCCGCCCACGGCGTCGACATCGAGGTCCGTGACCGGGCCGGCGTCGAGCAACATCCCGAGGACATGCTCGAGGCGGCCGCGAACGAGGACGTGGCCTTCCTGACGGCGGGCGACACGATGATCTCGACGACTCACGTCGACCTCCGACTGCGAGCCCACGACCGCGGCATCGAGACGCGGGTGATTCACGGCGTCACCGCCCAGACCGCGACGAGCTCACTGACGGGGCTCCAGAACTATCGGTTCGGGAAGGCGACGACGTTACCTTTCCCCTACGCCCACGGTGCCGAGGGCCTCCCCGCGAGCGTGACGGAAACGATCGCCGACAACCGCGCGGACGGCCTTCACACCGTCGTCTACCTGGATATAAAGGCCGAACGTGAGGAGTACATGACCGCCGACGTCGGTGCCGAACTGCTCGCCGAGGCGTACCCCAACCTCGTCGGGGTCGTCGTCGCCCGCGCGGGTGGGCCCGAACCGCTCGTCGAGGCCGGACCCATGGCCGAACTCGCGGACCGAACGTTCGGCGACCCGCTGCACCTGCTCGTCGTTCCGGGGGCGTGTCACCTGCTCGAGGCCGACGCGCTGGTGGAACTGGCCGGGGCGGACCGGGACGACCTCGAGATCGTCTGAGACGCCGGCGACCGTCCCGCCGATCGAACCCGTCGCTCGACCCGACGGTATTCGCATCGGGAACGGACGCCGGCAGATTTACGATCGGAGCGGGAAAGGATGGCCCATGAGCGGCCGAGAGGTCTCCGACGAGTCGGGAGCGGCCACCGAGCGGGACGCCCTCGATCGCGAGACGCTCGAGTTGGCCCGCGAGGAACTGCGGACGACGTTCGACTACCAGGTCGAGCGCGTTCGGGAGATCGACGAGAAGGCGATCGAGATCCTGAAGGCGAACCTCCTGTTGATCGGGCTGGTCGTCACGGGCGGCTCGATCGTCGTCCAGACGGATCTCGATATCGCGCCCTTCGTGAACCTCTTTACCATCACCAGCGGGCTCCTCTTGCTGGTCTCGACCGGCCTCGCCGGGGTGACGTACACGGCGTCGAATCTCAGAGGCGGGATCGACGGCGACGCGGTCGACGTCGCGCTCGCGACGGCTCGAGCCGATCCCGGGGCCGATGCGGACCGGTTCGAGGTGCGACTGCTCCGGAGCTACGGACGGTGGATCGAGTACAACGCGCGGGTGACCGCCGTCAACGACATGTTCGCGACGATTACCGTCCTCATCGTGATCGCCGCGTTCGTCTACGTCGTCGCGGGGATCGCGGTCGGTGCGCTGGGCCCGTCCGTGCTCGTCTCGGCGATCGGCTTTCTCGCGCTCACGGCCGCGCTGGTGTGGCTCGCGGGCTTCGCCTATTACATGGATCACCTCGGAGCGAACGACGAGCGCTGGGAGGGCACGTTCGACGGCGTCAGGATATCGAAGGGCGTGACCCGAAAACGCGGCCTGTCGACGCTCCGAACGATGCGCAGCGAAGGGGCGACCGACGAACGGGAGGAAGCGGCAGCGGACCGGCGGTCCCACGACGGGCGCGAACCGCGGTCGTAGCGTCCCCGGCGAGGGGGACGGCCGGGGCGGCCGTTCCGTCGGGTTCGTCAGCCGCGCAGGACCGACTCGAGCCGATCCAGAAAGTCACCGGGAACCTCGAGGTGGGGCGTGTGGCCCGCATTACCGAAGACGACTTCCTCGAACTCGCCGCCGCGATCGGCGTAGCGCTCGAGGACGGTTCGGGTCTGGTCGACCATCGGCTGGGGCGGGAAGACGTCCTCGCCGGGCCAGTCGGGGAGTTCGCCCATACGACCGAGCGTGCCCAGATCGAACAGGGAGGCGTTCGAGACGATCTGGTCCGAGTCGCCGCGAATCCACAGCACGGGCGGTTTCTCGTCGGGATCGATCTCGGTGATCGCCTCGAGGTCGCAGTACTTCGGCGAGATCGCGTTGTTCACTCCCGTCTCGCCCGGGGCGATGCCGGGCCAGTTGTCGCTGGGAATCGAGGAGCCGGGATAGTTCTCCGCGCCGGTCGCCGTATCGAGCATCCCCGTCAGGTACGACTCCTCGCGCTCGTCGTCGAACTCGTGGGTCGGGTCGACGTAGTAGGTTCGCAGGACCTTTCGGGGCGAGGTCTGCCCCTCCACGCTTCGGTCGCGGTCGGCCAGCCCGGCCACGAACGCGTCGTTACCGATCCCGCCGCCGGAGCCGGCGTAGTCGTCGAAGCAGGGCGTCCCGTCTACGTCTCTCGTGCCGCCGAAGCCGTGCGGCGAGAGCGGGTTGACGAGCACGAGAGCGGACACGTCGTCGGGGTGGTCGATCGCGTACCGCATCGCGACGCCGCCGCCGTTCGACCAGCCGACGAGGGCGAACGGCCGTTCGAGCCCGAGTTCCGCCACCAGCGCGCTGACGTCGCCCTCGAAGTCGCCGAGGCCGTTCGTCGCGTCGACCGGTTTCGTCTCCGAATCGCCGTACCCCCGCAGATCGGGCGCGACCGCCCGGTGACGGGCCGGGAGATCGGCCATCGCGTCTTCGAAAAACCGCGAGGAAGAGACGTTCCCGTGGAGAAAGAGGACGGTCGTGCTCTCGTCGTCCGCCCGGTCGGTGCCGCCCGACTCGAGGTAGTGGGTCTCGAGGCGGGCAGTGTCGACGGTTCGCGAGTCGACCCCGGCGAGGGTGTCGTCTCGAGTCATGGCCGCCGGTACCACGGCCCCCGTGATAACTCTCCGGCCGTGACCGGTTTCCGCGCCGCTCGGTCGACGCGACGGCGAGCGGCTCAGTCGTCCGCGGCGACGCCGTCCCGAGACCGCCGTCCGGAGCGGCGGTGGAGCGTCCCGCCGATGAGGGCGGCGATCGCGGCACAGGCGGCGACGACGGCGAACAGCGCCGTCGGCATCGACCGCGTCAGGATGAGGCCGGCGAGCGACGAACCGATCGCACCGACGCCGAAAATCGCCGTGTACGTGTAGCCGAAGGAGAGCCCTCTGGCGTCGGCCGGCGTGTAGGTCGAGATCGCTTCCTGGTTGATCGGCGCGATCATGAAGGCGAGGAATCCGAGGACGCCGGCGACGACCAACAGCGGGACGAGTCCCGCGTTCGCCGACGGAACGAACGCGATCGCGACGACGGCCAGGGCGACGTAGCCGCCCAGAAGCACGGTTTCGAGCCGGGCGCGGTCGACGAGCCGCCCGCCGACGTACTGCCCGATCCCGCCGACGAGCAGGAGCCCCGAGTAGACGTACTGGCTGGGTTCGAACGAGCGGCCGACGACCGGGACCGGATCGAACAGCGGCAGGTCAGCGAGGATGTCCGGCAGGAAGGTAAACGTCGCCCGGTAGTAGACGCCGTAGAGGATGCCGATCGCGAAAACGAGGCCGAAGCCGACGGTAAACAGCCGCCGCGAACTGGCGAGAAACGCCGCGAGGCTGTGCGGTCCCTCGCGGGTGGTAGCGGTGCCGTCCGCACCTCGAGCCGAACTCCCCGCGGTTTCGTCGAACTCCAGTCGCGTTCCGACGACTGCCGCGAGCAGGACCGGCACCAGGAGCAGGGCGGCCACGGTTCGCCAGCCGACGAACGCCAGCAGAACGGCCGCGAGCAGCGGCCCGGTCGCGACGCCGACGTTGCCTGCAGCGCCGTGATACGCGAAGGCGGTGCCCCGCTCTTTCGTCCCGCGACTGAGCAGCGCCAGCCCGGCGGGATGGTAGAGGCTCGCCGCCGCTCCCCACAGTAACAACCCGACCGTCAGGATGGCGACGTTCGGCGCGACGGAGACGAGCGCGAAGGCACCGCCCATGCCGAGCAGACAGGCGAGGATCAACCGCTTGGAGCTGAACCGGTCGGCGAGCAGCCCCGTCGGGAGCGCGCCGACGCCGATCAGGGCGTAGCTCGCGCCGACCGCGACGCCGAGAAACGCCGGCGTCGTCGAGAACGCCTCGAGCCAGCCGACGACGAAGATCGGTATCACCAGCTCGTAGGCGTGGAACATCGCGTGGCCGAGCATGGCGAACGCCGTCACGGCCCTGTCGTTTCGATCCATGGTCAGTTCGGCGCACTCGCACTGTCCCCGCCGGCTCGGCGTCCGCGTCGTCTACGTCGTTCGCACCTGCGACGCGCACAGCGGGTACAGCGCTCGAGCGGCCTTACAGCCGGTCGATGACCGCCCTAGTTACGTCCTCGGTCGCGGCGTCGCCGCCGAGATCCGGCGTCCGTGGTCCGTCCTCGAGCGTCGCTTCGACGGCCTCGTGGACGTCGTCGCTCGCCTCGTCGTAGCCGAGGTACTCGAGCAGCATGGCGGCGGAGATGATCGTCGCGGCCGGGTTCGCGACGCCCTCGCCGGCGATGTCGGGGGCGGTGCCGTGGACGGGTTCGAACAGGGCGCGCTCGGGGCCGATGTTCGCCGAGGGGAGCAGGCCCAGCCCGCCGACGAGGCCGGCCGCGAGGTCCGAGAGCACGTCGCCCGCGAGGTTCGGACAGACGACGACGTCGAACTGTTCGGGGTCGAGACAGACTCGCGTCGCAAACGCGTCCATCAGCACTTCGTCCGTCTCGACGTCTCGCTCGTCGGCCACGTCGCGGACGGTATCGCGGAAGAGGCCGTCGGTCTCGCGCATGACGTTGGCCTTGTGGACGATCGTGAAGCCGTCGTGCTCGTCGCCGGCGACGTAGTCGCAGGCGAAATCGGCGAGCCGTTCGGAGGCCGATTCGGTGACGACGCGGGTGAGCGTCGACACGTCCTGATGCAGCCGGTTTTCGTGACCCGCGTAGACCCCCTCGGTGTTCTCGCGGAGGAACACGAGGTCGGTCTCGGGCCGGACGGCGTCGATCCCCGGATACGCCGTCGCGGGTCGAACGTTGACGAACGAATCGACCGCCGTCCGGAGCGGCAGGATCACGTCCGCGGCCGTGTCGCCGGCCGCGCCGAACAGGGTCGCGTCCGCCGACGCCGCGAGGTCGTAGGTCTCCTGTGGCAGCGCCTCGCCGGTCGCTTCCGCGACCGCGTCGCCGGCGTCGGCTTCGACGAACTCGAAGTCGATCTCGAGGGCCTCGAGGACGTCGACCGCGGCGGGTGTCACTTCCTGTCCGATCCCGTCGCCCGGAATGACGGCGATTTCGTGAGTCATGCACTACCATCGTCGGGGGGGCGAAAAGAGGGTATCGATACCGTCACCGATCGATCGCCGTCGTTCCCCATCGGCGGTCGGCGCTCGACCCCGGACCGGCGACCCGGTCTCGCCGGCCGCGGGTCAGGGGCTGCCGACGCCGGTCGAGACCCCCACCGCGTCCGCGATCGCGCGGCGTTTGAGCAGCGCGAAGCCGACGGCGACCAGTCCGAAGCCCGCGACGGTCAGCACGCCGACATCCTCGCCGAGCAGGAAGACGCTGGCGACCGTCGCCACGATCGGCACCAGGTAGCCGATCAGCGCCGCCTCGAACGCGCCGTGTTCCGCGAGCACCCTGAAGTAGATCAGGAAAGCGATGGCGGTCGCGAAGACGCCGAGATAGAGCAGGGCCCCGAGCGAGACGGGACCGATCACGTCGGGGCGGGGGAACTCCCCGGCCGCGAGGCTGACGGTGTGCAAAACGAGGCCGCCGACGAGCATCGACCAGCCGACCAGCGGGAGCCGGTCGATGCTCGGGCCTGCCCGCTGGATCAGGACGCCGCCGAGCGCGACGCTGCAGACCTGGCCGACGATGAGCAATCGCGCGGCGGTATCGCCCGCGAGGAGGTTCCCGGGATCGGGCTGGATCACGAGGCCGACGCCGAGAAAGCCGATCGCCGCGCCGACGGCCCCGAGCGGCGAGAGCCGTTCGCCCAGCAGCGGGATCGCCCACAGCGCGGTGACGATCGGGACCAACCCCTGCAGGATCGCGGCGACGCCGCTGGGAACCGTCTGCTGGCCGAGGAAGAGGAGGCCGTTCCCGCCGACGAGGAACACGCCGCCGCCCGCGACGGCGGCCAGATCGTTCCGCGCGGTCGGCCGCCACTTCTCGACTCGCAGGGCGGCCGCCGTCAACAGCAGGACCGCCGCGATGTCGTACCGGGCTGCCGCGAAGAGCAACGGCGGCAGGTACTCGAGACCGATCGAGATCGCCGGAAAGGAGAACCCCCAGAGCACGGCGAGCACCAGGAAAAGCGACGCATCGAGGGACCGAGACATACCCGTCGTTGGGGGCAGCCGCCGAAGTATCTCGCGATTCCGGGGAAGCCCGCCGCCGTTGCAGGGACGTGGACGACCTCGGCCGAGCGACGAGTCGGTCGCATCACTCGGTCGATCGGACCGCCGTGGCGGCACCCGACACCGAGCGGCCGACATAGGTCATTTCACTGATCTTTATGCGGACCCGCTGCGTGGTTGCGCCATGAGCCACTGGACGGTCATCGTCTTCGATCCAGGCAACCGCGATCCGGACGCCGTCGAAGCGGATCTGCTGGAATCGATTCGAACGGGGGACGACAGTCTCTGTCGAAATCCGGACGATCCCCGGACCTGGCAGGAGTCCGACGGTCGGGTGGGATGGTACCTGCACGGATTCTCGTACGAGGAGACGATCGCCCAGCTCACGGTCCCCTGTCGGCGCGCGCTCGCGATGGACGTCAACGATACCTCGGAAGCGGCCGTCGGCTACCTCTACGAGTGGGTCGACGGCGCGTTCCTGAAGGTGGACACCTACGCCGACAACGAATACGGCCGGGCCTGTCTCGATTACTTCGCCCTCAAGTACGGGATACAGGGGGAGCGCCGTGTCTGATCTCCCCCATCCCGCCCCGGCGCGGGCGCTCGAGCGATTCGCCGACCGCATCGTCGATCGCGGAGCGACGCGCGGCGCCGACCCGGAAGCCACGGTCCGATCGGCCTGTGAGCGCCGGCCGGGGATCGTCCGCGACCAGTTCTCGGTACTCGCGGACGCCCTCCGCGAGGAGCCTCCGGCGACGGCCGACGTCGACCGCGAAGCAGCCGCCAGAATGTGTTACGCGGTACTCGATAGCGTCGGGGAGCCCTGTTTCGAGGTCGTGACCGAAGCCGCATGGGACGCGGTCGACGCCGCGGTTGATGCGCGGGGCGCACCCGGTGCCGTCGGGACGTACGCGCGGGCGACCAGCAGGGCAGTCCCATTTCCGAACGAGTACGTCCCGTCGGACGGACCGGTGACCCCGGACGACGTTCGAGACCGACTCGAGGACCCCGAGTGGCGACGGACCGCGGCGTATCTCTGCGCTCGCCACCACCACGTTCCCGAGGGCTGTGCCGAGACACTCGCAGCGTGTCTGGACGCTGATCCGGCCGGCCGCTGGGCGGCCGCGGCGTTCGACTGGGACGACTCGCGACCGGACGCCGTTGCCGACCGCCTGCTCGCCGCGACCGAGCGCGACGAGGCGTCGGTTCGGGCGGGGGCGATCGGTGCGCTCTGTCACCGGCTCTGGCTGCGAGACGACGTTCCGGACTGGGCCGACGAGGCGATGGACGCGCTTGCAGACGCCCTCACCGACGACGCGGACGTCGTTCGCCTGCGCGCCGGCGGCGTCCTCGACTGTTATCCGTCCTACCTCTACGAGTCGGATCTCTGGGACGGGTTGGATCCAGGCGTTCGTGGCCGACTGGCGCTCGGCAAGATACGACTCGGTCCGGATGCGACGGCCAGCGACGACGGCTCGCCGAGCGGTCGGGGGATCGTCGGCGTGCTCGACCCACCGGACGTCTGGGCGGTCCGTGACGAACTGTTCGACGCCGGCTGGAAGTCGGCCGACGATTCGTCCATGCTCGCTCGCTCAGCGATGGTCGCTCGCTCGGCCATCGCCGACGCGGCCGACGCCGATCCCGACGGGATCGACGATCCGGTCCGGTACGTCGACGCGATACGCGCTCGAGCGGGACCCGACGGTGTCGGCGAACACGAGGCCAGATTGCTTCGGGTGCTGTTCGAGTCCGGCTGTGATGCGGTCGTCGACGCCGTCCCGGAACTCGAGAGCACCCTCGACACCGAGTCGCCGGAGGACGACAGCCGGGAAGCAGCACGGGCACTCGGCGTGATCCGGAACGCCGATCGAGACGCGGTTCCGGTCGGCCGAGAGACGCTCGTCGCCGCCGTCGGTGAGCCGATCGTTCGCGGCTATCTCAAGCCCGAGCGACTGGCCGCGCTCGCGACGATCGATCCGGATGCGGCGACGCCGACGCTCCATGCGGCGTGCGACGACGTCGACGAGTACGGACGCGACGTCGGGAAGGCGATCGAAACGGTCGCGGAGGCGGACCCGACGGTCGTGGCAGCCGTTGGAGACGCGGCAACGGCGGCCGTCGGCGAACTCGACGAGCGGGACCGAGCACGGCCGCTCCGGGGGCTCGCGATCGTCGCGGACCATGATCCCGACGCACTGGCTCCCGATACGGACGCGTTCGTCGATCATCTCGAGTCGATCTATCCGGAAGCGCGGACCGCTGCCGCCCACGTACTGCGACGGGTTGGGCAGGCTCGTCCCAGCGCGGTCCCGGCTGCGGTCGACGCGCTCGTCGAGACCGATCCCGACGCGCCGGGGTGGCCGCTCACACCCATCTCGCGTGACTCGCCGAAACTCGGCCGACGTGCCGTCTCGAACGCCACCTCGACGCTCGAGAACCGCTGGAGCCCGGAGTCATCGCTTTGCTGTAAGACGATCGCGGAAGTCGCCACCGGCGCTCCCGATCTGGGTCGAGAAGGGGCGACAGCACTGGTCGCAGACCCTTCGGACGAGACCGCCCGGGACGAGACCGACATCGGCGCGTTCCTCGGACTCGCGGACCACCAGCCCGCGATCGCGGCCGAAGCAACCGGCGACCTCCTCCGATGGCTCGACGAGGAACCACCGACGGAGCGGGCCCGCGATTCCCTCGAAGAGATCCTCGAACCGGTCGCCGAGGCGGCACCCGATCGCGTCCGCGACGCGATTCTCGCGCAGTACGACACGCCGGACGCGTTCGTCGACGCGGCCCCGTCGGATCCGGAGCATCGCGCCCGTCGGCGACGAGTCGCCTCGAGCGTCGGCCTTGAGCCCAGCGATCCCGTGGCGGCGGACCCAACAGCGATGGATGAGTCGCCGTCAGCGGAGACGAACGACGGGTTTCTCCGAAGACTTCTCGACAGCATCGGTGGTAGCAACGACGCCGACAATCGGTGAGCCGTCTTCCTCCGCGTCCGACATCGCGGCGTTCTCGACGGACGGCAGTTCCTGAGCTTTCGCACGGACTGCATCGGCATTGGACTTCATCAGCGCCGTCGTGTTCCGGACACCCTGCCACGGGAGGGGACGCCGAATCGGCGCGCCCGAATCGCGGATGTCGATATCTTGATCATCGTCCTGCAAGGACCGGCAAGATCACTCGTTTACCGGCGAGAGCGTCGAACAGACGACGGTCACTGCGCCCGAAAAATCACTGCCTCGGACGGGTCGCCGACACGCTGCGCGAACCCGACTCGAGTGAGACGGGTGGTCGTCGAACGATTCCGGTCGGCGATCCGTTACCGATCCCCGTCGATCACCGCCACGTCGTCGGGGTCGGGGCCGATCACGACGCGGTAGTCGCCGTACGCGAAGCGGACCGTGACGTCGCCGTTCGACTCGAGCACGGCGGCCAGCGCCTCGGGATCGACGACCTCGTACAGCGGCGGCAGCGCCGATCGATCGCAACCCTCACGGGCCGCGATACGTGCGAGTGCCGTGGCGAGTGCTGGGTGCATGGTGATCGTCGGGGAGTTCGAAGACCGTCGTCGCGAACGCTGTGCCACAGTCCGGACACGTGACTGGGTCATCGGTCGTCGCGATACGGACATCGGTACCACAGTCACAGTGAATGGTAATTCTCGAGACCATATCTATCGTGATTTACAGGCCCCGACACGGCGGTACACAACCCAGCGAGCGCGTCAGTCACAGCTGCGACTGGTCGGCGGGACGTCGGCACATCTTTATTTCGCCAACGTCAATGGTGGATTGCTCCCGCGTTGCGGGGGCGGCGTATGAGCCGGAGTGCTGGTTGGTCCTGGACACTCCGGCTCGGCGCACTTTCGTGCGCATCTTCGCGGTACGCAACCAATCATAAAGAACGTTAGGATATTGACCGGTTGGGCCGGGGTGTCGCCCCCGGGACGAGCGCAGGACGAGGATTTCTCCGGTCGCGTCGTCGTAATCGTCTCCGGTCGCGTCGACGAAACCGATCACGGAACGGTCGACAGTTGCTCCTCGAGTTCGTCCGTCGTCGTCCACGAGAAGCACCGGTCCAGCGACTCGAGGTGGACGAGGGAATCGGTTATCACGCCGCTGTACGACGGCGTTCGACCGCCGAGTTCGGTCTCCACGTAGGACTCGAGGTCCTGCGTCGAGACGTCCAGTTCGTGGTCGCGCGCGTGGTCGGCGAGCGCAGCGAGTTCCGCGTCGAACTCAGCGGCGTGATACGCCAGTTCGATGGCCCGAGCGCGGATCGCGTCCCGTGTCGTCAGCACGGACTCGTCGTCGTAGCGTTCCTCCCGCGACCGCGGGAAGAGATACGTGCGCTCGAGCAGCGTCGGCCGTTCGACGCGACCGAACTCGGCGACCGCTCCACCGGTGTCGTGCTCGAGAATCAGCGGGATCGACTCCGCATAGAGGGCGTGAAGGAAGAACTTCACTTTGAGAGCCGGGACGTCGGCCGACACGTCGAGGTCGGGCTGGGTGGCGAGCAGGTACGCGTAGGCGTCGTGCCGACGGTTCAGTACGTCGAGCGCCTCGTCGAGACGATACTTGAACGGCGGTTCGTAACTCCCGAGCACGAAGTACGTCGAATGCGGCCCGAAGAGGTGTTCGTGTCGCTCTCGCATGTACGAGAGCAGTCGTTCGCTATCCACCGGGTCGAGGTCGACGCCGTAGAGAACGTCGCTCAGGATGAAGTCCGTGAGTTCGTCGGTGTTCTCCGGTATCTTCGCCATACTAACCAGTATGGTAAAATAGCATTATAACCATACTGGTCTAACTGGGGGAAGTCGAGCCCGTGTACTTATGTGCGCCGCCATCGTACGGTCAGGTACCATGGCCGACATCTCCGCGCAGTCTTCCACTGACCGCGAGGAAAATCCCTTAGAGCGCCAGCGTGAGCTGATGGAACTGCTGTCACAGGAAACTCGACACAGCATCGTTCAGGCGCTGCTGGGGCACCCGAAACACCTCGCGTCGACGGCCGAACTCGACCACTTCGTCCCGAGTAAATCGAAAAAGACCGTCGAAGAGCAACTGGACGTGCTCGTCGACGCGGAGATCCTCGCCCTCTACGAGTATCCCCCGAACAGGGAAAAGCGCGGCTTGCCGTGGAAGTTCTACGGCGTCACCGAGTACGGCGCTGCCGTCCTCGGGGACTTCAACTACCTCGAGGGCGTCCCGATGGCGCGAGCCGTCCATCGGAAGACGCGGAAACCCGAGAAAATCGAGCGACACGAAGCGGCCCCGCGACCGCCCCTCCCGGAACCGGTCCGGGCGACGTTCCGACTCGACGAGGAGACGGACTAACGGCCGGCGCAATCGTCGAGCAACGACGCTCGAGGGAGTCGGGTGGTCGTCGAACGATTCCGATCGCCGATCCGTTACCGAGCCCCGTCGATCACCGTCACCTCGTGCGGTCCGGGACCGATCACGACGCGGTAGTCGCCGTACGCGAAGCGGACGGTGACGTCCCCGTTCGACTCGAGCACGGCGGCCAGCGCCTCGGGATCGACGGCCTCGTACAGCGGCGGCAGGGCCGTCGGAGCACAGCCCTCACGGGCCGCGATACGTGCGAGTGCCGTGACGAGTGCTGGATGCATGGTGATCGTCGGGGAGTTCGAAGACCGTCGTCGCGAACGCTGTGCCACAGTCCGGACACGTAACCGGGTCGTCGGTCGTCGCGATACGGACGTCGGTACCACAATCACAGTGGATGGTAATTCTCGAGACCATGTATTGATCGGTTACAGGCCCCAACACAGCGAAACACAATCCAGCGAACGCGCCGGTCACAGCTACGACTGGTCGGCGGGACGTCGGCACATCTTTATTTCGCCAACGCCAATGGCGGATTGCTCCCGCTTCGCGGGGGCGTAGTCGACGAGCCGGAGTGATAGTTGGTCCTAGGCACTCCGGCTCGGCGCACTTTCGTGCGCATCTGCGCGGTACGCAACCAATCGTAAAGAACGTTAGGATATTGACCGGTTGGGCCGGGGGGTGTCCCTCCCGGGACGAGAGTAGGACGAGGATTTCTCCGGACATTGGCGAGACCGATCACGGGACGTTCGACAGTTGCACCTCGAGTCCGTCCGTCGTCGTCCACGAAACGCGCCGGTCCAGTGACTCGAGGTGGACGCGGGGATCGAGTATCACGCCGCTGTCGACGTCAATCGAATCCGCTGACCAGTGTTACGACCCACTGTGCCGGATCGCCGCGTCGTCGGACGTCCACTCGTTCGACCCACTTGACCCACTGGAACCCCCGGCGACCGGGGGCGACGAGTCGCAGCGGGGCTCCGTGGCCGTGGCTGAGGCGCTCGCCACCGACGTGGGTCGCCAGGAGCGCATCCCGCGCCTCGTCGATCGGGAGGCTCCAGCGGTAGCCGGTGACCGAGACGAACCGAACGAACTGGCCCTCCTCGTCCACACCGGCCGCATCGAGCACGTCGCCGACGCGGAGCCCCCGCCACTGCTGTACCGTATACCACCCGCTGGTGCAGTCCAACAGCGCCTGTCGTTCGGTATCGGCGGACAGGTCCCGGTACTCGAGTTCCAGCGGCGACTCCACCGCTCCGCGGACGGTGAGCGTCCAGTCCGAGAGCTCGACGGGGGCAGGGTCATCGGCGACCCACGCGGTGATCGGAAAACTCTCGTTGCCCGCTCCGTCTCGCGGCTGTGAGCCCGTGAATCGACGGTCCGCGCCGGGCCCGTTCAGGAACCGATTCGCGAACTCCTGCCCGCGATATGCCACTGCGCCGCCGACCAGCAAGACGGTGTACTGGAGGATCGTCCGACGCCGGTCGAAGTCACGCCGTTTCGGAAGCCGAAATCGGGTCGTGAGGTGCCACAGCATGAGCGGAACGAGCACGAGACCGAACCCGACGTGCACGCTCAGGAGGGTCCACTGGGAGAGGCGAACGTCCAGGCCGAACACCCAGCTGATGCCGGTCGCCAGCACGCCGACCACCGAGAGCAGCGTCACGACCGACAGGACGGTCGACGGGACCCACTGCCCGCTGTTCGTGAGCCGATGCCGAACGCGAGCGAGTTTGAAGCCGAGCAAGACGATGAGCGTCAGCCCGGCGATCCGGTGAGCCCAGAACAGCGGCCACCAGGCGACCGATCCGACGGTGAAGGAAACGAGCCCCGAGACGGCCTCGAAACAGACGATCGCGAAGATCGACCAGTCGACGAGCCGCGGCGGTGGCCGCACGAAAGCGGGGGCAGCCTGCAGACCCGCTCCCACTTTCCGTACCATATTCGTACTACGTCGCTCTCCCTCAAATAGTGTCACCGTCAACCACACGCCCGAACTGGCTGTCTGTCTGCTCTTTCTCGAGCGCTCAGTACGCAACCCGTACTGGGCGACCGGACGGCACTCGGAGCGGGCAAGAGAGCGGGGATCGCGTGATGAACCCGCCAAGTCGGGGCAGCGCCGATCTGTCAGGAGAATCTGTGCTCTCACACCGTCTGTATTTAGTCTGGAGACAACTGGCGCGGAAAGACTTGTCCCCAGACGTACTTGTCCAAGAGCCTGACCGTCATCGGTTCCTCGACCTCGAGACAACAGGAGAGTCGTGGATATCCGAACCGAACGGCTGCGGCGTCGTGCCAGTGGGTTGGCTCCGGCGCGGGATCGACCGCAACGGTACAGGTCGAACAGAGCCCCCGTCCACCGCAGTTGGCGTACTGTGACAGCGTTCCGTAGACCGGCAGGTCGTGCTCGAGCAACGCATCCCGGAGGTTTGCGCCGGATTCGACCGCAATCGTTGTTTCCTCGTCACCGGTGATGACCCGAACCGGAATTCCCTCGTCCATGGCGTTCAGTGTGTTCTCATACTACGTGGTTCTACCGGGGAGGCCGCACTGGAAGACCACGACACAAAGTCGTCCCGAAGCCTCCCGAGACCCAGCGGTCGCCGCGCTACAGAGCCTTCACCTCTCGAGTAGGCGCGGGGGTTCGGCCAGATACTTCGCAGCCACCAACTACTCGATGGGCACCGCGCGTCCTGTACTGAACGATCACCACCGTCGCAAATCGAACCGAATTTCGTGCTACGTTCGCGCCCGATAGTCAGCAGCGCCGTCCCAAACTTCTGTCCCCCTGTCAGTGCTGGACCGCCCAGCACAACGGAAAAATGTCGCAGCCCGATCGCGACAAGAGGACTGGTCCCTCTGTCGGTCGGATCAGTCGTCTGCTGTTGGCGCTTCTTGTTCTTCGATGTACTCGACGATTTCGTCCGTTTCGGCGACGAACTCGTCGTGGTCAACCTCGTTCCCGTGCAGGATCGTCGAGAAGTACCGAGTGACACCGGCCAGATTTATCGTCTCTTCGAGTTCGTCTTCGGACACCTCCGCCAACCGCGCTTCCTCTTTGTGGAAGTACGTGCAGTAAGGACACTGCATCGCGGCTGCGGCGCTCACCTCGACGAGCGCTTTTTCCCGTTTGGATAGGTTGGTCTCCCCGAGGCCGAGATCCCGGAAGATCCCCCAACTGTGGTCGCTCGCCGGCTCCGCGAGATGCTCCATCCAGCTGGGCACCTGCCCGAGATGCTCTTCCATCTCCTGTTGTGTTTGCTTCGTTGCCATGGTTTCTCGTCCCCCCGCTCTCCGTTGCGAACGGTACGTTGCGCTCAATACTGTGACCGCTGGTATCGAGCACCATGCTACCCACCACGATATATTATTTATAATTATTCGGCGAGAATAATTCATAACTCGTTCCGAATATTTGCCGCGCGATTCAGTTGAGCACCTACCCACACGATGTGTGGGGTTCCCACACCAGGAAGAGCTGCACTCTCTCAAGGATAGACGATTCCGGATACTCGAGCAGCCAGCTCGACGAAAACCGCACTCGAGCGGGTCGAGAGACGAGGCTATTCGGCTTCCGGGATCGCCGCGTCGTCGACGTAGGGCAGTTCTCGAGCCGTCTCTCGGACTGCGCCGGCGTTGGACTTCATCAGCGCCGTCGTGTCCCAGACGCCGTCGACGAGGGCCTTGCGCTGGGCGTCGTCGACGGTGACGTCGATGGTTCGATCGCCGTAGGTGACCGTCTCGGCCTCGACGTCGATGTCGATCTCGCCGTCGGGGTGTTCGTCCACCCACTCCTGCAGGTCCTCGATCGTCTCGCTGTCGGCCGTAACGGTCGGAATACCGAGTGCCAGACAGTTGCCCGCGAAGATCTCGGCGAAGCTCTCGCCGATGATCGCGTCGATCCCCCAGCGCATCAGGGCCTGGGGTGCGTGCTCGCGCGAGGAGCCACACCCGAAGTTCGAGTTGACGACCATCACCGAGGAGTCCTGAAACCGGTCCTCGTTGAACGGGTGCTCCTTCTGGTTGTCGTCGTCGTCGAACCGCAGGTCGAAGAACGCGAACTCGCCCAGCCCGTCGAAGGTGACGACCTTCATGAACCGCGCGGGGATGATCTGGTCGGTGTCGATGTCGTTGCCCCGAATCGGGACGCCCGAACCGGAAACGGAGTTGACCTCCGGAATCTCGACGTCGTCCGTCATGCGAGGTTCACCTCCTTCAGCTCGCGCACGTCAGAGACTTCGCCGGTGATCGCTGCCGCCGCGACCATCCGCGGGTTCATCAGGACGGTCCGCCCGTCCTTACTCCCTTGGCGGCCGACGAAGTTCCGGTTCGAGGAGGAGGCGCAGGCCTCGTCGCCCTCGAGTTGGTCCTCGTTCATGCCCAGACACATCGAACAGCCGGCGTTTCGCCACTCGAAGCCGGCTTCCTCGAAGGTGTCCTTGAGACCTTCCTCCTCGGCGGCTTTCTGGACCCGCTGGCTGCCGGGGACGACCATCGCGCGGACGTCGTCGTCGACCTCCCGCCCCTCGACGATTCGGGCCGCGCGTCGCAGGTCCGGCAGGCGAGCGTTCGTACAGGAGCCGAGGAAGGCCACGTCGATATCGTAGCCCTCCATCGAGTCGCCGGCCTCGACGCGCATGTGCTCCTGCGCGCGTCGGGCAGTATCCTGCTTGTCTTCGGCCAGATCCTCGGGTGCCGGGATCGGCTCCGTGACGCCGACGCCCTGGCCGGGTGTGGTGCCCCAGGTGACGACCGGCTCGAGTTCGTTCGCGTCGATGTGGACGACGTCGTCGTATTCGGCGTCCGCGTCGGAGCGGATGGACTCCCAGTAGGGCTTGAGTTCGTCGAATTTTTCCGGATTCTCCTGGAAGTAGTCGGTCTCCGCGAGCCACTCGTAGGTGGTCTCGTCGGGGTTGACGTAGCCCGCGCGAGCGCCGCCCTCGATGGACATGTTACAGATCGACATCCGACCCTCCATCCCCAGCGACTCGATGGCCTCGCCGGCGTACTCGTAGACGTAGCCGACGCCGCCCTCGGTGCCGAGTCGGCGGATGATCTCGAGGATGACGTCTTTCGCCTCGACGCCGTCGCCGAGTTCGCCGTCGACCTGGATCTTGCGGACCTTCTGTTTCTCCATCGCGACGGTACCCGTCGCGAGCACGTCGCGGATCTGGGAGGTCCCGATGCCGAAGGCGAGCGCGCCGAAGGCACCGTGCGTCGAGGTGTGGGAGTCCCCACAGACGATCGTCTTCCCGGGCTGGGTGATCCCCTGCTCCGGTCCGATGACGTGGACGATCCCCTGATCCCCCGTCGTCGGGTCCGAGAACGCGATGCCCGCCTCGCGGACGTTCTCCTCGAGTTCGGCCATCATCTCCTCGGCCGCGTCCTCCTCGTAGGGGCGGGACTGGTCGGCCGTCGGGACGATGTGGTCGACCGTCGCGTGGGTCAGTTCGGGGTAGGCGACCTCGAGGTCGCGCTCGCGGAGCATCCCGAACGCCTGCGGGCTGGTCACCTCGTGGATGAGGTGAAGCCCGACGAACAGCTGGTCCTGTCCGGTGGGCAGCGTGGTGACCTTGTGTCGATCCCAGACCTTGTCGTACAGTGTGCCCGTACTCATTCCTCTTCCTCTACGACCGTGTCGGTGTCCGATCGTCGTCCGTGTTCGGTCCCTCGCTCGAAGACGCGGTTCGCGTCGTCGGCTTCCTTCGGCGGCGTGTGGTCGACGTCGCGCATCGTTCCCTTGCCCTCGGAGTCAGGACGCTCGTCCTCGTCGGTCGCCGTCGTGTCCGGCGTCCCGCCGTCGGCCGCGACGATCGGTCCGCGGTTGAACAGCCGGCCGGCCGTTTCTCCTGTGTAGGGGTTGGTGTGGCTAACGTCGCCCATCGTGTCCGTGTTGTCGTGTTCTGTCATGGGTTCGCTCTCAGTCGTCCGCCTGCACCTGGACGGACTCGTCTTCGTTCTCGGTCTCCTGGTCCTCCGCCCACGCGAACAGGTCGCGCAGTCGCTCGCCGACGTCCTCGATCTCGTGGTTCTTCTCGGCCTCCCGAAGCTGGTTGTAGCTCGGCCGACCCGCCTGGTTCTCGAGGATCCACTCGCGGGTGAACTCGCCGTTCTGAATCTCCTCGAGGGTCTCCTCCATGTTTTCGCGGACGTGTTCGTCGACGATGCGGTCTCCGCGGCTCAGCCCGCCGTATTCGGCGGTGTCGGAGACGGAGTCCCACATCTCGGCGTGACCGCCTTCGTACATCAGATCGACGATCAGCTTGAGCTCGTTGAGACACTCGAAGTAGGCGATCTCGGGCGAGTAGCCGGCGTCGACCAGCGTCTCGTAGCCGTGCTTGACCAGCGAGGTGACGCCGCCACAGAGGACGGCCTGCTCGCCGAAGAGGTCGGACTCGACCTCCTCCTGAAACGTCGTCTCGATGACGCCCGCACGGGTACAGCCGATCCCCTTCGCGTAGGCGAGCGCGCGGTCCTCGGCGTCGCCCGTCGTGTCCTGGTAGATCGCCAGCAGCCCGGGCGTCCCCTCGTCGTTCTCGAAGTTCCGTCGGACGAGGTGGCCCGGGCTCTTGGGCGCGACCATCGTCACGTCGACGTTCTCCGGCGGCTCGATCTGGTTGTAGTGGATGTTCAGCCCGTGGGCGAACTGGAGCGTGTCGCCGGCCTCGAGGTTGGGCTCGATGGCGTTCTCGTAGACCGACGCCTGGACGGTGTCGGGAACGAGCACGGAGACGTACGAGGCCTGCGCGACCGCGTCGGCCGGCGTCGCGACCGTCAGCCCGTCCGCCTCGGCGGCGTCTCGCGAGGCCGAGTCCTCGCGCAGGCCGACGACCACGTCGACCCCACTGTCGTGGAGGCTCAGCGCGTGAGCGTGGCCCTGGCTCCCGTAGCCGAGCACGGCTACAGTCTCGTCGTCGAGCGTCGATACGTCAGCGTCGTCGTCGTAGTAGATGTCGGTGGTGAAGTCGTCAGTCATCGTCTGCTGGATTGGTATGTTGGAGGTCGCGGTTCGCCTCGTCGGCGGTCTGTGCTGTCGAATCGGTCGCAGCCGTCCGGTCGGTGCCGCGGGCCAGCGCCGTCGTCCCCGTTCGGGAGATCTCCAGGATTCCGAACTGACTGAAGGTGTCGATCGCGGCCTCGATCTTCCGGCGCGCACCGGTCACTTCGATCGTCGCCGTCTCCGGACTCGAGTCGACGGTCTTGCCGTCGTACATGTCCGCGACGGCGGCGACCTGATCGGGACGCTCGGCGCGTACCTTGATCAGCGCCAGTTCCCGACGCATCGCGTCGGGCTCGAGTTCGCGCACGGAGACGACCGGCACGAGCTTGCGGAGCTGTTTCTCGACCTGATCGATCCCCGGATCGGGCTCCTCGACGACGATCGTGATCCGCGCGCGATCCTCGTTCGCCGTGGGGCCGACGGTCAGGCTCTCGATGTTGAACTGCCGCCGCGAGAACAGTCCCGAGACGTCGGAGAGCACGCCGGGCTCGTGTGCGACCAGCGCCGAGATGACGGTGCGCCGGGGCTCGTGTGTCGCTTCGACCTCGGGGTCGATGCGGATGCCCTGCTTGTTGCGCCGTCCCGCGGGGGTCGGTCGCTCCTCGGGAGTCGGTCCGTCGAGTCCGCGCTTCATAGCTGGTCCTCCGCCAGCGCGAACTGGCCGTTGTCGCCGCCACTCGGCACCATCGGGTAGACGTTGGCGTCGGGATCGATGTGGACGTCGATCACCGATGGACCGTCGTAGGCGATCGCCTCGTCGATCGTCTCGGCGACGTCGTCGTAGTCGTCGATCCGGAAGCCGGACGCGCCGAACGCTTCGGCGAGTTTGTCGAACTCCGGCATCCAGCCGTAGTCCGACGCGGAGTGGCGGCCGTCGAAGAAGGCGTCCTGCCACTGTCGGACCATGCCGATGTACTCGTTGTTGAGCACGGCGACGGTGATGTCGAGTTCCTCGCGGACGGCGACCGACAGCCCCTGTAACGTCATCAGGAACGAGCCGTCGCCGTCGATGCAGACGACCTCCTGATCGTCGTCGGCCGCGAGCCGCGCGCCGATCGCCGAGGGCAGCCCGTAGCCCATCGTCCCGAGGCCGTGACTCGAGACCCAAGTGCGGGGCTCGGTAAACGTCCAGTACTGGCAGGCCCACATCTGGTGTTGACCGACGCCGGTCGTGACGATCGCCCGATCGCTCGTGGCCTCGTCCAGCGCCTCGACGACGAACTCCGGCTGGACCGGCTCGTCCTCGGGTGCGTCGTAGGCCATCGAGTAGTCGGACTTCCACTGCTGGCACTGGGCGCGCCACTTCTTCGCCTCCGGCGAGGCGTCGACGGCCGCGGCCAGTTGCTCGACGACCGTCTCGGCGTCGCCGACCAGCGGGTAGTCCGCGTGGATGTTCTTCGAGATCTCGGCCGGATCGATGTCGATGTGAATGAGCTCCGCCTCGGGCGCGAAGGTCTCGATGCCGCCGGTCAGCCGGTCGTCGAACCGGGTTCCGATCCCGATCAGCGTGTCGCAGTGGGTGATCGCCATGTTGGCGTACCCGGTGCCGTGCATCCCCGCCATCTCGAGGGACAGCTCGTGATCCTCGGGGAACGCGCCGAGGCCGGGCATCGTGGTGATGACCGGGATTTCGTGTTCCATGGCGAACTCGCGGCAGGCCTCGCTGGCCTCGCCTTTGATGATGCCGCCGCCGAGCAATATGACGGGCCGGGCGGCGTTCTCGATCCGCTCGGCCGCGGCCGCGACGATCTCAGGCTCGGCTCGCTCCTGCACCTCGTAGGTGTCCGGAACTGCGGGGGCGTCGGGCTCGCGATCGGTCTCGCCGTTCGTGACGTCTTTCGGCAGGTCGACCAGGGTCGGTCCCGGCCGTCCCTCGCGGGCGAGCGCGAACGCCTCGCTGACGTCGCTGCCGACGCGGTCCGAGTCGCTCGCGAACGTGTTGTCCTTCGTGATCGGCGTCGTGACGCCGGTGGTGTCGGTCTCCTGGAAGGCGTCGTTGCCGACGAAGTCGGTCGCAACTTGGCCGGTCAGTGCGACCAGCGGGTCCGAGTCCATGTCGGCGTCCGCGATGCCGGTGACCAGGTTGGTCGCGCCCGGCCCCGAGGTCGCGAGGCAGATGCCCGGTTCGCCCGAGACGATTCCGTAGGCATCGGCCGCGTGGGCCGCGCCTTGCTCGTGCGCCATCGTCACGTGACGAATGTCCGAGTCGTAGAGCGCGTCGTAGACGGGCATGATCGCCCCGCCCTGCACGCCGAAGGCGTACTCGACGCCCGCGTTCTCCAACGCGCGGACGACGGACTCGGCACCCGTGGTGACGGGGTCGGTCGGCTCGGCGTCGATCGTCGCGTCGTCCTCGGCGGCCGCGTCGGGCGCGGCACCGTCGGTGAGCTGGTCGTCGTCCTGTTCCTCTTCCGCTGGCGAAATCTTTGCTGCGCGTTCGCTCATCGGTTGCCTCCCGCCGTTGGCTGGCGATCGGGTGGTGTACGGTAGTGTGTCATCTGGGGGGTTGCTGATCGCTCGGAGAACGATGCGGCGAATTCGGGTCTGAAGCGACGAAGTACTATATGAGGGGCTATACTGCCCCTACAATACGAATCGAATCGAACGCGCTGCTGTCGACCGCCTGGGCGGATGCCGACAGGGAAGCGCGGACCGTCATTACTGTCTACGTAGCTTCCTCGAGGGATATAATCCTTACGAGTGACCCGGGTCCGATCGTTCGAACGCGATAGCCGAGGCTCGCGAACGGTGGCAAACGGGGAGGACATCCCTCAGACGCGCACCTCCTCCTCCTCGTGCTGACGCTCGACGTCGGCCTCCTCGGCGAAGCGCTCGAGGTCGTCGACGGTGACTCGGCGTTTCTCGGCCCCGTAGTCCTTGACGCGGCGGGTGACCGCGCGGACCTGGTCGTCGGTGGGGTCGAACCCGCACTCGACGAGCCGCTCGCGGACCGAGTGAGTCCCGGTGTGTTTCCCCATGACCAGTCGGCGTTCGGCACCGACCATCTCCGGGGTCATGACGCCGGGTTCGAAGGTATCGGAGTTCTCGATGACGCCGGCGGCGTGGATACCGCTCTCGTGGGAGAAGGCGTTGGCACCGACGATGGGCTTGTTGCCCGGCGTGTCCATGCCGCTTTTCTCCTCGACGACGTTCGAGAGCTCGGCGATGCGCGTCGTGTCGATACCAGTATCGCACTGGTAGAGCGACTCGACGGCCATCACGTACTCCTCGTAGGCGGCGTTGCCGGCCCGCTCGCCGATCGAGTTGACCGACACCTGCGCCTGCGCTGCGCCCGCTTCGATCCCGGCCAAGGCGTTGGCGGTGGCCAGCCCGAAGTCGTCGTGGGTGTGGACGTCGATCCGCGCGTCGGTGTGGGCACAGACCTTCTCGATCATGGCCCGGAATCGGGTCGGCGTGGCGACGCCGCAGGTGTCGGGAATATTGATCCAGTCGGTTCCCGCCTCGGTGACCGCTTCGATCACCTCGATCAGGTACGCCTCGTCGGTCCGAGTCGCATCCATCGGCGAGAACATGCAGGTCGCACCCGCCTCTTTGATGCGTTCGACCGACTCGACTGCGCGCTGTACGACTTCCTCCCGGGTGGCGTGCATCGAATCCTCGATCTGGACGTCGCTGGTGCTGACGAACGTGTGCACCATTTCGACGCCGGAATCGAGTGCGGCTTCGATGTCTCCGTCGACGACGCGGGCCAGGCCGCAGGTCGTCGAACTGGTCGCCGAAGCGATATCACGAACGGCCTCGAACTCCGCGTCGGAGTTGACGGGGAACCCGGCCTCGATGACGTGGGTTCCCATCTCGTCCAGAATGGACGCGATCTGCCGTTTATCGTCGTAGGAGAACGAAGTTCCGGGTGACTGCTCGCCGTCCCGGAGGGTCGTATCGAAGACACGTGCTGACTCTATTTCGTCAGTGGAATCTAACGTGCCCTGGAAGAACTCGACCCCCCTGATTGGTATCAGAGGATGGGCTGTCTTGTGAAGACATTGTATCTGAACCCGACGTGCGACGATGTATATAAAACTACCGCTGCAGGGGACTCCGCTCGACGGCCTGCTCTATAATTATCGTTCGTGTTTATCCGAAAACCGCAAGACTGCGACGACCTATTATCTGACCCTACATCCTAATACAGTATAGGCCAGCGCCGAGCGACCGGCCCGATACGCCGGAATCGACCGCCGATTGTCGGCCGTTCGCTCCCGCTCGACACCCTCGAGCGCTGGCGCGCGGTCGCCGGTCGACGTTCGGTCAGTGCGGGCGACCAACTGCAGACCGAAGTGTACACTCTGTGATTGCGGCGACCATTTCTTCACGAGCGTTCATTTTATCCCGGGGAGTCACACAGAGCCGCATGGATACGAGTGCGAGCGACGATTTCGACTATTCGCGACTCTCCGCTCGAGGACCGGAGCGGAATCGACCGAAGACACTGACGATCGAGGCGAGCGCGCGTGTCAACACTTTATGTGTGGTCGTGATAGGACGGTGCGCATGACGACAGACGAGATCACCGACCTGCTGACCGGCGCGTACGTCGACGAACACGAGACGGTGATGAACTACCAGACCAACGCGATCGTCCTCGACGGAATCCACGCCGAGGAGGTGAAGGCGAGCCTCGAGGAGGATATTCAGGAGGAACTCGACCACGCGCAGATGCTCGGCGAGCGGTTGAAGCAACTCGACGAGTCCCCGCCCGGGTCCGAGGGGTTCGAGGCCACCCAGCACAGCCTCCAGCCACCCGAGGACACGACGGACGTCCAGTCGGTCATCGAGGGCGTCCTCGCGGCCGAGGAGGACGCCATCGAGACCTACCGGTCCCTGATCGAGGCCGCGACCGAGGCGAACGATCCCGTTACGGAGGACGTGGCGGTGACGATTCTCACCGACGAGGAGGCCCACCGCACCGAGTTCCGCGGGTTCCAGAAGGAGTTCCCCATGGACTGAGTATGTGATAGCAACCGCGAGCGGACCGACGACCGATGTGGAGAGCGCGGCGCTACGCGCCGCGATCAGGCAAACGGCGAAGCCGTGAGCCAGGCTCGCGTAGCGAGCCGAAACGGAAAGAGGAGTGCTTTTGATCGACCGTTTGCCGAGGGACGCCGTGCTGTGTGGCGTAGCCACCAGCACGGCAGACCGTCGTTCGAGACGGCTCCGCCGTCTCGTGATCACGAAAGACGCAACGCGTCTTTCGAACGACAGAGCAAACGGTCGGAGGCGAACGTTTTTCTCGCCCCGGTTCGACCCACCCGGTATGAGCGACTTCGACCTCGACCTTCGGGCCGTCGAGGAGCACATCGACGACGAACTCGAGCTCGAGGGCAGTATCGTCCTCGGGGTCCTCGACGGGGAGACGCCGGCCGACGAGTGGCTCGAAGGAATCTCGAAGGGGAACGTACTGATCCTGAACGTCGACGGCGACGTCAACGAACTGGCGTCCGGGTTCGCGCGGGACGTGAAGGAATCGGGCGGCAACCTCGTCCACTTCCGGGGCTTTCTGGTCGTCACGCCGCCGGGTGTGGACGTGAGTACGGAACGACTGTAGTGACGGGCCCTATTTCGTTCCCATCACGTGGAGTTCGTTCTCCCGGTCCGCTAGCGCAGTAATCGAAAAGCCGGCGGACGTAAGCGTCTCGAGGACGTCGTCGACGCTCGACCCGAAGTCTTCGACCGAGGTGCGCGACGCTTTCGGTCGATGGATCTCGCAGAACACGGCCCGGCAGCCGTCCGTGCGAAGCGTTTCTTCCAGTCCATCGAGCACGAGCGGTTCGGCCCCCTCGACATCGATCTTGACGACGTTCGGAACCCCCAGCTCGTCCGCGACTGCATCGCCCCGCTTCGTGGTCGCAGTGAGTGGCCCGTCGTGTGCGGATCCGAGCGTCTCCTCGGTCATCGTGATCGATCCCTCGGAATCCGACAGCGCGTACTGCTGGACGCGAACGGAGAGATCGTTGCGGAACGCGTTCGTCCGGATTCGGTCGCAGAGCACGGGGACCGGTTCGAACGCGACGACGTCCGTCTCCGCGTGGGCGGCCGCAAAGCAGGAGTAAAACCCGAGGTTTGCGCCGACGTCCCAGACGGTATCCCCGTCGTCGAGTTCGGCGAGGAACGCGTCGAGCATCGTTCGTTCGGCCAAGTGAAAGTAATTCAGCGAATCCGAACTTCGGCCCTCGGTCACGAAGGTGACTGCGGTCCCGTTCTGACTCATCGTTCGCTTGCCTCGGACGCGTCCAGCGTACACGTCGAACCGGCGTTTGCCGTACGAAATCGCTCGAGACGTGAACTCGAGCCCGTCACTGAGGACCCGTCCGATAGTGGTGGCAGACATCTGTGGACCCCGCCGTGATCTATCTTCCTCCTTTGTGCACGTCGTAGTTACAATTTATTCACGGGTACTGTACAACTAGCATACGGTGACGTACTCGAGTCGCATAGTTACCGCCGGCGGTATCGATCTCGCATCGGACTCCCGTTCGACGGGCGGAGCCCGTCAGGTCGTGTTCGTCGCTGCTGACGGACCGATCTGTCGAGTTCGTCGACCACGTCACGACGACGTGAACGTCAGGACGTGTCCGTCTGGATCGCGAACCACGACTTCTCCGTCCGATTCCCGGTCGACCGCTCGAACGCGGTCGCGAACGGCCTCGAGCGCTGCATTCGGATCGTCCGTCTCGAACCCGAGGTCGACGTGGACGCCGCCGCGGGCGTCCGCGATGCCCAGGTGGGGCTCCCAGAGCTCGAGCGCCATCGGTCCCTGGAGCCGCACGCGCGTGCGGTCGTCGCCCTCGTCGACGGTCGCGAAGCCGAGGTCCTCGTAGAACTCCCGAGCGCGGTCGAGGTCCTCGACCTCGAGAACGACTTCGAAGATCCCGTCGATTCCGGGTCCGGCCACGTCCTGCTGGCCGAGTTCGACGCAGTTGCCGTCGGGATCGTACAGGTACAGCGACCGCGCGGGGCCGAACTGCGCCTCCTCGAGGTCGTACTCGTCGCCGAGTCGGTCCCACCAGTCGTCGTACTCGCCCTCGGGGATCGAGAACGCGTAGTGGGTGTGGAGCCCGCCGCGCGGAAATCCGGCCGGCCGGCGGAGCAGGAGATCGGTTTCGCCGGCCGCGAAGACGAGTTCGTCCGCCCGCCGCTCGCGGACGGTCAGTCCCAGCCGTTCCTCGTAGAACTCCCTCGCCGGCTCGAGGTACTTGGCCTCGAGCGCCAGCCAGGCCAGCCCGGTTACCATGCGCGACCGTACGCGGAGGGGACGCATAGAAGCGTCGCCGATCCCGTCGCCGGAGGCGACAGGTCTCGCGCAGCCGCCCTCGGTCAGGTGAAACAACGTGGAACTCCCGAGAAATCGTTTACCCAGGCTTATGGGGTTACGTCTCGTAACCTATGGCATGGCTTCACGTGTCGACGAGCGGCCGAGCAGTTTCGAGGAGATCGACCGATTCGACGGCGGCGTCGGCTGGATCGCCTATCCCGAGGAAACGATGGGACGCGCCAGTCACGCCCTCGAGATCGACGGTGACGTCTGGGTTCTCGACCCCGTCGACGCCGACGGGATCGACGAACTCTTCGCGGAGTTCGGCGACGTCGCGGGCGTCGTCGTCATGCTCGACCGACACAAACGCGACGCCGCTGCCGTCGCGGACCGCCACGACGTCCCGGTCTACCTCCCCGAGTTCTTCGAGGGAGTCACCGAGGAACTCGACGCGCCGGTCGCCCGGTTCGACGACGAACTCTCCGATACCGGGCTACAGGCGTTTCCCGTGGTCGACAACCGCTTCTGGCAGGAAGTCGCGCTCTACGACCCGACCGACGGCACGCTCGTCGTTCCCGAAACGGTAGGGACGGTCGACTACTTCCTGGCCGGCGACGAGCACCTCGGCGTCCACCCCATGTTGCGACTGAACCCCCCGCGGGCGGCCCTCCGTGGCGTCGCCCCCGAACGCGTGCTCGTCGGCCACGGCTCCGGTATCATGGAGGGTGCATCGCAGACGCTCGAGGACGCGCTCGCCGGCTCCCGCAAGCGGACGCCGCGGCTGTACGGGGGGATCGTCCGGGACCTGCTTCCCGTCTGAAGCGAGTGCGACCGGCTCCGACTCGCACCGCTGGTGGGCATACATCTAACTACTATCCACCCGAAGGTGGCCTGTGGTTTACGTAACTCGCGCGCTCGTCGACGTCCTGTTGGATCTGGCCAGCGACGCGGATCCGGACGACGTGACGACCGGCGTCTCCGTCAGCCCCGCCGGCGATCTCGAGGGCGCGGATGGCCTCCCGGCCGAGACGCCGGTCTTCACCGACTTCTATCTCCCCGATCCGGGCAACTCGGTCAACGCCGTCTTCGGCGTCGATCTCTCGACGCCCGCCCGGCAGGCACAGGGCCGGTTCGTCTCCCACCCCGTCGGCGAACTCGAGGTGACGCGACGGGACGATCTGGCCGAGATCGTCTTCGTCGCCGTCCCGCCGTGGACGGTCGAAGAGCGGTCGTTCGCCGCGTTCGACCGGAGCGGCGAGCGCCACCCCCTCGAGATCGTCGACGCCTTGCCGCCGGGGCAATCGCTGACAGACTGAGTCGCGCCGTTCGCCCCTCGAAACGTCGATCCGAAGGCCGTCGAAAACGAGTGCGGGGTCGAACGTTCGGCGTGGAGGAGACCCGGCTTCGGATTCGGACGCGCCCCTCGCGACGGCGGGCGCGCGTCGGTCCTACTCGAGGTAGCCGAGTCCGCGAAGCTGCTCGGTAATCTCTTCGAACTCCGCTTCGGTGAGTTCGCCCTGTTTCTGGTGCTGGATGACGATGCTGCGCAGCAGGAACCGGACGAGGTCGCTCGTGCTCTGGAAGCTCGTCCCGTCGATCGTTTCCTCGACGCGGTCCGCGAGATCTTTCGGGATCGAGACCGTGGTGTACTCGGTCATACGCCATACTCCGTCGCGGCCCCCAAAGGAGTGTCGGCAGGGCGCGACCGATCCCCGCCCGGGAGGCCCGTCTCCGGCCTCTCCGAGCAGTGACAGCAGCGGCCTCTCCGAGCAGCAACGGCGGTCGCCCCTCGCCCGTCTCCACAGGCATTTTTATATCAGGCTCCGTAGCGAGAGGTACAGGCATGGGAGTCCGGCCACCATCGAGCGGAGACGACGAGGAACCCGACAGTATCGAGTTCGGCATCGCTGCCGTCGACGCTCATCTCAGGGACGCTGATCTCACCTTTCCGGTCACGAAAGACGACGTCAGGGCCGAGCTCGGTCACGAACGCATCCCCTACGACGTCCACGGGAACGACGTGGCGCTGAGCGAGATACTCGCCGACGTCCCGGCGGAGCAGTTCGATTCCCGACAGGAGCTGTTGAACGCGCTTCACCAGCCCTTCGAGGAGTATCGACACACGCACTCGAGCGGCGTCGTCGCGCAGGTCCGCTCGCTGTTGCCGTTCTGAGTCCGGACACGGGGGGCCGACGCCAGCTGGTCGTCGCGTTTCGTCCGCGAAGCAACGTCCCGGTCGGGCTCGCTGAGGGGCCCTGATGCGGTCACCGGTCGTTCGACTCTCGAGCGATCCGCTCGAGTCGGCGGCGCTGCTCGCGGTGGAGGGTGACGAGCATGTCCGAGAGGACGCCGAACATGAGCAGTTGGACGCCCAGCATGATCGCGGCAGCCGAGGCGACGGCCATGACCTCGTGGCTCTGGTGGTACTGGACCCACTCCCAGAGGACGTACGCCGCGATGAACGTCCCCGAGGCGATGCCCCCCAGTCCGAGACTTCCGAAGTAAAACAGCGGGTTGTTCGTCTTGGCGAGGGTGTACAGCGTCAGGAGAATCGTGCCGCCATCTCTGATCGGGTGCAGGTTCGTCTCCGACTCGTCGGGTCGGGCGCTGTAACTGATCGGGACGACCGTGGTCTCGACCCCGTGTTTGACGCACTCGACGGCGAGTTCGGTCTCGATCGTGAACCCGTCGGAGTCGAGCGAGAGCCGTCTGAACGAGTCGACGGTAAACGCCCGATACCCCGAGAGGATGTCCTGGTAGTTGGCCCCGTGGACGAACCCGAACGCGCGGTTTATCATCCGGTTGCCGAAGCCGTTCAGCGCGCGCATCGCGTCGTCGTCCATGTCGGCGAAGCGATTCCCGATCACGTGCTCGTACCCCCGCGAGAGGGGCTCGACCATCTTGTCGGCGTCGGCCGGATCGTAGGTGCCGTCGCCGTCGACCATCAACACGTACGGCACCGTCACGTACTCGAGCGCTTCGCGGACAGCCTGTCCCTTCCCGGAACCGGACTGGACCAGTACCTCGGCACCGTGATCGCGGGCGATGTCGCGGGTCTCGTCGGTGGAGTCGCCGTCGACGACGACGACGTTCGTGTACCCCTGCTCGTAGAAGCCCTCGATCACGTCGCCGATCGTGGCCGCCTCGTCGAGCGTCGGGATGAGCACGCAGACGTCGTCGGCCGAGATCTCGGCGGTTTCCTCGGTCACGGCGATGGTCTCGCCGCCGTCCGAGCGGGGACTCGAGCCCGTCCGAACCGCGTCGTCTTCCATTGGGCAATACTCCCCCACCGAACTGCAAAAGGTTACTGATTGACCAGTCGACGGGGTCCGTCGTGACCGCGCCGAACCGAGCGATCGAGTCGCGGCGCGCGTACCGCCGCCGCCGATCGCGGGTGTGGCGAACTCGAAAGATATTCTTTCAAGGGAGACCACCGATCGGAGAAGAGTGGTATGCAGGACCCCCTCGGCAGACACGGCCGTCTCGTCGCCGGAATCGTTCTCCTCACCGTCCTGGCGGGACTCGTGCTGTGGGCGGGCGCGACGACCGACGACCTGATGGAGAGCGATTACCCGGACCAACTCGACGTCAACCAAGACCGCGAGGCGTACGTCGGCGAGCGAGTCGTCCTCGGCGGCCGCATCGTCGACACGGACCCCGTCGTCGTCGCAACTCGCGCCAACGGATACGGCAGATACACCCTCGTGAACGCGGACGACAGACTGCAGAACGCGGACGGTCCCCTCGAGCGGGGAGACCGCGCGACCGCCTTCGGGACGCTTGAGGACGAGTCCACGCTCGTCGTCGAGCGCACGACGATCGGCGATGTGGCCGGGACGGTGTACATGCTCGTCGCGTCGTTCGTCGCCGGACTCTGGGCCTTCGGCCGGTTCGCCCGCGACTGGCGGTTCGACCGCGACCGACTCGCGTTCGTCCCGCGGGCCGCTCCGCTCTCGCTCCGGGACGTCCTCCCCACTGGGGACGCGAGCGACGGTGATCGCGGTGCCTGACGTCCTCACCCACGTCCTCGTCGGCTACGTCGTCGGGACGCTCCTGTCGATCCGGTACGAGCGGATTCGGCGGGCACACGTCGGGCTCGTCATGATCGGCGCGCTCTCGCCCGATTTCGTGAAGATCGATCTCGTGTTCCCGTCGGAGTTCGTCGGCTACGTGCTCGGCGTTCCGTTCGCCTGGGGGCCGCTGCACACGCTCGGCGGGACGCTCGTCGTGGCGGGGCTCGGATCGCTCCTGTTCGCACCCGAGTACCGGCGGGACGCGATCGCGCTGGTCCTGCTCGGTGCCGTGTCACACCACGTTCTCGATCTGGGGCTGATGACGCCGACGGGGTACTCCTACGCCGCCTTCTGGCCGTTCACGGAGTTCCGTCCGCCGGCGGGCAGTCTCTACATGAGCACCGACCGCTGGCCGTCGCTCGTCGCCGGGCTGTGTGCGGTTGTCGTCCGGGCGGCCAAACGCCGATTCGAGTCGGCGTCCGCCGCGCCGTGACCTGCCGGCTCGGTCAGTCCGGAGCCGTGTACTCGAGCGCGAAGCGTTCCGCTTCGTCGGGCTGCTCGTCGAGGAGGGCAGCCGCGCGAGTCGGGGCGCGGAAGGTGGTGGAGCCCGCGTACGGCATCGCGTAGACCGCGTCGACGGCCGCCGCCGCGTCGTCCGCTACCTCGAGCCCGTCCTCGCCGAGAAACCGGTCGCGCTCGAGCCCGTACCAGATCGCCAGCGAGTCCGTCGACGCGACGAAGCCGACGTCGTCCGGCGTTCGCTCGGTGCCGTCGCCGTCGACGATCGATGGGAGTGCGGCCGGCTCCGCCAGCCCCGAGCCGCTCATCCAGCAGTCGAAGCGGGCCGCCGGATCGACGGATTCGCGCTCTTCGAACGACGCGAGCCGACCGATCAGGTCGGCGTGATCGGGGTGCCGGAGTCGTTCGAGCGACTCGCCCGCCGCGTCGGTGATCGGGATCGTGACCCGTCGCCGCTCGCCGGGCACTAACGGCGTGCGATCGGTCCGTTGGCCGAGGCTGAACTCCTCGAGCGGCGCGTCCCCCCGGGCGAACCGGGCGGCGTCCCGCTCGCTCACGTAGTCGTCCGGGTCGCACGGCATGACGAACGCCGCCTGCAGGTCGGTGCCGGAACCGTCCTCGACCGTCTCGAGCCGGCAGTCGAGCGCTCCCCCGTCGAGGAACCGGTCCCGATCCAGCCCGCGAAAGACGGTCGCTCGGTCGGTCGCCGCGCTCCCGTCCGGATATTCGCCGTCGGCGTAGCCGCCGACGTCGCCGACGTACTCCCAGCCCCCGTCGGCCGTTCGCAGCGACAGTCGATGGTCGTAGAAGCCGAGTTCGTCACCGACGAGCCAGAGATCGAACGCCTCGTCCGCCTCGAACCGATCGCCGGCCGCGAGCGTCGCCAGCGACGGGTAGAGGAACCGATCGCGAGCGACCGTCAGCGTGGTGATCGAGTCGCCGTCGACCTCGGCGCCGTCGACGTTCGGAACGAACGGGTCGAAGCCGCTCTCGGTCGGCACGTATCCGCCTCGAATGTACCATCCCAGGCCGGCCGCCCCGGACTCGAGCGAGGCGCGCAGGTTCATCCGCATGGCCTGCTTGCTCGGCGTGTGGTTCGGGTTGATCGTATGGCTCTGTCCGAGGTAGAACACGGGTCGGTCGTCGAGGGCGGCTCGCACGTTCGAAACGAGGCTGCGAACGGCGGCGTTGGCCGGTTGCGGGCCGACGTCCTTCTCGTACCAGCCGCGATAGAAGTCGACGAACCCGAAGTCCGGCATGGCGTTTCGCTGTCGGAGGCCGCGCGCCAGCGACTCGAACACCTCGGGCCGCTTCGAATCGACGATGTAGGGAAAGTGGACGAACAGCCCGACCTCGAGGGCGTCGTTTTCCGACTCGACGGCTCGTTTCTGGGCGTCGAAGATCTGCGGGCCGAACTCGACCAGGTTGCCGACCGCCGCCTGGTTCCACTCCCCGCCCTCGGCCCACTGCCCCATGACCGGTGCTTCCTGCCAGAGAACGACTCGCCCGGTATCGAACAGGTCGCCGTGGGCCGCCACCACCTCGCGGAGCCGACCGAGGTACTCCTCGCGGGTGTCGTCCTCAGTGACGAACGCGGACGCGGAGATGGCGTTCAGTAGCCCGACGTTGAGCCAGACGTCGAGGTCGAACTCGCTCGCGGCGGTCAACACCGTCTCGAACGCCTCGTCGGCCGCCCCGTCGCTCAGGTCGCTCACGACGAGGATCACCGCGAGGTCGTGGCGGCGCGCGAACGCGAACAGGTTCTCCCGGATCGCCACGTCGTGCCACAGGCCGCCGCCGAGCCAGAGGAAGTCCTCGCCGGTCACGGGCGGGTCGCCGAGCGGCGGCGAGTCGTCCGTCGACCGCTGCTCGAGGAATCTGTCGAGACCGACGTAGCCGCCCACTAGCCCGGCGCTGAGGCCGCCCGCGACGAGATAGCCGCGGCGGGAGAAGCGAGCGCGGTCGGGCGTCGTCTCGGTCGAAGAGTTGTCAACCATGGATTTCGTGGAATGTTTCCGCCGAAGACCGGACCCCCGGTCTCCGTGCCGGAATACGTGTGGTATCGATAGCCCCGCGTTTGATGGTTACCCTGGAAATGGCCACAACGGACGGCGGTGATCGGGATCGAGCCGACGGCGTGGACCGAGCGAGCCGTCGGCGGACGGACCGGTTCGCGACTGGCTGACCGGACGCCGGTCGATCGAGCGCACAATCCGTCGGGTGAACTGGGCAGAAATTCCGATCACCCGCGTTCGCGCGCTGATTTTCGACTCAAAGCTCTCATTTACCGGCACCTATTCAAACGGTCGGGTCGCACGCATGTGATATGCAAGAGGAGAACGTGTCAGCCGTCGTCCTCGCGGCCGGCGAGGGACGCCGGCTCGAGCCGCTGACCAATCGGCGGCCCAAGCCGATGGTTCCCGTCTCGAACCGCCCGATACTCGAGTACGTCGTCTCGGCGATCGCGGATGCGGGTCTCGAGCGGATCGTCCTGGTCGTCGGCTATCAGCAAGAGCGGATTCGGAACTACTTCGGCGATGGCGACGACTGGGGGATCGACATCGAGTACGTCGTCCAGGAGAACCAGCTCGGCACGGCGCACGCGATCGCGCAGGCCGAGTCGGCCGTCACGGGATCGTTCCTGGTTCTGAACGGCGACCGCCTCGTCGAGGCGTCGCTCGTCGAGCAGGTCCGGGACGAGGTCGGGACCAGCGACGGGCCGGTGATGGCGGTGACACGATCGGATCACGCAAGCGACTACGGGGTCGTTTCGATGGACGGCGAGCGCGTAACCGAAATCAGCGAGAAACCGCGGGAGCCGATCACGTCGGAAGTGATCAACGCCGGCGTCTACGGGTTCGACGAATCGGTCTTCGACGCGATCCGGGCGACGCCGACCGAGGGCGGCGAACTGGCGATCACGGCGACGCTCGAGCGGATCGCCGAGAAACGATCGATTCGAGCCGTCCGCTACCGCGGCCTCTGGCAGGACGTCTCGCACCTCTGGGACTTGCTCGAGATCAACGCGGCAGTGATCGACGAAGTCGACGAGGACGACTCGACGCTCCATCACGATGCCGTCGCAAGCGATACCGCGATCGGGGACGACGTAACGCTCGGTCGGAACGCGACGATCGGCGGCGGAACGGCCATCGGCGACAACGTGACGATCGAAGCCAACGCCGTGCTCTCGAACGCGGTCGTCTTCTCGGACGCGGTCATCGAAGCCGGTGCCGTCGTTCGCGACGCGATCGTCGCCGGCAACGCGCGGATCGGCGCGAACGCGACGATCGCGGGCGGATCGACCACGGTCGTCGTCGAGGGTGAAGTCCACGAGGACGTCGATCTCGGCGGTGTCGTCGGCGACAACGCGACCGTCGGCAGCGGCGTCACCGCCGCGCCCGGGACCGTCGTCGGCGACGGCGCGACCGTCGATCACGGCGTGAGCGTCGACGGACGGATCGAACCCGACGCGATCGTCAGGAGGGGATAACATGTGTGGAATCGTCGGCTACGTCGGCGGCGAACCCGCCGGTCCGATCGTCTACAGCGGCCTCGAGAACCTCGACTATCGCGGCTACGACTCCGCCGGGGTCGCGCTCGTGGAACAGGATCTCACGATCGCGAAGCGCGCGGGCGAAGTGAGCGAACTGGACGTTCCCGACGTCCCGGGAGCCACCTGCGGGATCGGTCACACCCGCTGGTCGACACACGGGCCGCCGACGGACGAAAACGCGCATCCGCACACCGGGCAAGCCGATGACGTCGCGGTGGTCCACAACGGCATCGTCGAGAACTACGACGCGATCAAAGCCGAGTTGACCGACGCGGGTCACGTGTTCTCGAGCGAGACGGATACGGAAGTCATCCCACACCTCTTGGAGCGGGAACTCGAGAGCGGTCACGATCTGCTCTCCGGGCTCGAACGCGTCGTCGACAGGCTCGAGGGGAGCTACGCGATCGCCGCGGTGCGTGCGGGAAGCGATCGGATCGTCGCGACGCGCCACGAGAGCCCGCTGGTCGTCGGCCACGGTGACGGCGAGTCGTTCCTCGCGAGCGACGTCACGGCGTTTCTCGACCGGACGCGCGACGTGACGTATCTCGAGGACGGCGACGTCGTCTCGCTCGAGGGCGGGTCCGCGACGGTCTACCGCGACGGCGACGTCGTCGATCGCGACGTCGAGACCGTCGAGTGGGACGCCGACGCGGCGGAGAAGGGCGGCTACGAGCACTACATGCGCAAGGAGATCCACGAACAGCCCACGTCCCTCCGGCAGACGCTCTCGGGACGGATCGACGTCGAACGCGGCGACGCCGACCTCGACGTGGCGTTCCCGCAGGGCTACCTCGAGTCGCTCCAGGAGATCCAGCTCGTCGCCTGCGGGACGTCCTACTACGCGAGTCAGTACGCGGCGCGATTGCTCGAGGAGTTCGCCGACGTTCGCGCGACGGTGGAGATCGCCAGCGAGTACTCCTTCGACGGCGGCCGGGATCCCTGGCGGACGCTCGTCATCGCCGTGACCCAGAGCGGCGAGACGGCGGACACCCTCGGTGCGATTCGTCGCGCTGGCGGGGCGGGGGCTCGAACGCTCGCGGTGACGAACACGCTCGGGAGTTCGGTAACGCGCGAGACCGAAGACTCGGTGTTCATCCGCGCCGGCCCGGAGATCGGGGTCGCGGCGACCAAGACGTTCGCCTCGCAGGTGACGACGCTCGCGCTGTTAGCGGTCGAAATCGGCCGACAGCGCGGTTCGCTCGCAGCCACCGACGCCCGAGCGGTGCTCGAGGACCTCCGGGGGTTGCCGGGGGCCGTCCAGCAAGTGCTCGACGAGGAGGATCGCGTGCTCGAGGGGGCCAAACGGTTCGCCGACGCCGATGCCTTCTTCTTCGTGGGTCGGCAGTTCGGCTATCCGGTCGCGCTCGAAGGCGCGCTGAAGCTCAAGGAGATCGCCTACGATCACGCGGAGGGGTTCGCCGCGGGAGAGCTGAAACACGGTCCGCTGGCGCTGATCACCGGGGACACGCCGGTCCTGTCGGTGCTGACGGAGCGTTCGCGTCCGGACGAAACGCTGAACAACGTCACGGAAGCGCAGACGCGCGAGGCACCGGCGATCGGGGTCACGGACGGGACCGTCGAGACGGACTCGCTCGACCTCGAACTCGAGGTGCCCGACCTCGGATACGTGACGCCGCTCGTCGCGAACGTCTACTTCCAGCTGTTTGCCTATCACATCGCGGACCTGCAGGGGCGGTCGATCGACAAGCCGCGAAACCTCGCGAAGAGCGTTACTGTCGAGTGAGCCGGTAACCAACTGTTCTCTAGTCGTCCGTTCGGTGGTCGGCGAGGTGCTCCCAGATTTCGGTACACCCGCAGCCGTCGTCGACGCTCGAGAGATGGTCTCGGTCCCGCTCTTCCTCGTCGTCCGGCGCGTCTCGCTCGTTTGTCATGGTACTCACTTTCTGAGTAACTCCGACCACCTAATTAAGTCCTTCGGCAATTTGGTAGGATAGTTGACAAATACGGCCCCGCAAACAGGATATTACGCGGGTGTAACGGACGGAACTCGTGGCCTTCTCGAACGGTTCGCGTGAGCGAGAGCGATTCGAACCGCTGGCCGTTCGACCGTCGTTCGCGTCGCGACGACCAATCAGCGATCAACGATAACACTTATATCTCTACTTACTCAGTATCTGAGTAACTATGACCGTACTCGTAACGGGAGCGGACGGCTACATCGGCTGGCCGACGGCACTTCGAATCGCGAACCGAACGACCGACCGAGTCGTCCTCGTGGACAACTTCGCCAGACGGGAGTGGGTCGAATCCGTCGGCTCGACGAGCGCCGTTCCAGTCACCGACATCGACGACCGGATCGCCGCCGCCGAGTCGGTCCACGGCCTCACCAACCTGTCGTTCGTGCAGGGCGATCTCACGGACAAGGCGACCGTCGACCGCCTGCTGTCGATCCACGAACCGGAGACGATCGTCCACACGGCTGCACAGCCGTCGGCACCGTACTCCCAGATCAACGGCGAGCGGGCGAACTACACCCAGCACAACAACCTCCAGGCGACCCGCAACCTGCTGTGGGGGCTCGAGGAACAGGGCCTGACGGACACGCACTTCATCGAGACGACGACGACCGGCGTCTACGGCGCGCCCGAGTTCCCGATCCCGGAAGGGGGCGCGACGATGGAGAACCAGGGCGAGCGCGACGAGGTACCGTTCCCCGCGATGGCCGGCTCGTGGTACCACCTCACCAAGAGCCACGACGCGGCGAACATGCGCCTGGCGCACAAACAGTTCGACATTCCGGTCTCGGACGTCCGGACCGCGATCACGTACGGGACCGAGACCGAGGAGACGGCCGCGGACCCGCGGCTGGCGACTCGCTTCGACTTCGACTACTACTTCGGGGTCGTCGCTCACCGCTTCTGCGCACAGGCCGTCGCCGGCTACCCGATGACCGTCTACGGGCGGGGCGAACAGCGCAAACCATTCATCGCGCTCGAGGACGCCGTCGAGGGACTGGCGCAGCTAGCCGTCTCCGATCCCGACGCGAGACCCGACGACTACACCGTCTACAATCAGGTGACGCGAGCGATCAGCATCGTGGAAATCGCGGAGACGATCGCCGGCGTCTCCGACGAGTTCGATCTCGACGTCGACGTCGAACACTTCGAGAACCCGCGCGAGGAGGACGAAACCCACAAGATGGAGATCGAGAACGACCGCTACGCGGCCCTGATCGACGGCCAGTCGACCACGTTCGAACAGGGCGTCCGAGAGATCCTCGGGACGCTGGTCGACTACCGGGAGACGGTCGAATCGCACGAGGATCGGTTCCTCCCCGGCGTGCTGACGGAGGACGAGTAGCATGCGCGTCCTCGTGACCGGCGGATGCGGGTACATCGGTAGCGAACTCGTTCCGCTGTTGCTCGAGGACGACCGGGTCGACGACGTCGTCGTCCTCGATTCGCTCGCGTCCGGTTCCCCCGCGAACCTCCGCGGGTGTATCGACGACCGACTGGACTTCCGCCGCGGCGACGTCCGCGAGTACGGCGACGTCGAGAGCGCGATGCGCGGCGTCGACCGCGTCGTCCACCTGGCGGCGATTACGGGCGCGGCCTCGACGCACGACCGCCGCGAGGAGACGTTCGCGGTCAATCGCCACGGGACGGAGAACGTGCTCACCGCCGCCGGGAAACTCGGTGTCGACTCCCTCGTGTTCGCGTCCTCGTGTAACAACTACGGGCGCGCCGCCAGTACGAACATCGACGAAGAGACCGAACAGGACCCGCTCAACCCCTACGCAGAATCGAAAGTCGAGTCCGAGCGGTTGCTCGCCGACGCGATGGACGACTACGGCATCGACGGCACCGCGCTGCGGATGAGCACGAACTACGGCTGGGCACCGGGTATCCGGTTCAATCTGGTCGTGAACCACTTCGTCTTCCGCGGGCTGACCGATCGGCCGCTGACGGTCTACGGCGACGGCAACAACTGGCGGCCGTTCATCCACGTCGCGGATGCGGCGCGGGCGTACGCCCACGCCGCCCTCGAGCCCGAGTCGTGGCCGCAGCTGGTCTACAACGTCGGGTCGAACGACGGGAACTATCGGATCTCGGAGATCGCCGAAATCGTCCGCGACGAACTCGAGCGCGACCTCGACATCACGTACCTCGAGGACGAACACCCCGGCCCGTCCTACCACGTGAACTTCGATCGACTGGCCGAGACCGGATTCGAACCCGAGTGGACGCTCCGCCGGGGCGTCCGCGAACTCGCGGATCAGTTGCGGCGAAATCGAACCGAGGTCGTCGAAGCATGAGCGACTCCGAGACTGCTCCCGACGAGCCCACGATCGCGATCACCGGTGCGGCCGGCTACATCGGCAGCCGCGTCGTCCAGCAACTCGAGGCGGCCCACCCCGAGTGGAAGCTGACCGCGCTCGACAACCAGTTCCTCGGGCAGGTCGACGCCGTCGGCGAGACGGAGATCGCCCACGTCGACGTCCGAAACCGACGGCGACTCGAGGACTGTCTCGAGGGCGCGGACGTCGTGCTCCACCTGGCGGCGGTCAGCGGCGTCGACGACTGCGACGAGAATCCGGATCTGACCTACGACGTCAACGTCACGGGGACGAACAACGTCGCCTGGTTCTGCCGAAAGACCGGCGCAGCGATGGCGTTTCCGTTCAGTATGGCCGTTCTCGGCGATCCCGAGACGTTCCCGATCACTGCGGACCTCCCGCGGGATCCGTTCAACTGGTACGGCCGGACGAAGTACATAAGCGAGCGGGCCATCGAGTCGTTCGCCGAGGGGGCGTTCCCCGCCCACCTGTTCCTGAAGTCGAACCTCTACGGCGACCACGTCGTCGGCGACACGGTCGTCTCGAAACCCACCGTCATCAATTTCTTCGTCGACCGTGCGACGGCCGGCGAGCCGCTGACGGTGTACGAACCGGGGACGCAGTCCCGAAACTTCGTTCACGTCAAAGACGTCGCCAGATCCTACGTCCGGAGCACGGAACGGCTGCTCGAGCAGCTGGCCGACGGCGACACGGGCACCGAGACCTACGAGATCGCGGGCAACGAAGACCCGTCGGTGATGTCGGTCGCGGAGACGGTACAGGAACTCGCCCGCGACGAACTCGGCGTCTCGGTCGATGTCGAACTCGTCGAGAACCCCCGAAGCGCCGAAACGATGGTCGAGGACTTCACGGTCGATACCTCGAAAGCGAACGAGATACTCGGTTGGGAGGCGCGCCACACGGTCGACGAGTCGGTGCGGGAACTGCTCCGGCGGAACGCCTAACTCCCGCCGGTCACTCGTTCGGGGCCCGTTCGCCCGCGGAACGTCGAACACTCGGGTTTACGGTCTTCCACTGCCAATCGGTCGCCAATGGGTACGCGAACCGGTTCGACGGAACTGCTCCAGCGATTGGACCTGAAGGAGTACGAAGCCACGGCCCTCGCCCACCTGCTGAGCGCCGGCCGGACGACCGCGCCGAACGTCTCCGAGGCGACCGGTATCCCCAAAGCGCGGGTGTACGGCGTTCTCGACTCGCTCTCCGAGTACGGCTTCATCAAGGTGATCCCCGGCCGTCCGAAACAGTACCAGCCGAAATCGCCCGCGGAAATCCTCGAGCGCGCGAAAGAGAACCGGCGACAGCAGTACGAGGACTACTGCAACGCGGTCGACGGCCTGGAAGAGGAGTTCATCGCGGAGTTCGGGCCGCGCTACGAGCAGGCCGACGAGGAAGTGTCACCGATGTCCGAACTGTTTTCGGTCGTCGACGTCGGCGAGCCGAGCGAGACGGAGACCAGACAGCTCTACCAGAACGCGTCGGACCGGGTCTTCGTCATCACGAACAGCTTCGCGTACTTCGACGACGTCGAACCGGCCGTCGACGATGCGCTCGAGCGCGACCTCGAGATCTCGGTGCTGTTCCTCGATCCGCGGGCGCTTCCCGAGGAAAAGGCGACGGTACAGGCGGAGATCGTCGACCGAATCGCGAGCGAGTATCCCGCGATCGACTACCGATTCAGCGAAACGGTGCTACCCTGGCGTGGCACCTTCATCGACCCGAGCATGGAGTACGATTCGGGGAAGGCAATCTTCCTCGTCGAGGAGACCGACGTGCCCGATTACCGGCGACAGGCCGCGATCACGGAGAACGGCTCGTTCGTCGCCGGCATGAAACGGTACTTCGACCTGATCTGGGAGTACGAGAGCCTCGAGACGCCGCAGTCGGCGTGAGTGGTCGGGCCGACTACGTCGGCCTGTCGACCGCGGTCGCCGTTCGCCGGCCCTGGCGATCCGCCACGGTCACTCCCGTTCGGATTCCGTGAGCAGCCGGTCTTCGGCCTTGTCGCGATCCGCCGGATAGCCGACGTCGACGCGCCAGCCGTCCATACGGATCGCGTCGATGGTCCGCCCTGACTGGATGAGCAGATCGATCGCGTCCGGCAGTTCGTACTCGCCGCGGTCGCTCGGTTGCACGAGATGACAGGCGTGAAAGATCGCTGGCGTGAACGTGTAGAAGCCAGTCATCACGAGGTTCGACGGCGGATCGTCCGGCTTTTCCACCACTTCGACGATCTCTCCGTACTCGTTCGTGTCGAGGACGCCGTAGCGAGAGGCCTCGTCGAACGGGACTTCCTCGACGAGGAAGGCTGCGTCCGCGCGATCTTCCCGCTGTCGGTTGACGACGTCGCTGAGGTTGGCGCGAAAGATGTTGTCCCCGAGCATGAGCATGAAGTCGTCGTCGATGTACGGCTCCGCTTGCAGGATCGCGTGAGCGAGTCCGAGTTGCTCGCGCTGGTGTGCGTACGTGATCGGAATGCCCCGGTACTCGTCGTCGTACCGCTCGATGATCTTCTCCTTGCGGTAGCCGACGACGACGATGAACTCCGTCGCCCCGATGTCGATCAGATTGTCGAAGACGTCCTCGATGAGTGGCGTTCCGTCGACCTCGACGAGCACTTTCGGTTTCTCTTCGGTGAGGGGACGGAGGCGGGTTCCTTCGCCTGCGGCGAGCACGACGGCTTGCATATCCCCGTCTATTCGTCCGTCCGCTATGAATGACCGGGATCACAGTGACTCGATACGTCCCGTTCCGGAGCGCCACCGGTCGAGTAGGACGTTCGTACACCGAATCGGGGGCACCGTTACGCCCGTCTCGAGCGAGCTACGAGCCGCCGTACCCCATCGGCAAGTTTCGAACCACGGTCGTCCGGAAGCGCCCGGACAGGAGAAACAGTGCTGCGAAGTACGTGGTCGCACCGAGCGCGACCAGCACGACGGCCGCCATTTCGCTGGGATCGAGGAACAGCCGTCCGATCCCGACGACGACGGCCATCGGCGCGGCGGCGAGAACCTGTATCGCGACTTCTCGGGCCGGAAACGAGACGGAAATGAAGCGAGTGAGAACCCGGTAGCCGACCACGACCGTTACGAGCGCGGAAACGGCCGTTGCGACCGCCGCACCGATCCACCCGTACTCGGACACGAGCGCGAAGTTGAGCGAGATGTTCGTGACGAAAAAGATCCCGTTAATTCGAAACGCGAGATCGGGTCTGTCGAGCCCGTTGAGTGCGTTCAGGAACTGTTCGCCGTACGCGTACGCGAGCCGTGACGCGACGAGTATCACGAGCACGGTGTGTCCGACGCTGAATTCGGCACCGTAGATCCGGAGGACGAAATCGCCGATGAGGAGGCTTCCGACCAAGCCGGGAATGAGAAACAGCCCGGCGTACGCGAACGCGTCGTCGAGCAGGTTCGCGATCCGCTCGCGGTTGTCGTCCGCTGCGACGCTACTAATTTCGGGGAACAACGTTTGCTGTATCGCGAGGCTGAAAATCGCGAGCAGTGATGCGAGATTCCAGGAAATCTCGTACACGCCGATGAGATCGGGAGCGACGAACACGCCGAGGACGAGCGTGTCCATCGAGGAAAACGTGCGCGAACTCAGTCGGCCGAGCCACGAGTATCGGGCGTAATCGAACAGGCTCCGAACGTGACGGCGGGTCGGGCGTTCCCACTTCCAGCCGACGAATACCGCACCGACGACCCCTGCGATAACGCTCGCGATCGCGTATCCGGTGAGGAGGCCGATCAATCCGGAGCCGAGCAACACGGCGGCGATCTGGAGCGCGCTCCGTGAGAACGTATCCACCGGCTGGAGCGCACCCGAAATATGAACGCGATGCTGTCCCTGCAGAACTCCCGAAACGAACAGAAGCAGTAACGTCGCGAAGAGAACGACGGCGATCGGTACCGTCACGGCTTGGCCGATGTAGTCGTTGACGAGATCGCGTGCGAGGAACAGTCCGACGAGAAGCACCGCGTAGATGCCGACAAACAACCCGATTCCAGCGGTAAGGTACGCGCCGGTCTCCTCGCCTTCGCTTAGACGCTTCGTAAGCGCCGACTGAACCCCACCGAACATGATCACCTTTACCCAGATGACGATCGCTATGACGAGAAAATACGTCCCTAACACGCCCGCACCCAGCGTTCGAGCGAGATAAATCGTCGCGATGAAACCGAATACCGATGACGCGATCTGGGAGGCGAAGTTGACGAACGATATTTGACCTAGCTTCATACTACCATTTATCGTCGTACCCGTCGGTCGCACCAATGGACGCTCGCGAAAAAACGCTATCGAACGCGACCTCGATGCGTTCTCCTCGAGCGTGCCGGCCTACTGCCGGCCGGTCGTCGGATCGAACGACTGTGGGACGTGGTGTCATCGATAGTCGTGCCTACCGCGGAGCCACGAGATCGTTTTTCGCAGGATACGAATTGCAGAGAGAGAGCACCGCGTACAGGTCGAAGTAGTTGTTTTCCCCCTCGAGATGGCGTCGGTACAGCGCTTCGATTTCGTCCCAATCGATCATCGCCGGGCACCGTTCGGCGTGCTCCTCGTTCAACAGGTGCGACTCGGCGATATTCGTCTCCCTGAGTACCGCGGCGTTATCGCTCCACGAGCCGCCGCCGGAACCGGAATCGGGAACGATGTTCGTCTTGAAGCTCCGCCACAGCTCTGCGACGCTGTACACCGTTCGCGGGTACGTCAACGGAAGGCCGATCCCCGCTTTCGGAATCTCTGCGAGGGCACGGTTCCGTTCTGTGAGGGTGCGGTTGACGATACTCCGTCGGACGTGATGGCGGTGCGGAACGGACAGCGAGAAGTCGATCACTCGGTTGTCCAGAAACGGATAGTGCGTCGGCAACATCTGATTCGCCGTGTAGTACGTGAAATACGCCTTATTATTGGTTATCGGATAGAATCCACCGGCGTGCGCTAACGCGTCGAGCGACGGATATGTAACGCCATGATGAACGATGCCGTCGGCCGATTCGGTCATATACTCGCGCAACACCGCCACCGGCGATTTGTCGAGCGTCACGTAGGCCGGTTGCGTATTCGTCGACGACCCCCTGTGATACTGGTAGTCGTTGACGATGTACTCGGCGTACGAACTCACGCTCTCGACGGGTTCGAGGACCGGCAACGGAATCGTCCATCCCAGATGCGGGACGGGAACCTCTCGCGTCGGCAGATAAAACCCCTCCAGTATCGTGTCCGCTGTGTGGCCGGAAAACACGGCGTCGACCTCGTCGGTGAGTTCGTCTTCGAACCCCGCGAAGTGCGCCTGGTCGAAAAACGACTGGAAGAGCTGAAAGTCCGCGACTCGCTCGAGCACGTCCGTCAGATAGTCCGGTTCCCGCTGCAGGAATCTGAACGCCACTCCCGCCGTCTCACACGCTTCCCGTGCGATTTCGGCCTCGGTGTTCATCGAGTCGTTCAGATGATAGCCCGTGACGTCGTCGGCCAACAGGGACAGGAGTAATCTCGAGTCGCTCCCGCCGCTGACGAAGAGGCCTTCGGTCGCCGACGGATCGCTGCGCTCTTCGACGCTCCGTTGGATGATCGAGGAGAATTCCCGGACGTGCTCGTCGTACGGTCGATCTATGGGTCGATACCGCGGCACCCAGTATCGCTCGAGCGAGGTCGATCCGGTCTCGAGATCGACCGTGAGCGTCGAGCCCGGATGGAGTTGAGACACGCCCTCGAACGGCGTGTAGATGCCGAACGTTCGCTCGAGTGTGAGAAATTCCGACAGCAGTTCGTCGTCGACCGACGGCTCGAAAGCAGGATGTGCCAGGATGCTATTCAGGTGGGTCGAAAAGAGGACGGAGTCGTCGAGTTCGTCGGTGAAATAGATCGGCCGCGCACCAAGTCGATCCGTGAACAGTGTTGCCTCCGTTCGGTCCCGTTCGAGGATCACTCCCGCAAATTCGCTGTTCAGGCCCTCGACGAACGACGGCCCGTGGGAGCGCAGTAAGTCAGCACAGTACGCTGCGTCCGAGACGTCGGTCCCTTCCCGCGGCGTATAGCCCGTCGAATCCTCGAATCCGATAACGTCTCCCCAGATCCACAGTCGCCGCTCTTCTCGCGTCGTTTCGGGTTGGTGTGCATCGGATTCCCGATGTACTGAGTGGGATATCTGGACGGTATCGTCCCTGTAAACGCCGCCTTCCTCGTGGTCAGCCCATTCGATGGTGTGGTCGATCGCATCGATGTCGTGTTGCGGATCGCCCAGAATCCCACAGATACCGACCATGGGTGCGAGGTTGGGGTGACGGAGAGAAAAGAATCCTCTGCCTACCGACCTGCTCTCGGATCGAGTCGTGGGGTCTCGGTAGGGGTTGGTCGCATCCGTTCGGCTCGCGTTTCCGCGCGGTAGTTTACTCGGACCGGAGTCGGTGCTACTCCGTTCGGTAGCCGCGCTCTTGCATCCACGAGTCGTCGAAAATCGTATCGAAGTACTGCTCGCCACCGTCACAGCCGATCACGACGATCCGCGCGTCCGGCTGATCGCTCGCGACGTCGCGGGCGACAGCGAGTGCCGCTCCGGTGGACCCACCCACGAGAACCCCGTGGTCAGCGGCAGCGCGCCGGGTCTGAACGAAGGCCCGTTCATCATCGACGCTCCGGACCTCGTCGACGTACTGGAACCACATGGTCGGAAGTTCGTGCCCCTTCCCGAGCCCCTCGACATCGGTGTCGTAGGGTCCGGGGTCAGTACCGTAAAACGAAGCGGAGATGTTCGATTGCTGGGCGTCGACGCCGATGACGTGCACGTCCGAACTCTGCTCCGTCACGTATCTGGCAATACCGGAGACTGTACCACCGGTACCCATCGGACAGACGATGTGCGTCACGTCACCCCCCGCCTGTTCCCACAGTTCGGGTCCGGTCCACTTGTAATGAACTGTCGGATTCAACTGATTCGAATACTGGTCCAACCAGACACCGTTCCGTTCCGATGCGATCCGTTTCGCCGTCGTTCGATAGTGCCGTTCGTCGTCGGAATCGACGTTCGGGCACTCGACGATCTCGCTCCCCAGCGACCGAACGTAGCCGATTTTCTGTGCGCTCGTTCCAGCCGGAGTCGTCAGTACGCTATCGTAGCCGAGACGATTAGTCACCAGAGAGACAGCACCCGCGGTATTCCCCGACGACGCTTCGACGACGACATCGTCGGCCGCTAGTCGACCGTCGTCAGCTAACTCCCGGATGATTCCGAGCGCGATCCGATCCTTCATCGACCCGGTCGGATTCTCCATCTCCAATTTGAGCGCGATATCTCCACCGGTCCCCGATTCGGGATAGTCGACGAGCGGCGTTCCGCCGATACGGCTCAGTATCGGATCGTCGGTCGGATACGGGGAGGCGACCCTCTCAGTCGGCCTCGCCTCGCCCGTACTGTAATCACTCGTGCTGGCAGCGTAACTGCCGGGAGCAGGACGTCCATCGTCGCTCATAGTTGTCGCTCTTCGGAAAGGCGACGCGAGGGCGTTTGTTTCGAACGTGACGGCGACACCGCCGTTGCGAGCGTCCCGTGTGATCTGATCGGCGGTATACAGCCGAATACGCGGGATGAAAACTGTGAGGGGGATGTCCCTGACTGTCGCATACGACCGATCTACGACCGCATGCGGTTTAGTCGAATCCGATGCATAGTCAACCTATATCATCCGATACACGATTCGACCGGATGTCAGTGGGGTCCGTATCCGACTCCGAGAACAGTACCAACGGAGACCGCGGTTCGAGCCCGGATCACTTCCGTCCCGTAGCGATCACCGCTTTGCCCACTCGAAGACTCGTGTCGCCGGTTCGCCGCCGACGGCGATCGCGGCGTAGAGGAAGAACTGCGGTTCGAGGGGATAGATCGTGATCGCGCGTCGGAGGAACCGGCGCGCCGTCTCGTACTGCCCGGACGGAAGCGCATACCACGCGCCGATCCGGAACGCGGCCCAGCCGAGCATTTTGCGTTCGAACAGCGCACCGTACGCCGCCGCTCGCGGGCGGTGTTTCCAGAGGAAGCGCGGATACGTCTCCTCGATCAGCGCCTCGAGGTCGTCGGTGATCCGGTCGTGCGTCCCCGCGGCGTTCGTGACGAGCGGGTCGGAAATCGGCTGGACGGTCCAGTTCTCGGAAATACGGATGTACCAGTCCAGATCCTGCCAGCTCGGAAACGCCTCGTCGAGGGGGCCGGCGTCGGCGGCCGCCGTGGACCGAACCATCACGCAGGAGAACGAGCCGATAGCGTTCCGACACAGGAGCTGTCGCGTCACGTCACCGGCGACCGACGCGTCGGTCGTCCGGAGGACCGTTCCGTCGTCGTCGACGAGTCGAAGCGCGGTGTATACCAATCCGAGGTCGTCGGACGCCCGCTGAAAGGCGTCTACCTGCCGGGTCACCTTCGACGGGTTCCACTCGTCATCGTCGTCGAGAAACGCGAGGAATTCGCCCGACGCTTCACGGATACCCGTATTGCGGGCCGCGTTCGCGCCGCGATTCTCGTCGTGTCTGATGACGGTGACTTCGTACGGGAGTTCATCGCGAACTGGCGCGACGACGTCCGTGGCTGGTGTCTCCGATCCGTCGTCGACGACGATGACCTCGAGGCGCTCGTAGGTCTGGTCGGCGACGCTCTCGAGGGATCGCACCAACCGTTCGGGTCTGTTGTACGTCGGGACGATAACGCTCACTAGCGGCGTTCGATCGCTCATCTTACTCCTTGTAGCCGAGGTCGCGTAGTCGGTCCTTGACCGCCTCTTCCATCTCCACGTCACCGAGATCGGTCGCGGTTTCCTCGATGGCCCGTTCGTGATCGTCGATCACGTCTCGTGCGTGCTCGAGGATTTCCGGTTCGGTGTCGACGACGCTCTCCCGTTCACCGGGATCGGTCGTCAGATCGTAGAGTTCCTCGCCGTCGCCGGTCCGAATGTACTTCCACTCGTGGTCGCGGTAGGAGAAGCGACGCTCGCCCGTATTCGTGTTGGCCCAATCGCCGATGAGGTGGTCCCGGGACCACCCGTCGCCGTCGAACAGAGCGTGTAAACTCTCCCCGCGGAAGTTCGACGGCGGCTCGAGTCCCGCGCGCTCGACGAGCGTCGGCGCGACGTCGAGGAGGCCGACGAGTTCGTCGTGGCTGCCACCGGAGCCGGATTCGTCGTCGTACAACAGCGGAACGTGGAGCACCTCGTCGTAGAAGGTCGCATAGTGGCTGAACTGGCCGTGATCGAGGAACTCCTCGCCGTGGTCGGCCGTGACGAGCGTGGTCGCACCGTCCCACGATTCTCGAACGGTTTCGACCAACCGCCCGATCTGTTCGTCAGTAAAGCGGATCTCCGCGTCGTAGAGGTCGATAATGTCGTCGAGCTCTCGCTGAGTGACCTCGTCGGGAGACTCGATCATCTTGCGCCGAAGTTTTATCGCCCGTCGATCGCCGATCGGTTCGTCCCGGAACGCTCGTTGATGGCGCTCCGGCGGGACGTACGGATGGTGAACGTCCATGTAGTGGACCCACAGGAATCGCGGACCGTCGTCGCGGACCGACTCCACCCACTCGAGCGCGTGATCGGTTATCTCGTCGGCGTTCACGTACGCGGAGCCGACGTTCGCGCCCGCGGTCCGTTCGGCGGTCTCGAACGCTTGCGCGAGCGTCTGGTAGAGCAATCCGTCGGAATCCAATCGGTCTTTCACGAACTGGCGAAGCCGTGCGGTCGCCGATGGATCCGTCTTCGAATCGTAGAACTCGTCGAACCCGCGGTCGTACCCGAAATCAGCGCTCAAGTAGAGGTTCGAGTGGAACCCAGCCGTCCGGTAGCCAGCACTGTCGAACACTTCCGAGAGCAGCGTTCGCTTCTCGGAAATCCGCTCGTAGCCGCCGTACATGAGTGCGTACGACGACGTGAGAATCGACGGAAACGAGGGCCGAGTGCTGCATGCATGTGCGAACGCGTTCGTGAAAGTCTCCCCACGCTCGGCAAGCGCATCGAGATTCGGGGTCGTCTCGCGCTCGTACTCGTGCCAGCCGACGTGATCCGCGCGGAGAGAATCGACTGTCACGAGGAGGATATCGTCCATGCCGACAACTGCATTCTCCCGTTATTTTACGGTTGTGATGACCTGTTTATACGTTTCAGCGATTTTCGACCAGTCGAAGGCTCGAGCAAACGATTGCAGCGGCGTTGGGTCCGCCGTCGCGGCGCGCTCCACGGCGCGGGCGATACTGTCCGGCGTCGGATCGCAAAACTCGACGCGGCCGTCGAACCGGTTCTCGGCGCGACCGCGAACCTGCACGGTCGGTACTCCCGCTGCGCCGTACTCGAGGACCTTCAGCGTGTGCGGATCGTCGACGAGACAGATGCCGACGTCGGCGGCGTGAAGGTATCCCGGAACGAGGTGGTGATCGACCGTCCCCGGGAAAACGATGCACTCGTGTGCTGCTGCCGTTCGTTCGACGAGATCCGCGAGCGATCCCGTGCCCAGGACGACCAGCGTCCACCCGTCAATAGCCGTGAACGCGTCGAGTAGGTCACGGATATGATAAATCGGCTCGAGGCCGCCGACGTAGATCGCCACGTTCTCCTCGTCGAACGGGCCGAGTGCCGATTTCGCGCTCGATACCGTCTCCTCGGGGGGGTTCGCGAACCGATCGAACTCGACGCCGAGATCCGTTTTCGTTGCGGACGCGAAGCGCTCGACGCGGTCTTCCTCCTCGGCGTAGACGTACAGTACGTGGTCGGCGATACGGAACGCCGCGTTCTCGAGTTGGCGGACGATCGCCCCGAGCCAGCGTGGATGGGTCGCCTCGAACTGCCTGATCGGGTCGATGTGATCGACGACCAACGGCGTCCCGGTCGCGAGTTTCAGAACCAGTCCGGCGATAGCGCCCGCTCGCGTCGTTCCGACGACGACATCGTACCGATCGGCCTCGCGGAGCGATTGCAACACCGTCTTCGGCGTGGTTCCGCGAAGGGCCACCGCGATCCCGTCGCTGGAGAGGTGATCGGCGATACGCTGTCGTCCGACGCTGATATCGGCCGGTTTGTCCGGTGTGAGCCAGAGTACCCTCGATGTGGCGGACGTGGTAGTCATCGGTACCGCGTGACACCGTACAGGTATCCGACCCCGACGACGACCGTGAAGACGACCAGTGCGAGTAGCTGGGTCGCTCGTCCGATGGTCGGGTCCGTCGCGAGGCGGTGCGCTCGGTGGGGAACGAAATCGAGGAGGAGCGTTCCGAGGAACGCGCTCTCTTCGTCGCTCGAGTCCGGAACGAGGGTCTCCATCGCCCGCTTCGAGTACCCCTGCCAGAAGGCCCGTTCGAGTAGCCATTTCGGGTCCGTTCGATACTCGAAGACCTTGTGCTCGACTGCCGCATCGGGGACGTACCAGACGCCGCGGCCGTACTCGCGTTGCATCCGTGCGCACAGTTCGGTCTCTCCGCCCTGCAGGTTTTTGTCCCCCTTCCGGCCGCCGATGTCCGTATCGAAGCCGCCGAGGTTCAGGAACACGTCGCGACGAAAGGAGATGTTCGAGCCGAACGTGTTTCGAACCTCGCCCGCGCCGTCGGCGAACCCTCGATGGGTGACGCCGACGAGCCAGTAGAACTCTTCCGGGAGGAACTCCGGTCTGCCGGCGACCCACCGCGGCGTCATCTTCCCGCCGGCTGCGATCGCGTTCTCTCCCTCGTACGCCTCGAGCAGGAACTCGATCCACTCTTCGTCGGCGACGGCGTCGTCGTCGAGGAACGCGACCACGTCACCGCTCGCGAGTTCGACGCCGCGGTTGCGACTCGCCAGCAGTCCGCGGTTCTCGTCGTTACAGTGGATCACGATATCGTCACGATCACCGAAGTCCTCGCGAACGCGTTCATAGACGGCGTCGACGCCGTCGACGACGATCACGAGTTCGACGCTATCGTACGTCTGCTCGAGGACGCTCGTCGCGGCCTCACAGAAGTCATCGTACGTCCCGGGGTCGTAGGTACAGAGGATGACCGAAACGTCCATCGGAGCTACGTTCTCGGCCGGGCTCCGTCAGTGTGTCGGACAGTTCTTCGTACCGAAAGACTCCGCAAGTATATGACAAGGCTTATTCTTGGCTTCGGTCTCGTGCAACCTAATGAGCACCGACACCGAACGCGTCGAGGACGGGACCGAAACGTCGGTCCTGACGGCGTGGCGGAACTGGTATCACCTCCCCGTAATCGGGGCCGTGATGCTGTTCATGTTGTGGTTGCGGACCCAGTCGTACGATCGGTTCGTCACCGAGGACGGAACGCCCGCGCTCGCGGGGATCGACTCCTGGTACCACTGGCGATCGATCCAGTGGACCGCGGAAAACTATCCGCACACGATGCCGTACGAGGTCTGGACGGGGTTCCCGACCGGCCACTACGTCGGCCAGTTCGGGACGCTGTTCGATCAACTCATCGTCACCGCGGCGATGATCGTCGGCCTCGGCGATCCGTCGACCCAGACGCTGTACACGGTTTCACTGCTCGCGATCCCGACGATGGCCGCGCTCATCGCGATTCCGGTCTTCTACATGGGGCGGCGACTCGGTGGGACGCTGGGCGGTATCGTTTCGATCCTCATTCTCGCGCTCGCCCGCGGCCAGTTCCTCTCGCGGTCGACCGTCGGGCAGCTCGATCACCACATCGGGGAAGCGCTGTTCATGGCGATCGCCGTGCTCGCGATGATGGTCGCGCTCTCCGTCGGCGAACGCGAGAAGCCGATCTACGAGTTGGTCGCCGACAGGGACTGGAAACCGCTCCGGACGCCCGCCATCTACAGCGCGCTCGCCGGGTTCGCGCTCGCACTGTACATCTGGGTCTGGCCGGCAGGCGTCGTCCTGATCGGTATCTTCGGGACCTTCTTCGCCGTCCAGCTCTGTCTGGACTACCTCCGCGGCGTCTCCCCCGATCACATCGCGTTCGTCGGTGCAGTGAGCCTCGGTGTGACCACCATCGTGACCGCACTGCTCATCGAACAGCCCGAGTTCGGCACGACGTCGTTCAGCTATCTCCAGCCGCTTCTCGCGGCGCTGGTCGCAGTCGGCTGCGTCTTCATGGCGTGGCTCGCTCGAGCGTGGAACGACCGCGGAATCGAGCGCCGGTACTACCCCGCTGCGATCGTCGGTATCGCGGGTGCCGGGCTGGTGGTCATGTGGCTCGTCCTGCCAGCCCTGTACAGTACGCTGATCGGGAACCTCACGGGACGGCTGCTTCCCCTGGGTGCGACCGATGCCGCGCTCACCGTCCAGGAGGTCCAACCGCCGGACAACTTCTTCGACCACGCCTTCACGGAAGTCGGGGCCGCGTTCTACACGATGCTCGCCGGGCTCGCCTTCCTCGCGATCCGCCCACTGTTCGGTCGCCGGTTCCGGGCCGAGCACGCCCTCGTCATCGTCTGGTCGCTGTTCCTGATCAGCATGGCGGCGACGCAGGTTCGCTTCTCCTACTACCTCGTGCTCGCGGTCGCGGTCGTCAACGCCGCGTTCGTCGCGGAGATCGCCCAGCTCTTCGATCTCGATCTCACGAGCAGTCTCGAGTCGCTCCGCGGGATCGAGACCTATCAGGTTATCGTCGTCGTGCTGGTCGTCTTGCTCCTCTTCGCACCGCTGCTCCCGCCGTTAGCCGGCGGTGACCAGGACCAGTCGGTCGGCACTGCCTGGGACAGAGCCGAGCAGACCGGCCCCCATTCCTCCGCGATGACGTGGGAGGGATCGAACGAGTGGCTCCAGGAGAACACGCCCGCGCCGGGCAACTACGGGAACGCGACCAAAGCGGACGAACTCGACTATTACGGGAGCTATAACCCAGGAGACGGGGACTACGAGTATCCCGACGGCGCGTACGGGGTCATGTCGTGGTGGGACTACGGCCACCTGATAACGACCCAGGCCGAGCGGATCCCGCACTCGAACCCGTTCCAGCAGAACGCGAAGTCGTCGTCTGCCTTCCTGACCGCGGAATCCGAACGCCGCGGTGAGCTGATCCTCGATGCGATCGCCGCGGGCGAACCCGTCGCCGATCGGTCCACTGAAGACCTCCAGCAGGCGGTTGCGGAGGGCGAGGGCGACGAACCGATCCGATACGTGATGATCGATTACCAGATGGCCGGCGGCAAGTTCGGGGCGATCACGCAGTTCTCCGGGCCGGATTACGGTCACTACGTGACTCCCGAGGACTACAACGGCCAGCCGGTCAACGCCTCCGAGATCAGGCAGGTCTTCGGCGACATGCCGTACGACGACACGATGTTGTCACAGCTGTACTTCGACGATACGCGGGGGATGGAGCATTACCGGCTCGTCAACGAGGACGCCGACGCCGGGACGGCAGTGTTCGTCAGCTACGCGCAGGTCGACAACAACGGCCAACTCCTCTACGTCAACGGAAACGGACAGCCGGTCTCGCCCGGGCAGGGACGGCCCGCAGTGGTCGTGAACCAGCGCATGCCCCGGTCGCAGGTGGCCCAGCTCCAGAACCACCCGAACTACCAGCTCTTCGACGCCAAGAGCGCGGCGGCCGTGAAGACGTTCGAACGCGTCGAGGGCGCGACCATCACCGGGAACCTCGACGACGCGAACGTCTCCGACACGGCCAACGCGACGGTCGCCGCATCGGTCGAACTCGAGACCAGTGACGGGCGGACGTTCAATTACACGCAGCGAACGGACGTCTCGGACGACGGGAGCTACGAGCTGACGGTGCCGTACGCGACCGACGACGAGCTCGGCGTCGACGACGGCTACACGAACAGTAGCGTCGAGGCCACGGGCGACTACAACGTCAGCGTCATCACGCCCGGCGAACAGGGCTTCCCCGTCGTCCAGTACAGAGGACAGACCGACGTCCCCGAGACGGCGGTCGTGCGGGGTGAGACGATCGACGACGTCACGCTCGAGGAACTCGAGTCCGAGGAGCCGGCGAACGAGACGACCGGGAACGAAAGCGAGACCGGGTCGGGCGACGACGGATCGACGACCGACGGATCGAGCGACAACGAAACCGCGGAGAACGAAACCGCGGCGTCGTTCGAACCCGTCGCCGCCGAACCGGCGCACTGAGCCCGGCGAGAGCGGTCGTCACGAGTCGAGACCCGAACCACGTTTCGAACGACGAACGGTGCTGGAAGACGTGTTCTTTTGCTGCCGTCGGCGATACCGCTCGAGCCCCGACAGACGGCCCCGGTATCGACCGCGGTGCTGATACGGCGGGGCTCGAGGTGCCGGTAGCCCCGTGGACGGTCGCGCCGATCGACACGGCCGGCGCGATCGGTCGCGACGACTCGTACGTCGACCGAGATACCGATGACCTCTCTCACTGGGGCTCACCGAACGCGGCGGCCATGAGTTGCAGCCGATTCTGCACACCGGCACAGATTTTCATTGGTTTATAATAAATACTATATGTAAACATAAGATAAATTTATTACCGATGGCAGCTACCATTGGAATGTAATGTCCGCAAAAGACAGCATGAAGGATTACCTCGCACAGCACCCCCGAATGATCGGCGCAATGTTCACCCTGTTCGTTCTGCTCAGCCAGGCGGGCACGGTCGTTGCGGGAACGTCCTCGCAGGTCGGCCCCTAAAATCCGAGTTCGAATTCGACGCTTCGGTACGCCGTATTTTCTCGCGATCCACTACACGCGCTTCCGCCCCGGTAGCGCCGGACGGAGTCGCATACCCCACCACCGTCGGAACCCGTCGCTCACGGTTCGATAGTGGCGGAAAACGACATGTATTCGGTCGGTCCGACCCGCGTGTCGAAGCGTCTCGCCCGCCGGGCGAACTGACGTGCTGTCAGTCGATCAGCGCGGGGCCGATCCCGTCGTTCCACTGCAGTTCGTCGTCGACAATGAGCGGCAGTTCGGTCCACGTGATATACTCGTGGAGGGAGTCCCGTGTGACGTTCGAAAACGGCGTTACGCCCGGGCTCAGATGCCGATCGGACACCGTATGAAGGGTCGACTCGGTCGCGGTGCCCAGCTTGAACTCCTTCGTCGAGTAGGATCGAATGGCGAAATCGAACCCGTCGGCGCTCCGCTCGAGTTCGATGACGGCGGGCGCGCCGCCGTCCGACTGGGCGATATCCGCCGATCCGTCACCGACGATGAGGTACTGATCGCCCAACAGCGAGTTCGCCCGGGCGATCTCGAGCGCACCCCGGAGCGAGAAGCCGCGGTTGAGCAGCCTCGCCATCGTTTCGCCGGCGTCGACGGCGTGGTCGTTGTTGACGTCGGCGTACGTACTGACGCCGCCGAACGCGCCGCGCCGCGTGAGCGCGAGTCCCTGTTCGTAGGAGCGACAGGCGTTCAGGAAGAACACGCCCACGTCGACCGACGGGAGGGTTCTGACGTCCAGTTCGCCGTCCGGACAGCGGAGTCCGTCCTCGGTCGCGTGGCCGATGTAGTGGAAGAAGTCGTAGCCGCCGTCGGTGAGTAACTCGGCGAGCTGATCGGTATCGACGCCGAACGCCGAGCGGATCTCGAAGGGGAGCAGCTCCCGGTTCCCGTAGGCCCCGTCGAGGAGGTCGTGTTCGTCGATCATCCGGGCGTCGTTACAGACGAGCAGGATCTCGATCGACTCGTTTCTCGCGTCGCGGGCCATCTGGTTTCGATACGCCTCGAGCGTCGCTTTCGAGGCGCGCTGCGGGATGCCGTCCCCGAACCAGGCGTGCTCGACGGACTCGTCGGTAACGGCGGGAACGACGAACGACGATCGATCGAGACCGGAAGACTCCGACGGGCCGCTGGCGCGGGTCGCGGATCGGACGAGCCCGGAGAGCTCTCCGGAGCCGGGTATCGTCTCGGGCTGTTCGCCCCGCGAGTCGCGGACGATCCCGAGCTCGTTGACGAGAAACGGTAGCAGTTCGACGGTGTCCGGATCGTCCGGCACGTGTGCGGTCAGCGGCCAGCGCGGGATGTACGGCTCGAGTCGCTCGGCCGGGACGTCGAGATACCGCTCGAGTCGCGCCGGAAGGTCGGCCTCGTAGATGTCGGCGAGGTCGTACGGGAGTTCGGGTTCCAGTTCCCGGCGTTCGTGGAGTTCGTACCGGAAGATCCCCTCCGTCCTCGTCAGACACTCGAGGAAGAAGAACCGTTTCAGCAGTCGAGCGATGGTGTTCTCGAACTCGGGCCCGTCCGTCGGGAGGGCTCGTTCGAACCGACCGGCTTCGAGCGCCGGCCGGGAGCCCGGCCGAACGGTCGCCCCGAGAAAAAACGCCAGCGGTGCGGCCCGGTACAGCGACAGTCGATCCGGCGGGACGGTCAGCGTGACGTCGCCGTCGGGGGCGCTGACGGCGTCCGGTATCTCGAGGTCGTCGCCCAGTTCGATCAGCGGCGGGTGGCCGCGCAGCGTCGGCCAGGTTCGTTCCGCCGTGGTCGTCTTCAGGGCCGACGGCAGTGCGGAGACCGCCGCCATCATGGACTCGACATCGGGCGGCGTCGTAATGGTCGCGGCCGGCCGCTCGTGGAGGGAGCGCATGCCGAGTTCGATCGACACCTCCCGATCGAGAGTGATCCGGACGGACGTGACGCCGACGTCGATCGTGCCCGCCACGTCGATCCGGCAGTAGAGTTTGATCGGGCCGCTCAGTCCGATGAACTGCAGTTCGTCGTCGAGTCGGATCGTTTCACCCGTGTCGAAACTCGCGTCGCTCTGTCCGGTCCGATCGTGGATCGTGACCGAGTAGGGCTGGTCGAACACGAGTTCGTCCGTTTCGATCACGCACGTCGTATCGACCGGAAAACAGAACCCGGCGGGTTCGATCTCCTCGGGTGAGACCGGACCCGACGTTTCGACCTGGAGGCGGCGTTGCTCGATCGAGTCGTGCACTTCGAGCCCGGGGGGAGCGGTCGTCTCCGAGAACGTGATCGTCATATCTCACCCGTTATTGAATGCACTCATTCCCCCCACGGTCAAAAAGGATTGTATCCACCGGTCCGGGTCAGGGATCGCCGCCGTCGTCGTTGCCCGGTGCCGCGGTCGTCGTGAGCGCTCTGAACGCGATCGTCGGAAACCGCGCCTCGACGGTGCTCGGCTGGCGGCCGCTCCCGCGTTCGTCGGTCGGCAGCGGCACCCGTTCGATGACGCCACGATCCGCGAGTTCGTACAGGAACCGCTTGACCGTGCCGGCGGTCAGCGACGACCGATCGGCGATCGCGGCCGCGATCTCGCGAATACGGCGACCGCTCGACTCGAGTTCCGCGAGCGCGAGTAACACCTGCTGGCGGGTCTCGGAGAGTGCGAGCGGGCGACCGACGTGGACGCCGGAGTCGGGGACGTCGCGTCGCGCCGCCTCGAGGTGAGCGGGGGCGATGTGGTCCGCGTCGTCCTCGCTCGCGAGCACGGTGGCTCCGAACAGGGCCGCGAGCGCGTCGTGGGCGTTACCGTTCGCCCAGCCGGCGAGCTCGCGAACGACGTCGTGGTCGAGTGCGCCCGCCGCGAGTCCCGTCGACGCGCGGTCGGTCACCACGTCGACGAGTTCGTGATCGCGATAGGCCGGGACGGTGACGGTCGCTCCCTGGTGGTCGTCGGGTTCGCGCTGGCCGACTGCGACGGGGGTGACGCGGTCCGCGACCGGAGCCAGTAGCTCGCGAACGCGGCCAGCGCCGAGCGTCTCGGGTTCGTCGTGGTGATCGATCGCGACGATCGCGCGTCGGTCGGGACGGGCGAGCCTGTCACACAGTCGTTCGCGTAGCTCGTCGGTGCCGACGCCGCTCTTGGGGACCGGATCGCTCGAGATCCCCGAGAGCACGGCCCGGTAGAAGGCGAACGGGCTCTCGACCCGCCGACCGTCGACGGTGACGAACCACGTCACCGGGTCGGTACTGCCGGCCCGCGTCGTCGTGCCGATCGCGCTGCTCGAGCCGCCGAACTGATCGTTCATCGCGCCGAAGACCGCGGTCACGATCGCCGACGTTCCCGAGCCCGCGGGGCCGACGACCGCGATCGGCGGCGGGAGCTCGCCGTCGAAGACCGGCTCGAGCGTGTCGAGTAGTTGTTCGAGGACGGGTCCACGGCCCACCGGCTCAGGTCTGTGAACGACCGGACTGAGGTGGTCGCGGTCCACGACGACGCGTCGCCCGTTCCGTGCCGATCGTCGCCGGGCGATTCGCTCCTGCAGGTCCATTACTGCGCGCCTGCCTCCGTCGCCGCGCCGACGAGCGCCGCCTCGAGCACCTCGAGCGTGTGGGTGATCTCGTAGCCGGTTCCGTGTTCCATCTGCATCGAGCAGGTCGGACACTCCGTGAGCCCCGCCGTCGCGTCCGCGTCTTCCATGTGGTCGAACATTTCTGCACCGATTTTCATTGACGTCTCGTAGTTCTCCGCCTTCCAGCCATACGTGCCGGAAATGCCCGAACAGGAGTCGCCGACGTCGTGGGCGTCGACCCCCTCGATCGCGGACAGCACCTCCGTCGTCTGCCCGTCGAGGCCCTGATTCCGGGCGTGACACGGCGCGTGGTAGGCGAAGTCCTCGAACTCGTCCCCGACCGACGTCCCCTCGAGTTCGCCCTCGAGGTCCTCGTGAACCCGGAGATACTCGACGGCGTCCCAGGTGTTCTCCGCGACGTCCTCGGTCCCGTCGAAGTCGAACAGTTCGGGGTACTCCTGGCGGAGCGACATCGAACAGGAACTACAGGAAGCGACGATGTCCGCACCCTCCTCGAGCGCCGCGGCGAGTTCGCGGACGTTCGTCTCGGCCGACCGGCGCGCGTCCTCGAGCATCCCGTTGGCGAACATCGGCGTCCCCGAACAGTGCTGCTCGGGGACCATGATCTCGTAGCCGAAGTGTTCGTAGACGCGGACCAGGGCCTTCGCCACCTCGGGCGTGTTGTAGTTCGCGTAGCAGCCGTGGAAGTACGCGATGCGCTTGTCCTCGTTTCGCACCTGCGCACCGCCTCGAGCCGTCCACCACTCCCGAAAGGTCTCCGTCGCGAACGCCGGGAACTCCCGCTCGCCCGTGATCCCGAGCACTTTCTCGCCCAGCCACTGGGTCACCGACAGCCCCATGACGAAGTTCGTCGTCCGCGGGAACGCGGCCCCGAGCGGGGCGAGTCGCCGGTAGTTGGCGAGAATCCGATTGCGGACGTACTCCCGCGAGAACGTGTCCATCTGTTCCTCGACGTACTCGCCCCGGGCGGTGTTGTGCATCTGCGAGAGCGGGACGTCGGAGGGGCAGGCGCTGTCACAGCGCATGCAGTTCGAACACTTCATCACCGAGTCGTCGATGTCCTGATCGTCCTGGCGCTTGAGCCGCCACTGTTCGGGGCCCTGGAACTTCGGCCCGGGGAACTCGTCGTCGACCTCGGCGACGGGACAGTTGGTGTCGCAGGTCGAACACTTGTAACAGTTGTCCGCGCCCGGCCGGAGGTCCATCTCCTCGGCCTCTGGAAAGACCTGAATCGGCTCGAACTCGTCGTCTCCCGGTGCGCCATCGTCGGTCGGTCGTTCTGCATCACTCATCGAATCACCGTAGTCGGTCGGTCGCTGTCGGTCGCGTCGTGCGGTCGCCCTGTCTCCCGGTCGCTCGGCGGTCGCTCGAGTCGGACCCTCGGGAGGGGGCGGTCGCGGATCATCGACCCCCCTCCGTCCCGGCGCGTCGGCCGGCGACGTAGCCCGTCGCGAGCGACACGCCGGCACCGGACTTCTCCGCCGCGAAGTCGTAGCCGCCCAGTACCGCGCCCGCGGCGCGCAGGTTCGAAAACTCGGGGTCGGCGGCGGCGTCGAGCGGGCGGAGGTCGCGGTCGACCGCCAGCCCGAACCGCGCGTAGGGCTGGTCGCCGAAGGCGTCGTCGACGAACCAGTCGTAGCGGTCGGTCGGGTGCGGGACGTGGCAGTCGAAGATCGGTTCGAACACCCGTTCGCGTTCCGACCGCACGCCCTTCCCGACCAGTCCGCCCGTCGCGAGCACGTACTGGTCGGCCCGGTGGGGAATTTCGGTCCCGTTGCGGTCGACGATCACGTGGTCGATCCGTTCGGGGTCGGTCGGGGTCGTCTCGTACTCGACCACCGGAACCCCGGTCGTCACTCGAACGCCCGCGTCCTCGAGCGCCCCGTAGAGCAGGTCCTCGAGTCGCAGTCCGGGGAGGCTCGGCGGTCCCATCGGGACTTCGAAGACGTCGACGCCGAGCCGGTCCGCGAGTTCGGCCCTGACCGCGTCGGTCCGTTCGTCGCCGAGGACGGCGGGGAAACCGACGCGAGACGCGTCCTCGAGATGCGGGCGGACGGTTTCGGCGAGGGCCTCGCGAGCGGTCGCGTCCCCCCCAGCAGTCCGGACGGTCTCCGGCTGATCGAGCAGGTGCGCGTACCGCGTGACCTTCGCGTCGTCCCGGGCGATGCCCGGGAACCGAACGGTCACGCCGCGGGCCGCGAAGGGCGCACCCGCCGCCTCGAGGTGTGCGGCCGCGAGCGGTGCCTCGAAGTCGGGGAGCGTCTCGAACCCGACGAGCAGGGTGTCGCGGTCGTCGCTCGCGAGGCCGGCGGCGGTCCCGGCCGGGTACCGCGCGGTCGGCTTGACGGTGCCGCCGTGGGTCGGGACGAGCGCGTTCGCGTCGGTGTGTGCCCCCGCGTACGCGTCGCCCGCGACGTCGTCGAAGAACGAGAGGGCGTCGTGGACCGCCTCGATACCCACCCGCTCGTAGGGGTGACCGTCGGGGAGGTCCGCGAGCGCCTCGAACGGATCGACGAGGGGGCCGTCGCCGGCCGGCGTGTAGCCCAGCACGTCGATCAGCCCGCTGGCGTGGCGGAGCGTGCTCTGCTTGGCGGACACGAGCCGAACCTGTACGTCCCGGTCGGCGGCGGCGAGCGCGGCGGTCGCGCCGGCGAGGCCACCGCCGACGATGAGGACGTCGTCTTCGATCGCCATTCAGCGATCGCCTCCGTCGAACGACGCGAAATCGACGGCCGCCGGCGCGTTCGCCGGATCGCGATCGCGGTTCATCGTCGTCGCGTGCAGCGCGTAGTTCAGCATCGCCTGGGAGAGCTGCTCGCCCCACAGCGCGTGGCGCTCGCCCTTCCAGCGCTCCTGGTAGAGCTCGTCCAGCGCCTCGCGGACCGTCTCCTCGTCGTAGGCCGGGTGGAGCTCGTTCGCCATGTTCTGACAGCAAAAGCCGCCCTGACAGTTGCCCATCGAGGCGCGGGTGCGGATGCGAACCGCGTTCAGGTCCGAACCCGACTGGGTGATGGCGTCTCGAATCTCCGCGCGCGTTACGCCTTCACACTGGCAGATCACGGGGTTCGCGTCGTCCGTCTCGAGCACCTCGCTCGCGCGACTCCCCAGTCGCTGCTTGCTCCGGCGGGCCACCGGCGAGCGCAGTCCGAAATCGTCCATCCCCCGCTCGAGGGCCTCGAGGTTCTCGCTGCCGGGGAGTGGTTCCTCGGCGGTCGCACAGCCGGCGGTTGCGCCGAGCTTCTCGCAGACGTGGTCCGAGATCTCTTCGGCCATCGCCCGGTAGGTCGTGAACTTCCCGCCGACGATGCTCGACATCCCCGAGACGCCGTCGCGATCGGCGTGGTCGAGCAGGAAGAAGTCCCGCGTGATGTCGGTCGGGTCCTGTGTCCCGGTCCCCGGGGGCTCGTACAGCGGCCGCACGCCCCAGAACGAGCGGATCGTCCGGGCCTCCTGGAGGATCGGGACGAGTTCCGAGAGGGTGTCGATCATCTGGTCGACTTCCCATCCCGCCTCGGGGTAGTCGTCCGGGTCCGAGACCTCCTCGTCGGTCGTGCCGAGGATGGCCGTCGTCTCGTGCGGGACGACGATGTCCGCGTCGCCTTTCGGTCGGCACCGGTTGATGACGGTGTCGACCTGCCGGACGTTCATGATCGTCATCACGCCCTTGGAGGGCCGAACCTCGATCTCGAGGTCGGCCATCGCACCGATCTGACCGGCCCACGCGCCGGTCGCGTTGACGACGTACTCGGCGGTGATCTCCTCGGTCGTCCCCGGCGTCTTGTGGGTGCGCTTTCCGGGACCGGAGTCGTGTCGGACCTCGACGCCGTAGATGTCGTCGCCGTCGCGCAGGAGATCGATCACCTCGGCGTGGGTCTCGACGCGCGCACCGTGGTTCTCGGCGTCGATCGCGTTCGCGACGCAGAGTCGGAACGGGTCGACCGCACCGTCGGGAACCTCGATCGCTCGCGTCACGTCGCTCGCGAGGTAGGGCTCGACCTCGCGGGCTTCCGCGCCCGACAGGACGCGGGCGGGGATTCCGCAGTCCCGACAGCCCTCGAGTTTCTCCCGGAAGTAGTCGTCCGAGTCCTCGGGCCGCTGGACGAACAGCCCGCCGGTGGGCTCGACGCAGTGGCCGGCGATCTCCCGAAGGATCTCGTTTTCCTCGATACACTCCGTCGCGCTGGCCTGGTCGGAGACGGCGTATCGCCCGCCGCTGTGCAGCAGGCCGTGCATTCGACCGGTCGTCCCGTCCGTGAGGTTGCCTCGCTCGACGAGCGTGACCTCGAGGCCGCGCATCGCCAGATCGCGGGCGATGCCACAGCCGGTCGAACCACCGCCGAGTACGAGAACCTCGGTATCGCGTGCCATTCCTTCGTTGGCCCCTACGGACACCCGCGTCTTTACTTTATCGACGGTACGAGAACGCCCATAACAATTGACTGGTCTCGAGGAAACGCGGCATCGAACGAAGCCGCAATTCGCCGACGGGATGGAGGCGAGCCGCGCTAAAGTGCTGAAAAAAATCGTGTTCGGCCCCACAGCCGTCGACCAGCTCGATTGCGTTATGATATTTGGATTATGGATTTAGCAACATTTATAATGATCGTAGAAATTGTTTACCAGTAGCACGCTGCCGACAGTAAACGCGGCGCGTGGGAGTCTGGGTGACCACTATGACAGAGAATACCTATGTCGGTGCGGTAGACCAGGGAACGACCGGGACGCGCTTCATCGTGTTCGATCACGAGGGGCAGGTCGTCGCGAACGCCTACGAGAAACACGAACAGATCTACCCGGAACCGGGCTGGGTCGAGCACGACCCGATGGAGATCTGGGAGAACACCAAGGACGTCATCAGGCAGGCGCTCGGGCAAGCGGGGGTCAGTCCCGACCAGCTCGAGGCCATCGGCGTGACCAACCAGCGGGAGACGACGCTCCTGTGGGACGCCGACTCCGGTCGGCCGGTGCACAACGCCATCGTCTGGCAGGACCGCCGGACGACCGACCGCGTCGAGCAGCTCGAGGACGACGATCTGGTCGGGACGATCCGTGAGAAGACCGGACTGGAGGCCGACGCCTACTTCTCGGCGACGAAGGCCGAGTGGCTGCTCGACAACGCCGATCCGATCAAACTCGAGCGCTCGCGGCCCGAGGACATCCGCGACCGCGCGGAGAAGGGTGATGTCCTGTTCGGCACCATCGACACGTGGCTGATCTACAACCTCACGGGCGAGCACATCACCGAGGTCACGAACGCCTCGCGGACGATGCTGTACAACATCCACGACCTCGAGTGGGACGACGACCTCCTCGCGGAGTTCGACGTTCCCGAGGCGATGCTCCCCGAGGTGCGGCCGTCGAGCGACGACGCGACGTACGGATCGACCGATCCGGACGGCTTCCTCGAGGCCGAGGTTCCGGTCGCGGGCGCGCTGGGCGACCAGCAGGCCGCCCTCTTCGGGCAGACCTGTTTCGACGCCGGCGACGCGAAGAACACCTACGGTACCGGGTCCTTCTTCCTGATGAACACCGGCGACGAGGCCGTCGAGAGCGACCACGGCCTGCTGACGACGATCGGCTTCCAGCGCTCGGGCGAGGACGTCCAGTACGCGCTCGAGGGCTCGATCTTCATCACCGGCGCGGCGATCGAGTGGCTCGAGGACATGACGCTGATCGACGACCCGGCCGAGACGGCGGAGCTGGCCCGCAGCGTCGACTCGACGGACGGCGTCTACGTCGTCCCCGCCTTCACGGGACTGGGTGCGCCCCACTGGGATCAGCGCGCACGCGGGACCATCGTCGGCATGACCCGCGGCACGCGGAAAGAACACGTCGTCCGCGCGACCCTCGAGTCGATCGCCTACCAGACGCGCGACGTCGCGGAGGCGATGGAGGCCGACTCGGGGATCGAGATGCGGTCGCTGAAGGTCGACGGCGGCGCGGTCAAGAACAACTTCCTCTGCCAGCTCCAGTCGGACATCATCGGCTCCGAGATCGTTCGTCCGGTCGTCGACGAGACGACGGCGCTGGGCTCGGCCTACGCGGCCGGCCTCGCCGTCGGCTACTGGAGCGACCCCGACGAACTCCGGAGCAACTGGCAGGTCGACGCGGAGTTCACACCTGAGATGGATCCGGACGCCGCCGATCGGCGGTACGACCGCTGGTCGGACGCCGTCGACCGATCGCGTGACTGGGCGCGGGACGGTGAGGAGTAATCCATGTACGGGACGCTACTGCAGATTCCGGTCATCGGCCTGGAACTCGGCGAGTTCGCCGTCCTGCTCATCGCCGCCCTCGCCGGTGGTGCCTTCGGCGCCGCGATCGGCGCGCTGCCCGCGTTTATCTTCACGGGTTTCGTCGTCTTCCTCGGCGAAGGGATCAACATTCTCAAAGGCGAACTCGGCGGTGACATCGCGACCGATATCACCGCGGTCATCGGCTTCGGAATGGTTACCGGTCCGCACATCGCCTTCGCCGGCGGCGTCGCCGCGACGGCCTACGCCGGGCGGCGGTACCCCGAGATGGAGCCCGACGACTGGGACTACCACTTCGGGAAGAACATCCTGTACGCGTTCGGGACCAAACCCGACATCCTCGCGGTCGGTGCGATCTTCGGAGCCCTCGGGATGCTCATCACGCAGGTGATGACCGAGCTCGGCTTCCCGACGGACAACATCGCCCTTTCGGTCGTGGCGACGGCCTTCATTGCCCGACTCGTGTTCGGGTACCCGATCGTCGGCAAGGTCGGCGGCGCGAGCATTCTCGACATGACGCCGTTTGAGCGCGAGGAGAAACGCGTGGCCGCCGACGGCGGCACCGAGACCGCCCGGCTGGCGACCGAACCCTGGCTGCCCCACCAGTACAAGTGGTCCGGCGTGACGGCCATCGGTATCGTGGGCGGTATCCTCGGCGGTTACATCTGGCTCGAGACCGGGAGCATCTTCATGGGCTACGCGATCTCAGCCATGAGCCTGCTCTTTCTCAACCTCGGCGTCGAGAAGATTCCCGTCACCCACCACATCACGCTCCTGGGTGCGGTCGGCGCGGTGATCGCGATGCCGGCCATCGGGAGCGAACCGGTCGCCCTGCTGGCCGCCGGCGCGTTCGGCGCGATCAGCGGTCTGATCGGTGAGCTGTCACAGCGGGTGTTCTACTCCCACTCCGGGACGCACGTCGACCCGCCGGCGATGGCCATCGCGGCGTTCATGTTCGTTCTCGGAATCCTCTACCTGGCCGGGCTCCTGCCCAACGCGGGCTACCTCGCTCTCTGAGGTGGACGCGGGGAGCGAACGCGTCGGGGGCTTTTCCCTCGAAATTCTGTAACGGATACCAACAGCCGGTGAGACACCACGGCGGAGTGATTGATCCTCGGTGACGGTCCGTATCGAGAGCGCGTCGACGCACGGTCGGCGACACACACCAATCTCGCGGCGCTACTCCCTATTCGCAACCGATCGGCGGAGTGCTTCGATCGTGACACAATAGCTGGACACGATCACGGAAGCGACGGCGCCCGAACCGAAACGGACGTGAGAGCGGTCCGTCCCCGTCACCGCCTCGAGTGCGACCGCGGAGCCGATTACCGATCAGATCGCTTTAGGTGCCGGACCGCTCATCTGCGGTCATGGCAGCCGATCCGCCGCTCGTCCTCGACGTCGACGGCACCCTGACCCGCCCCGAAGGGTGGGGAATCGATCCTCGCGTCTTCGATCCGCTCCGCGAGTGGGACGCACCCGTCGTGATCGCCACCGGGAAGGCCTTTCCGTACCCCGTCGCCCTCTGTCACTTTATCGGCATCCCCGAACTCGTCGTCGCCGAGAACGGCGGCGTCGTCTACACCGGCGACGACGTCTTTTTTACCGCCGATCGGGCGGCCGCACAGGCCGTCGTCGAGGAGTACCGCGCCGCCGGCTACGACCCGGGCTGGGGGCCGGAGGACACCGTCAACCGCTGGCGCGAGACCGAGATCGCCGTCAACCGCGAGCAGCCGGTCGAACCGCTGCGCGAGATCGCCGCCGAGTACGGCCTCGAGGTGATCGATACCGGCTACGCCTACCACGTCAAGGACGCCGATCCGACCAAGGGCGAGGGGCTCGAGCGGATCGCCGATCACATCGGGATCGACCCCGCGGACTGCGTCGCCGTCGGCGACTCGATCAACGACGTCTCGACGTTCGAGACCGTGGGTCGGAGTTTCGCCGTCGCCAACGCCGACGAGGCAGCGACGGCGGCCGCCGACGAGGTGTTCGACGAGCGGCACGCGGACGGCACGCTCGCGGTACTCGAACGGGTTCGCGGCGCGAACAGCGCGTAGGAACGCAGGTCGAGGGACCTCGAACTCCCGTGGACGCTCGAGAGGGGCGCTCGAACGGGCGACGCGGGCGGATTCACCGGCCGACTCGAGCGCTGAGTCGCCCGGTACCCCTACAAGACGACGGTCTGTGGTCTCGGACACTGATCTCTATGTCTGCGCAACCGACGATCCTCGTGGTCGACGACGAACGAGAGCTGGCCGACCTCTACGCGATGTGGGTCGGCGAGGATTACGAGGTCGTGACCGCCTACGACGGGACCACGGCACTCGAGCGGATGAGCGACGCGATCGACGTCGTCCTGCTCGACAGGCACATGCCCGACATCACGGGGGATCGAGTGCTCGAGGAGATCCGCGCCGCGGGCTACGACTGCTGGGTGATCATGGTGACCGCCGTCGATCCCGGACTCGACATCGTCGAACTCGATATCGACGACTACGTCACGAAGCCCGTCACGCGAGCCCAGCTCACCCGGATCATCGAGAACCTCCGTGTGCAATCGCGCTACGGCGGCGACGGCCGGCGCGAACTCGAGTCTCTCTCGAACAAGATGGAGAGCTTAGAGGACGAACACGCCGTCGAGGAGCTGACCGAGACCGAGTCCTATCAGCGCCTCGAGTCCGAACTGAAGGAGTTGAGCGGGTCGCTGGTCGGCGATCTCGACGACGACTGAGCCGCGACCGATCGTCGGGAGCTGTACCTCGTTCTCGTCGCTCGATTCTCGTTTCTCGACGACGCTCCCGCGTCGAGGCTTAGCTATCCGTCGACCGGCCGGTGCCGTCCGTCGCCTCCGTTTGCGTTCGCCGCCGGGTCCGGAGCGCGCGGTAGGCGGGGCCGGCGAGGAGGACGACCGCGGCGACGGCACAGCCGAGCGATAGCGCCACGCCGAGTTCACCGAGCCCGCTCGAGGTGACCGTCGCCGCCGAGGCACCGACGACGACCGCCGCGACCGTCCACGGGAGTTCGCCGATCACGGTGCCGAGCACCAGGTGACGGAGTCGAACGCCGCTGACCGCCGCGGCACACGTCGCCACGTCCGACGGGATCGGTGCCAGCCGCGACGCGGTGACGCCGCGGAGCGGCCCCGTCGCGTCGTAATAGCGCGCGACGACGTCGCTCGCTCGTCCGAGGGCCCCTCCGCCGTTCGCTCCGTTCTCGTTCCGGGGACGACTCGCTCGAGCGTCGCGGACCGACTCCCCGTCGGCGGCAGTAAGCCACCGGACGGCCAGAAAGACGGGGAAGACGGTCGCGACGACCCCGACGAGCGCGATCGGGACGCCGGCTGCGACGCCGAAGCCGTAGCCGACGACGACTGCGAGCGGCGTCGTCGGCCACGCGAGAAGCGGGCGAACGAGATAGAGCCCGGCGACGGCGAGCCCGAACAGGAGCGGCTCCCCGCTGAGTGAGTCGACGGCACCGATCACCGTCGACGGCGAGACGAGTACGCCCGCAGCGACGATTCCGCTGACGACGATCACACCTGCCAGCACGCGCGTCCGAGCCACCGACAACCGCATCGGTCGGAGATTTCGCTCGAGCGTTGAAACCTTTGTGTCTCCCGCGGCGCGACGGGCGCGTTCGCGGCGCGGAACGACGGCTCGCAGTGGCGACTCGAGTGTGCCGGTATCCATCGTCCCGTCGGTCGTCACGTGAGGCCCTCGGTGCCGTGTGACCCGACCGCAGTCGCCGACCCAAAGGAAAGGGCTTTTATAATCACACTGGATACGATTGAGTGCAGACAGAGACCGCGAGCGTGGGTAGCCAAGCCAGGCCAACGGCGCAGCGTTGAGGGCGCTGTCCCGTAGGGGTCCGCCGGTTCGAATCCGGTCCCACGCATCGCACGGGTGGACGATGTCCACCACTATCGATGCAGGTGATCTCCCTTCGAGGACATCACCCACGCATAATCCTTTCCGACGCTACTCCTCGAGCGATAGCCATCCATCTCGATTGGGTGGTCCGAATCGGTACACAGCGGAGCCGACGATCCGACGTCGGCTCCCCGGTGCCCACAGGCTGGATCTCGACCGAATGGACACACCGGTAGAGAAGGGAATCGCTTTCCCGCTCCGCTCGAACGATCACACATGGAGTACGTCCCTCGAGAGCGTGTGCGCCTTCTCACCGGGGTATTGAGCGTCGTGTCGCTGGCGGTCGTCTTCGCGGCCGCCGGTGGGCGGATTCCGTCCTCGAGCGTGCCGGCGGCTCCCGAGTGGGTTCTCGAGACGATTCCGCTCGTCAACGCCCTGATCAGCGCGGCGGCGATCGGGACGATTACGGTCGGCTGGCGGGCGATCCGTCGCGGCGATATCGAGCGCCACCGCGTCGCGATGGTGACGTCCTTCGGGCTGTTCGTGAGTTTCCTCGCGCTCTATCTCTACCGGCTGACGGTGACCGGCGGTCCGCAGCCGTTCCCGGGCCCGGACTCGGTCTACCAGTTCGTCTACCTGCCGCTGCTGGCGATCCACATCCTCCTCGCGATCGTCTGTATCCCGCTGCTCTACTACGTCCTGTTGCTCGCGCTCTCCCGTCCGATCGCGGAGCTACGGAAGACGGCCCACGCTCGCGTCGGTCGAATCGCGGCGGCGCTGTGGCTGATCTCGTTCTCGCTCGGTATCGTCGTGTTCGTCCTGTTGCACGTCGTGTACTGATCGGGCTCGGGTCGCGGTTCCGTTCGGCGCGACTCAGTCCAGAATGTCGCCGATACGGCGGGGTTCGCCCTGCAGGTTCGGCTGTTCGGCGACGATCTGCAACACCTCGTGGTCGGTTACGTCGTAGTAGGATTTTTCGGTCGCGTCCTCGATGAGATCCTGCTCGAGTCGAAATTCGGTGCCTTCGTAGACGACGTCGACGCCGTCGTCGTCGAACGCGAGCGTAGTCATGGCCGGACGTACGCAGCGGGAGAGTAAAAGCGAGGCGACTGCGGTCGATCGGGCCGCGACGGCGAGGACGCCGTCGACGGAGCGGACGAGCGTCAGACGAACGACTGACGACGCGCGAGGTTTATTAGGCGGTGCTCCCTTTGGATGCGAGTGTGGCCTTCAGTAGGGACCCGCTCGACGAACTCGTCGTTCCCGACGGAACGGAAGCCCAGGAACGCGACCTCGTGACTGACGGGGACGTCCTCGTGGGTAGTCGCTCGACCGTCGAGTTCGGCGTCCGCGGCCGAAACGTGCTGGCCGGCGAAGGGGCCGAGTTCGGCGGCGCGATCGAGGCGGACGGCGACTGTCGGCTCGACATGTGGTGCGACGTCGCCGAGAACGTGCTGGTCGGGCAGGACGCATACATCGGCGAACGCGTCCACATCGGCGGCAAACTGAAAGTCGCGGGCGACCTCGATATCGGCGACGACGTCGAGATCGAGGAGGGGTTCGAGGCCAACGGGTGGATCGTCATCCGCAACCCGATGCCGACGATCGTCTTCCTCTTCGTGTACCTCAAACACCTCCTGCTGATCGGCGAGGAAGACACCGCCCAGCGGCTCATCTCCGAACTCGTCGACGAGGAGGACGGCGAACCCGAGGCCGACCCGCTCGTCATCCCCCGAAACGCGACCGTGGGCGACGACGCCTGGCGCGTCTCGACACCCGCGACGATCGGCAACGAGTGCCGACTCCACGGCAACGTCCGCGCGGAAACGGTCGACGTCGGGACGAACTGCAACGTCTTCGGCAGCCTTCGTGCTCGCGGCGACGTCACCGTCGGCGACGGCACCCGCATCCACGGCGACGTGACCACGCGCGACGGCGACGTCGTCATCGAGGGCGAGGCCCGCGTCCTCGGCGACGTCTCCTGTGGGGACCTCGCGCTCGGCCCCGACGCCGAGGTCGACGGCACGATCCGGGCCGACGGCGAAATCACGATGCGGACGACCGAACGCGAGCGCGAGTAACCCGCTTCTCGCAGTGCGCTACTCGACCCTCGAGCGGCGGGTCGATCTCGGTGGGCGATTCGGCGGTCTCGGGACGTTCGTCGGCGGGGCGGGCGTCTCGGGTCGGTTCGTCCGTACTGGACGATATCGATCCGTCCGGCGAGTAGCACCGCTGCGAGCGGCGAATTCTCTCGGTGATCGCGACCCCTATTCTTAATACTGATAATTACGATAGGGGGAGACAGGCATGCTATTGATAAGCACACAACGGCGACGGAGGGATCCATGCGATCGATCGCGCTGACGAAAGGCGTCCCGGACTTCTCGGAGGGGGCCGTCTCGTTCGACGAGGACGGACACCTGGAGCGAGGGAAGACGCCGACGGTGATGAATCCGAACGACGAGTCCGCGCTGCAGGCCGCGCTCCAGACCAGGGTACGCCACGGCGGCCACGTCAGCGGAATGAGCATGGGCCCGCCGGGATACGCCGACGTCCTGCAGGGGGCGATGGAATCGGTCTACACCGACGACAGCTATTTGCTCTCGGACCGGGAACTGGCCGCCTCCGACACGTGGGCGACGGCCATCACGTTGAGCGCCGGCCTCGAGACGTACCAGGAGAACGTCGCAGAGATCGACCTCGTCTTCGCGGGGTTCAAGACGGCCGACGGCGAGACCGGCCAGACCGGGCCGCAGACGTGCTGGGCGATGGACTGGCCGATCGTCACCCACGTGATCGCGCTCGATATCGACCCGGACGAGCGGACCCTTCGCGCGAAACGACTCGTCGAGGGCGACATCGACGAGGTCGAGACGGTCGAAGCGCCCCTGCCCTGTTTCGTCGTCACCGATCCCGAGTTCGAGCCGACCTATCGGACAGCGTCCCACCGGCTGACGCACAAGCGACTCCGGGCCGAAACCGAGGAGCGCGCGGCGAATCACGACGACCACCTGACGACGTGGGATCACGCCGATCTGAACCTCGATCCCGACTACATCGGACTCGATGGCTCGCCGACGATCGTCTCGTCGGTCGATCCGATCCCGAAGGCCCCGTCCGAGCGCGAGGCGACGATGATCGATCCCGACGAGGACGACATGGGCGACGTACTCGAGGAAATGCATCCCTTCGCCGCGGGGGCGGGTGATTGAAATGACGTCGATCGATCCGGACGACCACACGGTCGACGAACTGACCGCGGAACTCGAGACGGTCGACGACGAGGACGAACTGCAGGCGATTCTCGAGGCCGAGCGCGCCGGGCAAGACCGGTCGACCGCTCGCGAGGCGGTCCACCGGCGACTCAAGGAGCTCGGTGCCGACGCGGCGGGCGAGCGCGACGGCGTCGAGGAGGGGACCGAGACGGAAGGCGAGTACGAGGAACCGAAGGAGGCGGTGGGCGACCAGGCGGCGGGCGAAGACCAGGCGGAAGCCGAGGGCGAGGGCGAAGACGAAGACGAAGGCACAGCGGCCGAGGAGACGGACTCGGCGACCGAGACCGACGAGGCGGACGACGACGGACTCTCCCACCCCACCCGCGACAAGAAGCACGTCCGGGCGCTCGAGGGCGGCGACTACGCCGACATGTGGGTCTTCTGTGAAACCCAGGGCGGCGAGTTACTCGACGTCTCGCGGGAGATGCTCGGCAAGGCCCGCGAGCTGATGGACCAGTTCGAGGCGGACTACGGCGACGAGGAAGACGTCGTCGCCTTCCTGATGGGCGACGACTGCGAGTCGCTCGCCGAGGAGTGTATCGCCGCCGGTGCCGACGTCGCCGTCTATCACGAGGACGAGCGTCTCGAGCGGTTCCTCCACAAGCCCTACACCGAAATCGCGGCCCACATGGCCCGTGGCGAGGGAACCGTCGAGAGCACCGATTGGCGCGACTACGACGAGCCGCGCTATATCCTGTTCCCGGCGACGAACAACGGCCGCGACCTCTCGGCGAAGGTCCAGGCCGAACTCGACTCGGGGCTGGCCTCCGACTGTTCCGACCTCTTCATCGAGGAAAACGAGGTGTCGAACCCGGTCAAGACCGGCGAACCCGGCGTCAAGAAGACCTTCGAGAAGGTCCTGCACATGAAGCGGCCTGACTTCTCCGGGTTCGAGTACTCGACGATTCTCTGTCTCGACAACCCGGGTCGGGACTTCCATCCGCAGGGCTGTTCGGTCATTCCCGGGAGCTTCGACCCGCTCGAGCCGGACGAGGACCGGGAGGGACTGGTCGTCGAACACGACATGGAACTCGAGGACGACTGGTTCCGCGTCGCGGTCACCGAGCACGATCGACTCGAGGCCGGCATCGACCTCACCGGCCACGACGTGATCGTCTGTCTCGGTCGCGGGATCGGCGACGACCCGACCGAGGGGGTGGAGCTGGGACTCGACCTCGTGGACGCGTTCGAGAACGCCGAACTCGGGATCACGCGGGGGATCGTCACGTCATCCTACCAGTTCGAGGGCCACGTCGAGGAGTACTCGAAGGAGGAGCGCCAGATCGGTGAAACGGGGCAGGTCGTCGCCCCCGACCTCTACATCGCGGCGGGCGTCTCCGGCGCGGTCCAGCACAAGGTCGGGATGGACGAGTCCGACACGATCGTCGCGATCAACACCGATCCCGACGCGCGGATCAGGGACTTCAGCGACTACTTCGTCGAGGGCGATCTCTTCGAGGTGTTGCCGCGGCTCATCGACGCCGTCGAATCGGGGAAGACAGACATCGAGGCGGAGGCCGTCGCCGACGGAGGTGAGGACGATGACTGACGATTACGAACACTACGAGGCGGTCGTCGTGGGCTGTGGCCCCGGCGGCGCCGCGGCGGCCGCGCGGTTGGCCGACCACGGCGTCGAGACGCTCGTCCTCGAGCGCGGGGCGGAAGCGGGCTCGAAGAACGTCTCCGGCGGGCTGATCTACGCCGAGGAGTCCGCGCCGTACGCGCTCGACGATCTCTTCGACGGCTTCCGCGAGGAGGCGACCGAGCGGCCGGTCACGGACTACTACATCCACAACATGGCCGGGAACTCGGTCAAGACCTACGATCTGGTCGATCTTCACGAGCACGATACCGACTGGTGTGACGCCGTGCTCCGCCGGGAGATGGACTCGTGGCTCGAGAAGCGGGTACACGAGAAGACCAGCGAGACGGGCGGCGGGGTCCTGACGAACGTTCGGGTGAACGGCCTGCTCAGGGACGAGGGAGAGATCGTCGGCGTCACCTGCGACGAGCTCGACCCGATCGAAGCCGACCTGATCGTCGCAGCCGACGGCGTCAACTCCGAGCTCGCCCGCGACGCCGGATTGATGGACTGGGAGGAGCCCGACGAGTGGTTTCAGGGCATCAAGGCCGTCGTGGACATGGACCCCGACGCGATCGACGACCGATTCGACGTGGACCCGGACGAAGGGGCCGCACACCTGTTCTCGGGCGACCTCTTCGAGGACGTCCGGGGCGGCGGCTTCCTGTATACCAACGAGGACTCGCTCTCGATCGGGACCGTCTTCCACCTCGATAGCCTCGTCGAGCAAGAGGCCGAGCCCCACGAACTGCTCGACGCCCTGCTGACCCATCCGGTGCTCGCGGGCTGGTTCAAAAACGAGTACCGCGAACGGGAGTACGCGGCGAAGCTCGTCCCGGACTCGAAGAAGGTCGCCCACCGCGAACCGTACCGCGATCGGCTCGTGCTCGTCGGCGACGCCGCCGGACAGATGCAGGCGCAAGGGCCGATTATCAAGGGGATGAATCACGCCGTCACCGCCGGCGCGCTCGCGGCCGACGCCTTCGCCGTCACCCGCGGCAACGGCGACCCCGAGGCCGCCGGCCGCCGCTACACGAAGCTGCTCGAGGACTCCGGCACGATGGCCAAACTCCGGCCCCGACGGTACGAGCTCTCTCGGACCGTCGGCGAGCGCGACGCCGTGACGAACGCGGTCGAGCGAGTACTCGAGTCGCCGATCGGTTCGCTCGCGGTCGGGAACCCGATCGCCGATCGCCTCCTGCAGCGGGCGTACAACTCGCCGTTCCTGGTGTCGATGCTGCCCGACACGAAGACCGGCTACGTCTCGCTGCCGACGCTGATCGCCGAGGAACACGGCAAGACGATCCACTGGGAGAACGAGATCGAGCCGCCGACCCTCGAGGAACGCATCGGCGATCTCACCTACGATACCGACGTCGGCAATCCCCACATCGAGCTCAGAGACGAGTCGCTCGCGGCCAGCGGTGCGGCGGTCACCGCCTGTCCGGTCAGCGCGGCGGACTTCGGCGGCGGGTGCTACCGCGCCGAGACCGTCAAGACCAACGGGACCGAGGAGACACTGGTCAGTCTCGACACCCAGCCCTGCGTCGAGTGTGGTACCTGTGCGATCGTCGCCGACACGGAGTGGGAACACCCCCGCGGCGGCAAGGGCGTCGAGTACCGCGAGGGGTAGCGTGAGTCGCTACGGCCCCCGGATCGCCGCACTCGCCCGCCGCGCCGAGCGCGAGCGAGCGGCGCTCGAGACCGCCGGTCTGTCGGGCGACGACACCGGGACGGCCGTCGCCCCGGACGAGGCCGACGCGTACCTCCGGAACGGGGCGGGGCAGGCCGTCTGGCTCTACGTCGAAGCCCGAACCGGCGGTCGCATGGTTCCGTTCACCGACGCCGAGTTCGCCGCCCTCGAGGACGCGATGAACCGCTGGCTCGAGTGCTACGCGCGCTGTCACGGCGTCGAGATCGAGGCCGAGTTCACGGTCCGCGAAGCGGCGGCGCTCCTGCTCGAGACGCGGAATATCGTCGACACGGCGCAGTTGTTGACCCGTGTGCCTCGACGGAGAGCCGGCTCGCGACCGACGCAGTGAGCGACCCGGTTCGGAGCCGTCTCGCGTGGGGACGGTCGACGACCTCGATTCGAGAATCGCACGGCACACCGTCTCAGACCGTCCCGTACTTGACTCCCACGCAGTAGACGGGTATTCGACTATTCCCGTTGAGCACAAAGTCAGCCCGATGGCACGAGACGATCGGTTATCCCGACGGCAGATGCTTCAGTTGACAGGTGCCGCGGCTTCGACGGCGATCATCGCAGGCTGCGGTGGCGGTGGTGGCGGTAACGGTGGTAACGGCGGCAACGGTGGCAACGGCAACGGCGGCGGCGGTGGCGGTATCGAGATCGAGCCCGACACACAGATCGAGTTCGACGGGCAGACGGCCGGCTGGCTCGGTATCGCGCCCGACGCGATCGCTGACGAGGAGAACCCGACGCTCATCCTCCAGGAGGGAGCAACCTACGAGATGGGCTGGACGACCGGCGACGGCGCCGAGCACAACATCGCAATCTACGACGAAAACGACGAGGTCGTCGACGATCTCGTGACCGAGCGGGTCACCGAACCCGAAGACCAGTGGCTCGAGTTCGAGGCCAGCAGCGAGATGGTCACCTACATCTGCGAGGTCCACCCGAATACGATGGTCGCCGACATTCAGGTCGAAAGTGGCGGCGGTGGTGGTGGCGGCAACGAAACCGGCAACGAGACCGGCGGCAACGAGACCGGTAACGAAACCGGTAACGAGACCGGTAACGAAACCGGCAACGAAACCGACATGTAGCACCGCCCGACGTCCGAGAATCGATAGCGTTCCGTTTTCGAGCCGAACTCGTCAGTAGATGAGCTCGTCGTCGTTTTCGACCATGTACAGCGTCCGTGCGGCAATGTTGACCGCGTGGTCGCCGACGCGCTCGAGGTCGCGGATCGTCAACAGGAGCCGCGAGACGTCCTGGAGAAGCCGTTCGACCTCGTCCGGGGACTCGAGTTCGCGCTCGATGAGGTCGCGGACGACGATCTCGCTGGCCCGCTCGGCGAACGTGTCGAGTTCGTCGTCGCGAGCGGCGAGTTCCCGACAGGTGTCGGTATCCTCGGCATCGTAGGCGATCATCGCGTCCTCGAGCATGTCGAGCGTGAGATCGCCCATCTCCTGAACGTCGACGTCGGGGAACAGGTCCTGTTCGGCGTCGAGCGTGTACTCGCCGAGGTTGGTCGCGAGGTCCGCGATCCGTTCGAGGTCGGTGATGATCTTGAACGACGCGGCGATGAATCGCAGGTCGCTCGCGACCGGCTGCTGGAGCGCGAGCAGGTCGATACAGTCCTGCTCGAGGTCGAGGTACATCCGGTTGATCTCGCCGTCGCCCTCGATGACCTCCCGGGCGAGGGGCACGTCTTTCTGCTCGAGCGCGTCCAGTCCCATCCGAAGCCGTTCCATGACGACTTCGCTCATGTAGAGGACGTCTTCACGGAGTTCCGTGAGCTTATCCTGATACGATTGTCTGGCCATACGTGTGAAGCCTCGCTCGTCCCTGATAAAGACTGCGTGCGTTCCTCGCGGCGCGGCGGTCACCGAAGCCACTCGACGACCGATCCCCCGGGGGGCAATGGGGATCGGTCTCGGGAATCGGCTTTCATGCCGATCAGACCGCCGAGGATCACCGTTACTGCGAAGGCCGACACGAGCATATTCAGCATCAGCCAGTCGAGCGACAGCCCGTACATCGTGCCGTCAATGGGGGCGAACAGCCGAACGCCGCCGCTCAGGAGGTCCATCGCGACGTGGGAGCCGAACCCGACGGCGGCGGCCCACCAGGGACCGACGTAGGCACAGAGCGCGATGACGACGAGCCCGGCGAACAGCGAGTGCGTGAGTGCTCGATGACTCCAGAGGACGCCCCCGACGTATCCGAATTCGACCAGCGGCCGAAAGACGAACGTATCGATATCGGGGACGGTGGCGGCGAGCGCTGCGACCAGGTACGGTGCGGCCCGTCCGGTCCGCCCGACGATCGCGACCAGGGCCAGCCCGAGCAGAATGTGTACTCCGGTGGCGACCATGTCTCTCGACTCACGGCACGTCGGATAATAAGCAACGTGGTCAGTAACCGATAGTTGCACACGCTTTAGAAGGTCTCTCGAGCGCCACTTGGAGGAGAACGAGAATCACACGCGACCCGACTGATTCGATCGGGGCCGCGTGATCGAAGCGCCCGCGAGGGCGGCCCTATCCGAACTTACCGGTGATGTAGTCTTCGACGCGGTCGTGTTCGGGGTTCTCGAAGATCTTGTTCGTGTCGTCGAACTCGACGAGTTCGCCGCCGGTCAGGAAGACTGCGGTCTTGTCGGAGATGCGGGCGGCCTGTTGCATGTTGTGGGTGACGATGACGACCGTGTACTCCTCGGCCAGATCCTCGATCAGGTCCTCGATCTTCGAGGTCGCGACCGGGTCCAGCGCCGAGGCCGGCTCGTCCATCAGGATCACGTCCGGGTCGGGCGCGATCGCTCGCGCGATACAGAGCCGCTGTTGCTGGCCGCCCGAGAGGTCGAGCCCGCTCGAGTCCAGTTGGTCCTCGACCTCCTCGAGCAGCGCCGCCCGCTCGAGCGCTCGGTGAACTTTCTCGTCGACGTTGTCGTCGTCTTTCCCCTGAACTTTCAGGCCGTATGCGACGTTGTCGCGGATGCTCTTGGGGAAGGGGTTCGGCGACTGGAAGACCATGCCGATCTTCCGGCGCAAGGCGACGGGGTCGACGTCGTCGTCGTAGACGTTCTTCCCGTCGAACAGCAGTTCGCCCTCGACGTGGGCCGCGTCGACGAGGTCGTTCATCCGGTTGATACACCGGAGGAACGTCGACTTCCCGCAGCCGGACGGGCCGATGACGGCCGTAACCTGCTTTTCGGGAATTTCGATGTCGACGTCGGTGAGGGCTCGATCGTCGCCGTAGTAGACGTTCAGGTCCCGGGTCTCGAGCAGCGTTCGATCGGTGGTGGTCTCCGCACCGGCGTCGGCGCGGTCGGCGAGGCCGTCGGTTCCCGGCGTCGGGGCAGTCTGGTCGTCGGTCGGTTCCGTTTCCGAGGAAGTCATCTGTTCGTTAGTCATTGTCAGGTGCGCTGTTGATACCGGTTGCGGATGATGATCGCGATCGAGTTGATCGTGAGCAGGACGACGAGCAGCGTGACGACGCCGGCGGCGACGACGCCGTACTGGAACTCCGTCTGGGGGTAGGAGGCCCAGTTGTAGATCTGCAGGGGCATGGCGCTGACCTTGCTGAAGATGCTGGTCGGGGCCCCGAAGACGGTCGTCGGCGCGGCGATCATGATCAGCGGTGCCGTCTCGCCGATCGCGCGGCCGAGCGCGAGGATCGTCCCGGTCATGATACCGGGCATCGCCCGCGGCAGAACGACGTCGCGGATCGTCTGCCACTTCGTCGCGCCCATTCCGTAGGCCGCCTGGCGCTGCGAGTCGGGTACGGCTCGAATCGCCTCCTGAGCCGAGATGATCACGATCGGCAGGATGAGCAGGGCGACGGTGAACGCCGCGGCCAGCACCGACCCGTAACCGATGCGAAAGAGGCCCACGAACAGGCCCAGTCCCAGTAGCCCGTAGACGACCGAGGGGACGCCGGCGAGATTGGCGATATTGAGTTGGATGAATCGCGTGAGGTAGCCGTCGTCGGCGTACTCCTCGAGGTAGATCGCGGCCCCGACGCCGAGCGGGAACGTGATGAGCGCGATCAGGAGCATGATCGCGACGGAGCCGATCAGTGCGGGCAGGAACCCGGCTTCGTACGGGTTCGGATGCGGCGGGCTCGTGAGGAACTGCCAGTCGAGCCAGCCGACGGCGTCGAGGGTGACGTTCAGGAGCAACGCCGCGAGCGAGACGATGCCGATCAGGGTCGCCGCCAGCGCGAGCAGGCGGAAGGCCACGTCTTTCGTCCGGCTGACCCGTCCGAACTCGGAGTCGGCGGGCGCCTCGTGCGTGTCGGCTGCCATCAGCGATACACCTCCCGGTAGCGCGATGCGACGAGTTCACTGACGAGATTCATGACGAACGTGATGACGAACAGGGTGAGTCCGACCGCGAAGAGGCTCTTGTACGCTTCGCCCTGACCGACGATGTCGCCGGTCCCGATCTGGACCATCGCCGAGGTCATCGGCTGGATCGAGTTCAGGAACATTCCGGCGGGATCGGTCAGGTCGGCCATCCGCGGGGTCTGTCCCGCCGCGATGGCGACGATCATCGTCTCGCCGATCGCTCGCGAGAGCGCGAGGATGAACGACGAGAAGATGCCCGACAGCGCCGCCGGCACGACGACGGAGGTCGAGACGGTGAACTTCGTCGCGCCGAGCCCGTAACTGGCCTGTCGGAGCGAGTCCGGGACCGCGCTCATCGCGTCCTCGCTGATCGAGGAGACCATCGGAATGATCATGATGCCGACCATGATCGAGGCCGACAGCGCGTTGAACGTCGACAGCGGCAGGAACGTGTCCAGCGCCGGCGTGACGTAGACGAGCGCGAAGTAGCCGTAGACGACCGTCGGCACGCCTGCCAGCACCTCGAGCGCCGGCTTCAGATAGGCACGCCGGCGCTCGGAGGCGTACTCGCTCAGGTAGATCGCGGTGAGCAGTCCGATCGGGAGCGCGACCATCGCCGAGCCGATGGTGATGACCAGCGTCCCCGAAATCAGCGGCAGGACGCCGAACGCGACCGGGTCGTTCGTCGGACTCCAGCGCGTTCCGGTGAGAAACTCGACGAACGAGACCTGCGCGAAGAAATCGACCGCGTCGACGAGCAGCGTCAGGATGATCGCGACGGTCGTCAGAATCGACAGGAGCGCACAGAGCATAAAGAAGTAGCGGAACACGGTACCCCGGGCCGTGCGACTCGTGTCGTGCGAGAAGTCGGGTGCGCTCATTCGGTCACCTCCTCGATCGCGGTCTCGAGTTGCTTGAGGTTCTCGTCTCGTTGGTCCTCCGTGGTCGGGACGTAGCCGACCTCGGAAACGAGGTCCGTCGCGGCTCGGTTCATGTAGAAGCGGACGAAGTTGCGGACCGACGGCTTCGTGAGCGACTCCTTCGCGACGTAGATGAACAGGGGTCGCGAGAGGGGCGTATACTCACCGGACATGGCCGTCTCGATCGACGGTTCGACGCAGCCGTCGCCGTCGTCGATCGCGACCGCCTTGATCGAGTCCGGATTTTCGCTGTAGTACGAGAAGCCGAAGTACCCCATCGCGAACTCCGATCCCTGGACGCCCTGGACGATCGTTCGATCGCGCTCGGTCGCGTGGTAGTCGCTTCGGTGGTTCTCCTCCTCCCCGATAATCGCCTCGTTGAAGTAGTCGAACGTGCCGGAGGTGGTCGCAGCGCCGTACAGTTCGAACTCCTCGTCGGGCCACTCATCGTCGATGTCGCTCCAGCGCTGGGCGCCGTCGGCGCGCCAGATCTCGCGGAGTTGCTCGACGGTGAGGCAGTCGACCCAGTCGGCGTTCGGATTGACGACGACCGTCAGCGCGTCCGTCGCGACCGTTAACTCGAGCGGCGTGACGTCACTGTTTCCGCACTGTTCGATCTCGGCGTCGGCGATCGCCCGACTCGCGTTGTTAATGTCGGTCCGTCCCGCACAGAAGAAGTTCCCGAATCCGCCGCCAGTCCCGGTCTTACTCAACGCGATGTTGACGGTGGGGTTCTCCTCGGAGAACGCGGAAGCGATCGCTTCGGTCACGGGAAAGACGGTACTGCTTCCCGCGATGTTTATCTGGTTGCCCTCCGAGGCGAAGATACCGGTACAACCGGCGAGTCCGCCAGACAGGGCAACGCTTGCCGCGGCGAGAAAATCACGTCGGCCGAGTCCGGCCGACAAAGACGCCGTGGTATCTCTCGACATCACCGTATCGAAGCCACAGAGTAGATAAGTATACTACTATGATGTCTATATAGTGCTATGTAGCAACAGGGGCGACTGAGCACACGGCAATCAGGGCCGATAGTAGCCCGGCGAACGCTTATGTATGGGAAAAGTTGCCACTGGCCGAAATCGTCACGAGACCCCATACGCCCCGTCCGGATTTTCACGGGTCGTCGCAGCCGGGGATATATAGACGGGATGCGATCGTCGCCTCCGAACATCGATCGGTGATCGCGCACGCCGGCAGGCGAATCCGTACCGGCCCCGATCTCGATCGAACGGATACGGTGACGACAGCACCGTCACTGACGAGTCACTGAAAAAGCGGGGTCTCGAGGGTGGCGATTACGTCGCGGAACTGAACTCGTCGAGATGGCGACGTGGGGCCGTTCGTATCTATACCGTGGATTACAGCGGATCGCCGGTTGCTGAAAATCTAAACTATCGTTCGGCTCCCACCCGCTGCTCGACTCGTGTCCACTCGGCCCGCCGCCCCCTCGAGTGACACCACCGGTCCGCGGCGCAGGACCATCACCGGAGCAGTTCCTCGGAGTTCTCGAGGGCGTACAGGGTCCGAGCGGCCACGTTCACCGCGTGGTCGCCGACGCGCTCTACGTCGCGAACGATCACGAGCGTTCGTGAGACGTCGGCGATCACGTCCGCGACCGGCGGCTCCCCGGTGTCGTGTCGGGCTCGCTGCCCGTTCCGAGCCTCGACGTGTAACTCGATGAGCGTCCGCACGACTCGCTCGGCGACCCTGGCACAGCGGGCGTCCAGTTCGTCGTCGCGCTCGGCGACGACGAAACAGGCCTCGGCATCGTCGGTGACGAACGCCTCGAGCGCACGCTCGACTTGTGTGCGCGCGAGCGCGGCAATTCGCTCGAAATCGACGTCGGGAAGCGGCGAGGAAGATTCGGTCGATTCCAGCGTGTACGCGGCCAGATCCGTCGCGAGGTCGCCCACTCGCTCGAGGTCGGTGACGATCTTGAACGCGGCGACGACGAACCGGAGGTCGCCCGCGAGGGGCTGGTGCAACGCCAGCAACTGGAGACACTCGCGCTCGACGGCGAGATACCGATCGTTGACGCTGTCGTCGCCCGCGACTACCTCGCGTGCGAGCGCTCGATCGTCGGTAAACAGCGCCGTCACGGCATCGCCGAGCCGCTCGACGACCAGGTCGCCCATCGCGACGACCGCGTCGCGAAGTCGCTCGAGGCGCTGTCGGTAGTCCTCGCGAGCCATCACCCGAACTTGCCGGTGATGTAGTCCTCGACGCGGTCGTGCTCGGGGTTCTCGAAGATCTTGTCGGTGTCGCCGAACTCGACGAGCTCGCCGCCGGTCAGGAAGACCGCCGTCTTGTCCGAAATTCGCGCGGCCTGTTGCATGTTGTGCGTGACGATGATCACCGTGTACTCCTCGGCCAGATCCTCGATCAGGTCCTCGATCTTCGAGGTCGCGATCGGATCGAGCGCCGAGGCCGGCTCGTCCATCAGGAGCACGTCCGGGTCCGGTGCGATCGCTCGCGCGATACAGAGCCGCTGTTGCTGGCCACCCGAGAGATCCAGCCCGCTCGAGTCCAGTTGGTCCTCGACCTCCTCGAGCAGCGCCGCCCGCTCGAGCGCCCGGTGGACTGTCTCGTCGACATCGACCGCTTTGTCCTGCACCTGGAGTCCGAACGCGACGTTGTCGCGGATGCTCTTGGGGAAGGGGTTCGGCGACTGGAAGACCATGCCGATCTTCCGGCGCAAGGCGACGGGGTCGACGTCGCCGTCGTAGACGTTCTTCCCCTCGAACCGGAGCTCCCCCTCGACGCGCGCGGCGTCGATGAGGTCGTTCATCCGATTGATACACCGGAGAAACGTCGATTTCCCGCAACCCGACGGACCGATGAGCGCCGTGACGCCGTTCTCCGGAATCTGGATGTCGACGTTCTGTAGGGCCTGGACGTCGTCGTAGAAGACGTCGAGCCCCCGCGTCTCGATCACCGCGTCGGCGTCCGCGGGCAGGGACCCGCTGTTGACGTCGAACGAGTCGCCGAGCAGCGAGTCGCTCGTCGCGTCGGATCGTGCGGTGGGTTCGGAGACGGTCGTTCCGCTGCCGTCCGTTCGCTGTTCGTCGCCGTCGTCGCTTTTCCGTGTGTCGTTTCGGGTCATTTTAGTCACGTCTCTGGTACTTATTGCGAAGCAGGATCGCGGTGCCGTTCATCATCAGCAGGACGACGAGCAGGGCGAGGACGCCGGCTGCGAGGACGCCGTGGTAGAAGTCCGGCTTGGCCAACTGTGCCCACGAGTAGAGCTGTCGCGGCATCGCACTGAACAGCCCGAAGAACGACCTCGGCGAGATCCGGACGGCCGCCGCGACGCCGACCATCAACAGCGGTGCCGTTTCACCGATCGCGCGACCGAGTGCGAGGATCGTCCCCGTAAGAATGCCGGGCATCGCTCGTGGCAGAACGACGGTCCGAACCGTCTGCCATCGCGTCGCTCCGATGCCGTAAGCTGCCTGCCGCTGCGAGTCGGGAACCGCCCGGATCGCCTCCTGTGCGGAGACGATGACGATCGGCAGAATGAGCAGTGAGACCGTCAGCCCGCCGACGATCACGATTCCGGGACGCAGCCCGCCCGCCTTGACGAACAGCGCCAGGCCGAGCAGTCCGTAGACCACCGACGGGACGCCGGCGAGATTCGCGATGTTGATCTCGATGAGTTCGACGACCGACCCGATCAGTCCGTCTTTCGGCGCGTACTCCTCGAGGTAGATCGCGGCACCGACGCCCACCGGAAACGCTGCGAGTGCGACGACGATGATCATCATCACCGACCCGACGAGCGCAGGATAGATGCCGGCTTCCCGCGGCGTCCGATTGTGAGCGCTGGTCAGGAACTCCCAGTCGAGCCAGACGTTCGGTCCGGTGAACCCGGCCGTTTCGACGACGACGGCACAGACGACTGCGCCAGCCGCGAATGCGACCGGTAACGCGAGTCCGGAGACGCCCTCACCGCCACTGAGAACCCGCTCGACGTACAGCCCGACGGGAACGCCAACGACCGTCGTCAGAATGAGCCACGTCGTCCAGGAGACGCCCGCGACCGGTCCGGCGACGACACCGAGGGTGGCCGCGGCGACCGTCGCCCCACCGGCGATCAGCCCCGCACGCTCGCTCTCGCGGGCGCGACGAACGTACCAGCCGACCGCCAACCCGATCGGCGCCACGAACGTTCCCAGAAGCGACAGCGCCGCAATTGGAAGGACCGGCAGCGACAGTATCATCCCTCGAAGGCTCGGAACGAGTCCCGGGATTCCGACGATGGTGAGCACGAGCACGACCGCGGCAACCGCGGTTCGCTCGAACGCTCCGCCCTCCCGAGCGCGATCGTGGAGCTCGAGCGCGCCGTACGCCACGATCGCGGCGACGACGAGCGCGAGCCACTCGTGTGGGGTGATTATGTGTCTGAAAACGATGCCAACGCCGCCGGCGAGCAGCGTCGCGGCGACGGGCAGTCCGAGCGCCGTGTACGCGACTTCACCCGCCCGTGGATCGAAGCGGTAGTAGTAGATCGAGAGGGCGACCGCCGGAACCACGACGGTCGCGACGACCGTCGCCCACCAGGCCGGATCGGCCGTTCCTGGTTCGATCGCGTCGACCGCCACGTAGACGAGAAAGACGAATACGAGGAACAGCGTGAGCAGCGTCGCGCCGAGGCAGCCGGCTTTGAACAGCAGACCGCGGAGCTGGCTCACCTGTCCGTCCGCGCCGAACCAGGCACCCGTCGACTCGTCGGTCGTCGCCATCAGCGACCCACCTCCGTTGCGAACGTGACGTTCGCGGTGGTCGCTCGGTTCATTGGTACTCCTCCCGGTAGCGTGCGGCGATACGGTTGCTGAGCAGGTTCATACTGAAGGTGATGGCGAACAGCGTCAGTCCGATCGCGAACATCGAGTAGTACCCGGCGGTTCCGCCGGACAGGTCCGTCGTCACCGCCTGCACCATTGCGGCGGTCATCGTCTGCCCGGAGTTGAGGAGATTCGCGAACGGCTGGGACGGGTCGAACATTCGGGCCCGGCTGCCGCCGGCCACCACGACGATCATCGTCTCGCCGATCGCCCGCGAGAGCGCCAGAATGTACGAGGAGAAGATCCCCGAGACCGACGCGGGGATGACGATCTTCGTCGAGACCTCGAACTTCGTGGCACCGAGGCCGTACCCCGCCTGTCGCAGCGAATCCGGCACGGCGCTCATCGCGTCCTCGCTGATCGAGGAGACCATCGGGATGATCATGATCCCGACCATGATCGACGCGGAAAGCAGGTTAAACAGGCTCACCTCGAGTCCCAACCCCTGAAGCCAGGGCGTCAGGTACACGAGCGCGAAGAACCCGTACACGACGGTCGGAATCCCTGCGAGGATCTCGAGCGCCGGTTTCAGCACCGACCGCATCCGATCGCTCGCATACTCGCTCAGATAGACCGCGGCCGCCGTGCCGATCGGGATCGCGACGAGCGCCGAGACGACCGTCACGATGAGCGTGGCGGTCAACAGCGGTAGGATACCGAGAATCGGGTTATCGCTCCGCAGAACCCACTCCGTTCCGGTAAAGAACGCGTACGGGTCGACGCGGCCAAAGAACTCCAAGGCGTCGACCGCCAGCGTGGCGACGATGCTGATCGTCACGAAGACTGTCAGTGCCGCACAGCAGAACAGCAATCCGTGGTACACCCGTTCCTTTACGATTCGTCCGTTCGCCGATCGCGTGAGATCGGCTTCTATTGATGTGTCACTCATTTTCTATTCGGTTTCCTCCAGAAAATCGAATCTGTCGCCCCCGTTACTCGCCCGCTGCGCTCTCGAGTTTGCTCATGTTCTCGTCGACCATATCCTGGCTCGCGGGGACGTAGCCGACCTCGTCCGCGATCCAATCGGCGCTGGATTTCTCGAGGTAGAACTTGACGAACTCGTAGACCTCCTCGCTCTGGAGGGAGCCCTCGGCGGGGTAGATGAACAGCGGTCGGGCCAGCGGATACGTTCCCTTGCTGGCCGCCTGCAGACTCGGAGCGGACGGTTCGTTGCTTTCGCTCTCTGCAATCTTGAGGGCCTTGACGCGGTCTTCGTTTTCGGCGTAGTACGCGTAGCCGAAGTACCCCATCGCGTACGGGCTGTTCTCGAGGCCCTGAATGATGGTGTTGTCGTCCTCGGTGCCCTCGTACTCGGTCCGGTGGCTGCCGCCGTTGACGTTCTCGCTGAACCAGTCGTAGGTACCCGAGGTCGTGTCGGGGCCGTAGAGCTTGAGGTCTTCGTCGGGCCAGTCGGAATTGACGTCGGACCACGTGGTGGCGCTGTCGTCGCCCCAGATCTGTGCCAGTTCGTCGAAGGTCATGCTATCGACCCAGTCGTTCTCGGGGCTGACGGCTACCGTGAGCGCGTCGCCCGCGATGTGCATCTCGATCGGCGAGACGTCGTTCTCGGCGCAGTGGTCTTTCTCTTCCTGTTTGATCGGCCGCGATGCGCCGTTGATGTCAGCGTTCCCGGGGCAGAAGTGGTTCTCGAAGCCGCCACCGCTCCCGGTCGGGTCGGTCGTGACGTTGACGCTCGGATGGTCCTCCATGAACCGCTGGGCCATCTCGTCCGAGATGGGGAAGACGGTACTCGACCCCTTGACGATGACCTCTCCGGAGAGTTCGTCGTCGTCACCGTTCCCGCTGCTCGTCTCGCTGCAGCCTGCGAGAGCTGCCACACCGGCGGCACCCGTTCCGGCGATGAACTTCCGTCGCGATACTGCGTCGCGTCCGAACTGGTTGTCTGCCATCACGTGGTTGATTCGAGAGGGTATAAAAAAGGGATGCTATGAATCATATATATCGATCAGTGACCACATATCTCTATATAGGCGCGTCGTGGCAGCGGCGGCGACGACCGAAAACGATGCCGTCGGCCGGAGTACCGGACGAACCCGGTCCAGCCGGATCTGGCTGTCATCGTTTCCTCGAGACTGCCGTCTGGGCATCGAGCGAAGTCGGTACCTTTCGATCGTCCGACACCCGATCGCTCCGTCGGCCGCTCGAGACGAGCCGGCGAGATGGAGTCCGTCGCGGATCGGCGGTCGCGTTCCGACTGCGAACCGTCACGCTACTCCGCCCGGTGTCACTGGAATACCTCCGGATTCTCGGACGAAAACGGAGTGGTGCCTATAACTATATATAACTATGTTTTGCACATCTTTCGACGGTATCGCTATGCACGCCTTCCTTCTTATATCGGCTGGTAGCAAGTCGCTACGGTCGATTATACCGACCTACCGACATCGCTCTATAGATCCACGTATATTTATATTCGAGCAGTCGAAACCGCGACCCATGGAGACGCGAAAGGTCCAGGTGACGGGCGGGTCGACGTACACCGTCTCGTTGCCGAAGACGTGGGCGACGGAGAACGACGTCAGCGCCGGGACGACCGTCGAGTTCTATCCGGAAGACGACGCGCTCTTGCTGACGCCACGCAGCGAAACCGATCGCCAGGAGGGAACGCTCGACATCTCGAACCTCGAGGGCGAGCGGCTGACCCGGGCCGTGATGACGATGTACGTCAGCGGCTTCGACATCATCAGGCTCGAGGCGGGCCGGATCACGACCGACCAGCGCCGAGCGATCCGCGACGCGACCCAGGGGCTGGTCGGCGTCGAGGTACTCGAGGAGACGACCGACAGCGTGGTCATCCAGGACCTGCTGGATTCCTCGGAGCTGTCGATCGTCAACGCCGTCACGCGCATGCGCCTGATCGCGCAGTCGATGCTCGAGGACGGGGTGCGGGCGCTGGTCGAGAACGACGACGACATCGCACACGACGTGATCGAGCGCGACGACGACGTCGACCGGCTCTGGCTCGTCGTCTCGCGGATCTTCCGCGCGACGCTTCGCTCTCCGCGCGCCGCCGAAGAACTGGGCGTTCCCCGGGAGGACTGCTTCGACTTCCACTCGAGCGCACGGCAGCTCGAGCGGGTCGCCGACCACGCCACCAAGATCAGCAACCTCGCGCTCAAACTCGACGAGATCCCGGAGCCCGTCGCGGCGGCGCTCGAGGAGCTCCACGGCGACGCCGCCACGGTCCTCGAGAAGTCGATGGATGCCCTGTTCGCCGAAGAGACGGGCAACGCAAACCGGCTCGGCCACGACGCCCGCGAGACCGTCCTCGAGATCGACGAGCACACGCGGACGCTCGACGATATGCTCCGCGATCTGGATCCGGTCCAGGCGCAGTCGCTGGGGCTGATCGTCGACTCGCTGTCCAGGAGCGCCGACTACGGCGGGAACATCGCGGAGACGGCGCTCCAGAAAGCCGCGCCCCGTCCCTGATCGATCCGTCGATCGCTCGTCGCCGTTCACTTTCACCGCCCTGCGGGAACGCTTTTTAAGCCCCAACTCGAAAGGCAAACGATGGAACTCGACGATCATGCCGAGGATCTCGCCTCCGACCTCGGTGTTGACAAAGAGGAGGTCAAATCCGACCTGCAGAACCTCGTAGAGTACAGCGTCCCGGTCGACGAGGCCAAACAGAGCCTCCGACGGAAGTACGGCGACGACTCCGGCGGCGGTGGCGCCGCGCCGTCCGCAAAGGACGTCGCCGAGATCGCGCCCGAGGACGGCAACGTCACCGTAACCGGCGTCGTCCTGACGGCCGGTGAGCGATCGATCCGCTATCAGGGCTCCGACCACGTCATCGTCGAAGGCCGGCTGGCCGACGAGACCGGGACGATCGATTACACCGCCTGGGAGGACTTCGGCCTCGAGCCCGGCGACACGATCACCGCGGGCAACGCCGGCGTCCGTGAGTGGGACGGCGAACCCGAACTCAACCTCGGCGAGAGCACCTCGCTGTCGTTCGACGAGGGATCGTTCGAGATCCCCTACGACGTCGGCGGTGAGGCGCAACTGGCCGACCTGCAGACCGGCGACCGCGCGGTCACCATCGAGGTCACCGTCCTCGAGTGCGAGCGCAAGACGATCGACGGTCGCGACGGCGAGACGGACATCCTGAGCGGCGTCTTCGGCGACGAAAGCGGCCGCCTCCCCTTTACGAACTGGGATCCCGCCCCGGAAATCGAGGACGGCGGCTCGGTCCGCATCGAGAACGCGTACGTTCAGGAGTTCCGTGGCGTCCCCGAAGTCAACGTCTCGGAGTTCTCGACGGTCACCGCACTCGACCGGGGTATCGACGTCGGCAGCGACACGTCGACGATGGACGTCGGCGACGCTGTCCGAACCGGCGGCATCTACGACGTCGAAGTCGTGGGCAACCTGCTCGCGGTCCGAGACGGCTCGGGGCTGATCCAGCGTTGTCCGGAGTGTTACCGCGTCATCCAGAAGGGGCAGTGCCGAACGCACGGCGACGTCGACGGGATCGACGACCTGCGCGTCAAGGCGATCCTCGACGACGGGACCGGCACCGTGACCGTCGTCCTCGACGACGACCTCACCGAACGGGTCTACGGCGGTACCCTGGACGACGCTCTCGAGCAGGCCCGCGAAGCCATGGATCAGGAGGTCGTCGCGGATCGGATCCGCGAACACATCGTCGGCCGCGAGTACCGCGTGCGCGGTCACCTCTCCGTCGACGAGTACGGCGCGAACCTCGACGCCGAGACCTTCGATGAGAGCGACGACGATCCGGCCGCCCGTGCGACGGCCTTCCTCAAGGAGGTGGACGCATGAGCGCGAACGGCAACGGCGACGGCGACGAGATTCCGGGGCGAGAACTCGCCTACCGCCTCTTCGCGGCCGAGTACGACGACGCCTCGCTGTCCTACGCCGAGAGCGACGAGGAGCGGGCCCCGAACTACGTGATCACGCCGACCGGCGCGCGGGTCAATCGCGTCTTCGCCGTCGGGACGCTGACCGAGGTCACGTCCGTCAACGACGAGATGGTCCGCGCCCGCGTCGTCGACCCGACCGGCGCGTTCGTCGTCTACGCCGGCCAGTATCAGCCCGACGAGCTCGCTTTCCTCGAGCAGGCCGAGCCGCCGGCGTTCGTCGCGGTGACGGGGAAGGCCCGGACGTTCCAGCCAGACGACTCGGATCAGGTCTACACCTCGATCCGACCCGAAAGCATCGCGACGGTCGACGCCGACACGCGAGACCGCTGGGTCGTCAGCGCGGCCGAACGGACGCTCGACCGGATCGGTACCTACGCCGCGGCCGCCGACCGCGGGGCGAGCGGTGACGCGGCGACCGACGCGCTGCTCGAGGCCGGCGTCGAATCGGGCCTGGCGGCCGGAATCCCGCTCGCCCAGGAGCACTACGGAACGACGCCGTCGTACCTCGCGGCGCTGCGCGAGTGCGCGGTCGAGGCGGTCGAAGTCGTCGCCGGCGACCGCGATCAGGTGCGGGGACTCGAGATCGCGCCAGACGCGACGAGTCCCGAGCACGACGCGACGTTCGCCGCGCTCGCCGACCTCGACGGCGTCGACACCGACGCGCTCGCGGCGAGTACCGCCTCCGAGCCCGAAGCGGAGCCCGAACCGGTCGCGGCGACGGCGGGCGGGAGCGGTGCGGCCGCCGATCCCGACAACACGCATTCCGGCTCCGCGGCGGGAACGGCGACGAGCGAGGGAACGAGTACCGCTGACTCCACCACTATCGATGCCGAACCGGACGCGAGCGACGCGGCGGCCGACGCCGACGGAGACTCGAGCGATGTCGACGACCCGACTTCCGGGACCGCGACCGCAGCCGCCGCGTCGACCAGCGACGACGAACCGGGTGCGTCCGACACGGACTCCTCCGAGACCGAGCACGACGAGGCGACCGGTGGCGACGCCGACGAGACGGCTGACGCCGTCGACGACGACCCCGACGAGGCCGACGACAAGCTTGGGGAGTTCGACGCCGCTGACGCGGACGACGGCATGTACGAGATGGACGAGGCGGAACGCGAACAGCTCGAGGAGGAGTTCGGCGCGGAGTTCACGACCGGTTCCGAAGTCGACGAGCCCGGCGAGGCTGGAATCGACGTTCCCGAGCCCGAGGAATCCGCGGCCGAGGAACTCGAGGACGACCCGGAACCCGCCGATTCCGACGACGACCTCGGGAGCCCGCCCGAATCGGGCCTAGCGGCCGCCGACGAGGGAGAAGACGCCCTCGAGTCGGACGGCGAACCCGAATCGGAGCCGGCGGCCGGTGAGGACGAGCCGACCGCCGACGAGGAGCCCGAGAGCGACGAACCGGCTGCCGACGTCGACCTCGAGGACTACGTCGTCGAGACCATGGAAGCGCTCGACGACGGTGACGGTGCCGACCGGACGACGCTGATCGAGACGGTCGCCGACGACACCGGCGCGTCCGCGGACGAGGTCGAAGACGCCATTCAGGACGCCCTGATGGGCGGCCAGTGTTACGAGCCCGACGACGAGACGCTGAAAGCGATCTGATCGGGCGACCATGCCGGACGATCCCCGCCGTTCCGCGTCCGCGTCGACACCGGCCCGCGTCGAACCCGTTCCCGGCGAACCGGCCGCGACGGCCACGGTCGGCGGCGAGCGCGCCGTACTCGTCGCCGACTACCACGCCGGCTACGAGGCCGGACTCCGATACGAGCGCGGCGTCGACGTGCCCAGCCGCGCGCCCGACCGTCGGGAGCGGCTACTGGCGCTGCTCGAGCGGACCCGTCCCGATCGCCTGCTCGTCCTCGGCGACCTCATGCACTCGATCGGCGATCCGGGCGGCGCCGAACGCGGCGAGTTGGAGGTGCTGTTCGAGTCGTTCCCTGCCGAGCTCTCGGTCACCGTCGTCAAGGGCAACCACGACGGCCGAATCGAAACCTGGCTGGCGGACGGCGACGATATCCGAGCCGACGTCACCGTCGTTCCCGGTGACGGCGTCGTGCTCGACGACGTCGGTGTCTGTCACGGTCACACGTGGCCAGCGCCGGCGGTCCTCGAGAGCGACGTCCTCTGTCTGGGTCACGAACACCCCTGTGTGCGACTCGAGGACGAGGTGGGCGGGAGCCGCGTCGAGCGCGCGTGGCTCCGCGGCCGGCTGGACCCTGCCCCGTTTCGCGACCGCCCCGAGTACGAGGGGGTGTCGTGGCTCGAGCGGGTCGACGAATCGCCGCCCGAGATGGTCGTGTTCCCGGCGTTCAACGATCTCGTGGGCGGAACCTGGATCAACGTCGCCGGCCAGTCGTTTCTCTCACCGTTCGTCCCGGCCGGGCTGGCGGAGGGCGAAGCCTACCTGCTGGACGGGACGCGGCTCGGGCCGTACGAATCGGTGTGACGATCGAACGACGTGCCCGCCACTGGACCGTTTTCCGAACTGGAACCGGGGAGTTCGTCTCGAAACCGAATCGGTGGCGACGCTTCGACTATCGGGCCGGCAATCGGAGACCGCGTCGGAACGTAGTTCGGTTGCCCCCCTCATAATATCAACGTGTTTATCAAATTGGCGTTCGAACGAGGCGTATGTCGTTCCGTCAACCATCTGCAACGTTCTTCGCCATCGTCGCAGGGGGGTACGTCGGTCTCGTGGCCACGGGCATGACGGGGTTCGCAATCGGGTCGGGATACGTCACGCAGTGGTCCGTGGCGATCGGCGCGTGTGTCGGGATCGTCACGGCCGTCCGCAGCTATACCTGGGACGCGCCTGCGACGGTCCTCATCCGGACGCGAGTGTCTCATTTCCTGTTCGGAGTGCCCCTCGTCCCGTTTTTCGCGAGTCCGTTTCTCACGCTTTTCGGGCGTCGCGGCTACGAGACCGCCGTAACTGCCTGGCTCGGCGAACTGCTCGTCATCGCGAGCGCGGGGGTGCTCTTTTATCTCGTCACGGTGAACCGCCACGTCGCATCCCTCCGCGAGCGAGAGCGGGTTCTCGCCGAGTGGACTGCACGTCCGGATACCCGGTATCGTCGACTCCTTCGTGGCCTCGGTGTCAGTCTCGGTTGCGTCTCTATCGTCGGCAGTTTCGTTCTCAGTCTGTCGTTCGATATAGCGATAAATCCGTTCGCTGGGATCGGCGGCGCGATGATCGGCCAGGCCATCACTACAGGCCGATGTCAAACGTACACGCTCTTCGAAAGCGGGCTGTGCGTTCGCCGATCGAAGACGGTCAATTACCAGTTCGTTCCCCGGGGTCAGTTGCGATCCGTCGACCTCACGGACGATCGACTCGAGATCCGCCGCGGACTCCCCTGGCCTCTTCCGATTCGGTGTGCGACGACGACGATGGCACGGCCGACGCAGGTCGCGGACACGCTCACGGCGGTACTCGACCCGGTCCGTCGAACGTCTGGCACTCGAGATGCGTGAACGGCCATCCAAGCGAATGGAAGTCGAACCGCCATTTCTCGGCCGAGCGAATTCACGGTATGTCGATGGAAACGTCTCGCCTCGAGGTCCGAGAAGCGGAGCGGAACGGGATCGACGCCGACGTCTACGACGAGACGGGGATCGTCGAGGAATCGACACGACTCGCCTCCGACGACTTCGATCTCGAGCCGCCGGCGGCGCGGGACGGGGAGCCGACCGCCGCGACGGAGGTGACGGCCGACGTGACGGCGCTCGACCCGCAGCTCGAACGCGACGGCGCCGGGTTCGTCGTCCGACTGGTGGGCGATCGCGACGAACGGGCGAGGGTCCGGATCGACGACGAGGAGTGGGACCTCGCCTGAACGGCCGTCGTTCGTCGTCCGAGGAGAACGCGCGGGTCCGCCGATCGCTGGTCCGAGCGTCGGCCATCCCGACGAGAGTCGCCGGATCGACGAGTCGTTACCGCCGTTCGGTGTGGGATCTGATCTCGTCGCCGTCACGCCACTGGTAGTAGTAGTACTCGGTCCCCCCGATCTCCGTCACCGAGACGCTCGCTCGCTCCGGGACATCGTCGGGATACGCGTCCGGTTCGGCCGTCGCCGATCCCGTCTCGCGGTCGGTCCGCCGTTCGTTCCACGCCGCCAGTTCCTCGAGATAGTCGCTCACCGCACGGAGCGTCGGGGCGTCCCGTCCGGCGAGTTCGTCGAGCGCCTCGCGGCCCGTCCGGTCCAGTTCCGACGGTGGCGTCGGCCGCTCGTCCGCGGTCATACCCATCGATGGGGTGGGAACGACCGTAAAACGTGGTCTTTCGCACCGGGTCGTCCTGATCGGCGGCTTGGGGCGTGTTAACTCGGCCTATATTGAGTCCTAATATCCATCAGTACCCCAACGAGGTGTGGATTTATATACACGAACGAGGTGGCTACTGCTGCCAATGCGTTCACAGAAACACCGCTCCGCGACCCAGGTCGATCCGGTTCCCGACGACCTCGAGTCGGCCCGCGCGAAGCTCGTGTACATCTACCTCGAGGTGACCGGCGGCGCGACGATCGAAGAGCTCGGCGAAGTGCTGGCGATGAAGAAGATCAACAGTCTGAGCGTGTTACACTCGCTCTCGAGTGCCGGCCACGTCGAGCGATCGGGATCGGAGTACGTCGTCGCGAACTGATCGTCTGCGGTCGGCCTCGGAGCCGTCGGAACCGTCGCTATTGCCGTCGTGGTCTCGTCGAAAACGAAATCGGAGCAGCGAGCCGTGCGCCGCGGACGGCGACCGACGCGTCGTCGCAGTCGGTTAGAACGTCTCGAGGTAGCGGTCGAGTTCCCAGTCGGAGACGTCGACGAGGTAGTCCTCGAACTCCTGTCGCTTGGCCTCGACGAATTTCGGCCCGACGTGCTCGCCGAGCGCGTCGTAGATGACCTCGTCGTCCTCGAGCGCGTCGACGGCCTCGCCGAGGTTCGTCGGCAGCGTGTCGATGCCGTACTCCTCGCGTTTTGCCTCGTCGAACTCGTAGATGTTCTCCCGAACCGGGTCCGGACAGTCGAGATCGCGTTCGATCCCGTCGAGACCGGCGTGGATCATGGTGGCGAGCGCGAGGTAAGGGTTACAGGACGGGTCCGGCGAGCGCAGTTCGACGCGCGACGCCGCGGGGACGCGGGCCGCGGGCTTGCGGATCAGCGCCGAGCGGTTGCGGTCGGACCAGGCGACGTAGACCGGCGCTTCGTAGCCCGGCACCAGCCGCTTGTAGCTGTTGACCGTCGGGTTCGCGATCGCCGTGATCGCCGGCGCGTGCTCGAGGACACCGGCGATAAAGGAGTGAGCGGTCTCCGAGAGGTCGAACTCGTCGTCCTCGTCGTGGAACGCGTTCTCGCCGTCCTCGGTGAACAGCGAGAGGTGGGTGTGCATCCCCGAGCCGTTGATCCGCGGGATCGGCTTGGGCATGAACGTCGCGTGCTGGTCGTGCTGGGCGGCGATCGCGCGCACGACGGTGCGGAAGGTCGCGACGTTGTCGGCCGTCGTCAGCGCGTCGTCGTACTCGAAGTTGATCTCGTGTTGCCCCTCAGCGACCTCGTGGTGGCTCGCCTCGATCTCGAAGCCCATGTCCTCGAGGCCGTAGATGATGTCGCGGCGAACGTCGGAAGCGAGGTCTTTCGGCGCGAGGTCGAAGTAGCCGCCGTGGTCGCCCGTCTCGGTCGTCGCGCGGCCGTCCTCGTCCTCTTCGAAGAGGAAGAACTCCGGCTCGGGCGCGGCGTTGACCGTGTATCCCAGGTCGTCGGCGCGCTCGAGTGCGTTTCTGAGGACGCGCCGCGGGTCGCCTTCGAACGGCTCACCGGTCGAGGTGTCGATGACGTCGCAGATCATGCGGGCCGACGCGCCATCCTCGCGGTTCTGCCACGGAAGGATCGCGAACGTGTCGGGATCGGGCTTGAGTCGCATGTCCGACTCCTGAATGCGCACGAACCCCTCGATCGAGGAGCCGTCGAAGTAGATCCCCTCGGTGAACGCCTTCTCGGCCTGCCGGGCCGGCACGGAGACGTTCTTGACAGTTCCCAGAATGTCGGTAAACTGCAGGCGAAGGAAGTCGATGTCTTCCGCCTCGATTTCGTCCAGTACGGCCTCTTCCGTTGCGGTCAGATTTCCGTTCGTCATTTTCTGCTCGCCTAAGTCAACGGATGCCACTATTAAAGCTCTACTGTTGTTGGCTAATATCCGCAAATGCTCTCAAAAATGGACGAATGGTGTTTATAATATGGAGTATTCCGAGGGGAGATGACATCAGCGGAGAAAACGGCGGTGAAATTGAATAGTCGTGTGGGTGTGCGGCTGTCTCCGGACGGCATCGCCTCTCGAATCCGGCCGCGCCACCGTTCGTCGAGCCGAGCGACGGGGACCGTGCGTCTATCGGACGCCGGCGGTCGGATGGACGCGTAGCAGGGCCGTCAGACTCGTGAAACCGAGATCGACGCTCGCCCGCCAGACCGTCGCCGACGTGCGGATCGTTCGACGCCAGGCCGCCACCGGTCCGACCGTCGCGCGCCTGTCGGACCGCTCGTTCGACCGCGGCCGCTTCGTGAGCGTGATCCCACAGTCGGGGCAGACGTAGGCGACACATCGGTCGCGGGACTGCACCACCCAGTCGCCGTCGACCGGGCTCGAGTGGTCACACTCCCGGCAGAACAGGGTCGCTTTCCGCGGCGTCGGCGCACCGTCGTCGTGGGTAGTTGCGGGCCGAGTCATCGAGCGGGGGTACAGGGTCCAGCTATAAAGTCCCGCCCCGTGAGCGGTTCACACAATACGGTTCGGCGGTGAATCTTCGGTGCGATACCGTCAATCGGGCCGAAGAATGTGACGTGTCCACGTCACGCAGCCCATCGCCGACGCGCTCGTCCCCGACTGCTCGAGACAGTTCGCCTGCCGTCAGGTGTTTCCGCGACGGACCCCTACCCGCCGCTATGGCCGCGACCAGCAAACCGAGCCGACTCGAGACGGGCGACGAGCTCGACGACTTCGTAGCGAGCCACGACGTGGCGCTGGTGGAGTTTTACACCAGCGGCTGTGCGCTGTGCCAGGCGATGGAGCCGGTGCTGGGGAACGTCGCCCGCGCGACGGACGTCTCCATCGGACTGGTCAATCCGGGCGACGACATCGAACTCGTCGATCGGTTCGACATCCGGTCGGTGCCGACGCTGATCCTGTTCGAGGACGGGAACGAGACCGCCCGGCTGGCGGAGGGGTTCCAGGGCGGTGACGCCGTGACCGACTTCCTCGCGGAGCACGTTCCGACCGCCGTCGACGCCGACTGATGCCGTCGGGCCCGGGCCGATCGCGTCGCTCAGCGAGTCAACGACACCGCTCGAAGCGGTCCGCTCGAGCCGAACGGCGACCCGGAAGACGAGCGCCGACTGTCCGGTCGATATCCCGGGCGGTCGGTGCGCCTCGACGCTACTCGTCGCGCTCGAGGTCGCTCGGATCCAGCTCGCCCGCGAGGTACTCTTCGCCCGCATCGGTAAGCATGTACATGCCGGGCATGGGGCGGTTCAGGAGCCCGTACGCGGTCATTTCACGACATCGGTAGGCCGCGTACTTCGCCGGGCAGATCCCTTCGTCGTCGAACTGTACTGGCTCGAAGGCGTCTTCCGACTCCATGAACTCGAGAATCCGCTTGTCGGCGGGTTCCATCCAGTCGGCGTCGGTCTCCTCGACGTCGGCCTCGTCTGCGGCAGGGTCCTCGGTGTCGGTATTCGCGTCCGTACTCCCGTCCGCGTCGGGCGTCGAATCGTCCATGGTCTCCCTTCGAGACCCTGCCGGGAGTATGTTTACGTCTCGGTCGGCGATCGGCGTCGACCGACGGAGCGCGGCCGCGTGAGAGCGGCGGTGAATCAGGACTGCGACCGTTCCGGCGTGCCGTAATCGACGTGAACGTTGGGAGTTGTCGCCGGTTCCAGACCGGTGATTCCGCGGTCGACGAACGTGACGGCCGTCAGCTCGCCGGTGAACCGGAACGTTACCGTGTCGCTCGCGACGGTTCCCTCGACCGCTGTACCCGAGAGGATGGTTACCGCCGCCTGCGGGTCGTCGGCGAGCTCGATCTCGCCGTCGACGGTGAGTTCGAAACTCGAGGGTGTTCCCTGTCCCATGATCGTCAGCGTGTTCGGGAGGGCCCCACCGTCGTCGGCTCCGGTCCTCGTCGCGGCGATCGTCGCCGTCGCGGTCGTTTCGGTGCCGACCGGCGAGGGAATCAGCTCTTCCGCATCGGCTGTAAACTGGCTGTTGTCGGGGTCAGCTGTCGCGTTGTCGCGAACCATATGGTGGACACAGTCGGGTATGACAGTATAAGCCTTCTCACTGAACCAACGGTCGGAACGGGCGAAATATAACCTCTCGAGCGGAACGGACGCGGAATTTTGATCGAAGAAACTGGATCGCTACACTGTCATCGAGATCGCACGTCGAACGGGAGTACCGGATCATCGGCGGATTCCGATTGCAGGGCCAACTCTCGTCCCAGTGATCGGCGTAGCGCGGGGGGATGGACCCGAAACGTTCGGACGTCAGACTCGACGACGCGCCCGACGAGGACGGTATCGTCACCAGGGTGCTCCGATCGGAGCGGTCGTCGCGTTCACTGATCGACAACCTCCGCGAGTACCTCGGTCGCTAACCCGAGCGTGACCGGCCGCTCAGGCCCCGTCCTCGAGCAATCCCAGTTCGGCCGCGACGAGGTCCGCGATGCGGTCGGCGACGTCGGGATCGACCTCGGCGACGTCGTCGCCGTCGTGGAGCTGCTCGTTGTGCCGGTCGATGGCGTCGGCGACGGTCGAGAGGGGAACGCGGGACGTCGTTTCGCAGTCGGGACAGACGACCGGGACGCGGGGCGTGTCCTCGTCCGATTCGCTCGTGTTCGTCATTTGTCGAGCGTCTCGCGCCGACCGTGAAAATCTAATTGGTTCCGGCGACCGCGATTCGATCCCGCTCCGTTTCGGTCGGCATCCACGGCGACGGCTCGAGGGCTGACGCGGCGCTCGTTGCCGCGTGACTGTCCCACATATTCGCCGGTTCACCGCACTCGTCCGCCGGGTTTCGTCACGAGTCTCACAGTTGGCCGGCAGAACTATTTCGGTTCGACCGAATTATTCGGTAGACGGGGGTACGACAGTCTGTCGGTGGGTCTCCCCATCCGAACCGTCCGCCCCGTCACGACGCGCAAGGAGCTCCATGGTTCCCGGCTACACGCGTAGCCGTTCCCTGTCTTTCGTCTCTCCGATTCGCGAGCGAGCGGTCTTAGCTGGAAAATAGGGCGCTAAGCCCCCTTCCTCAGCGAGCGGCGAAGCCGCGAGCAGGGAGGGGATACAGCGCCCGCACGACTCTCAACCGTTCTAGTCAAAACGCTTAACAAATCAGAACCACTTGCAAGGAGCAAGTCGCATGGAGTACAGTCCACGATACAGGCTCTTTCCGACGACCGAGCAGCGAGAGAGCCTCGACTGGACTCGTGACATCGTGCGACAAGTCTACAACCACGCACTCCACGAATTCAACCAAATACCAGAAAACGAAGGTACACTTCGACAGCGCGTTTGGAAAGTTCGCGACGACCTACCCAACCTCAAGCAATATTGGACCGAACTCAACAAGGTCTACTCCACCGTGTTGCAGAAAGCTGTCGAACGCATCCGCAATAACATTACCAATCTTGGAAAGCTCAAATCCAAGGGCTATGATGTTGGCTCGTTGAACTGGAAAGGACCGCGAGAGTACAGGAGTTTCACGTATCGGCAATCAGGCTTCGAACTCGACAAAAAGAGTGGCCCACGAGACCGTGCAAT
>NZ_FOFD01000009.1 GCF_900110865.1 Natrinema salaciae
CGTCGTAGAAGTCGTCTTCGTCGTAGTCCATCAGTTCGATGGTCATCTGGCAGGCCTGGAGGTCGACGCCCTGCTCGAGGGAGAGGTCGATGAGTTCCTGGATGGTGGCGGTGCCGTTTTCGTCGATTTTCTTCTGCATCATCTTAGTGGCCATGCGGTCCATCCCGGGAAGGGCGGCGATCGAGTTCGGCAGCGGCATGTTCGGGTTGCCGACGGCGCTCAGTTTGAGGTCCGCCGATTTCTCCTCGTGGAGGATGTCGAGTCCCCAGAAGGTGTGGAAGACGACGACGTCCCAGCCGAAGGCAGCGGCCGTGCTCGCGAGGATCAGCGGCGGGTAGGCCATGTCGAAGCTGCCCTTGGTCGCGACGATGGTCATCTTTTTGCCGTCGTCGCCGGTGTCCACCGCTGCAACCGACGCTTCCAGTTCCTCGACGCGCTCGCGTAGTGCCCGTAATTCGGCGGGGTCGAACTCGGCTTCGGATTCGGCGGCCGGTTCGCCGTCGCCGTCGTCGACTGAGGGAGTTGAGTTGTCCGTGCTCATTATTCCGTCTTTTGCACGTAGTGGGTGTAGCGGCCGTCGCCCTCGACCTGGTCGAGGAGTTCGACGCCCTCGGTACCGGTCGCCCACCCCTGGATGTCGCTCATACTGCCCGAGTCCGTCGCGACGACCTCGAGTACGTCGTCGGCCTCGAGCTCGTCGATCGCTTGCTTGGTCTTCACGATGGGCATCGGGCACGATTGTCCTTTGACGTCCAGCGTCTCCGTGGTCTGGTATTCCGAACTCATTGGTTATCTGTGCTCCGTATTGGAGCTATCCCACAATATTGGCCGTTCGTATAAAAGGCTACCGGCTATTGTGAGTTTCGCGAACATCCGCTCTTCGGCTGCAGTTCGAACCCCGATGCTAACAGACGAGCAGTGGTTCGGCACAGCAGCACTGGAGCTGCCACTCACCACGACTGGAATCGACGTGTGATTGGCTCGATATCGACGGAATAGTCGTCTACTCTGCGCCACAATCTTGTAGGATTCATTCAAAAATATCGCCACCATTTCCGGAGTTAGCGACTCTCGAAGGGGGATCACGAGACAGCAGACACCTGCACAACTGGTCGTGAGAAGCGGCGATCGGCACAAAAATTGCCGGTATCGGTGACGCCAGCGCGCTCATCGAAGTCCCCGTCCCGCGCGTCGGCCCCGGCGCGCTCGAGCGGCTGGTCGGACGACGAACGGTCGATAGAATCGAGCACGACGAAGATTGCGGTGGTCGGACTCGGCCTCGTCCTGCCGATGTTGTTCGTCGATTTCGGCCTGCTCGTCGGATCTCGTCCGGCTTCTTCGGGATCGCGGGTCGTTCTTGATCACACCTGCGCTTCCCCGCACGGGCTACGCGTCCAGCGTTGGGGGAAGGGTGTTCGTCTCACATCCGTCGGAGCGCGATCTCCGGGACGATGGCACCCGAATCCGTTACCGACGGACTCCGACGTGCTCACCGAAGCCTCGATCGAACCGCGAGCGCCGTTCGACGACCACGAATCGATTCCGATCGTCGCCGCTCGCGGAATAGGTTGGGCAGGATTGTGTAATCCCTACACAAGTCTTTTAACTGCGTGGTTCCTACCTAGCGCTGATTCCGATGCCAGATTCGATGTCCGAACAACTCCAGCAAGATATGCAATGTGAAGGGCTCCTCGAGTGTTTCCACGGCCTCAAACAGCTCGACAAGGAGTGTTTCCAGGCGCTCGTCAGCGCCGAGGAACCGATGACCGTCGACGAAGTCGCCGACACCGTCGACCGGGAGCGTTCGACCGCATACCGGTCCGTCCAGCGGCTCCTGCAGACCGGCTTCATCCAGAAAGACCAGGTCAACTACGACCAGGGCGGCTACTATCACGTGTATTACCCGACCGACCCGTCCCAGATCGCGAGCGACATGCAGCGGATGCTCAACGACTGGTACGCGAAGATGGGCCAGCTCATCCAGGAGTTCGAAACTAAATACGAGAAGGCGGAGCCGACGGCGCCAGTCGAGGGATAACCTCGCACAGTACGACGCCACTCTCGGTTCCGTGGCGATCCACTCTTCTCTCTTCTGACTCCTTTCGCAGATAGCGGCGAATGTTTCCTCATTCCTGCGAGTACTCCGTCGGGGAACGGAGACGAAGCCGGTCCGGACGGCCGAACGGTGGGCGGGTCCAGAACACGCTCGTCAGTGGACCGTACCCGCCCGTCCAGTCCGGCGTAGGTCACGCCGGCGTTGGCTGCGAACCATTTAGCGAACCGTATTTCTCGAGATTCGTGGAGCGTACGCTCGACGCGGTGCGGAATCCGTTTTTCGCACGTGAGAGTCGGGTGATAGGTTTATAATGGTCGATCGAATTCGTTCGTCATGGCCGACCGAATTCTCGTCGGGTACGATGGGTCACCGCAGGCAACGGACGCCCTCGAGTTCGCTTTCGAAAAATTCCCGGACGCGACCGTCATCGCGCTGCACGTCATCGAGGTACCGGACGGCCGCTGGGCACAGATCGTGGGCCCCGAACTGCAACTCCCCGTCACCGAGCGAGCGCGGGAATACGCGGCGGACGTCCTCGAGTCCGCGACGGATATCGCGGCCGAGCGCGGCCGCAGTCTCGAAACGAAGATCGTCACGGGCGAACCGGATCACCGCATCGTCGCGCAGGCGGCGGACGAATCCGTCGATCTGATCGTCGTCGGTAGCCACGGACAGGAGGTATCGCGCATGCTACTCGGCAGCGTCGCGGAAAACGTCGTTCGTCGGTCGCCGGTGCCCGTCCTCGTGGTCCGGTAGCTGCCGACGCGTCGGCACTCGATTTTCGACGACGTAATCGACACCGGAGCCCCGGGTTACAGCGACTCGAGGACCCTGTCGAAGCGCTCGCGGGCGTCGTCTCCGATCGGATCGAGGTCGTCGTCGTCGGCGAGGCCGATCAGGCGCTGGGGATCGACCGCGCTGACGACGACGCCGTCGTCGCCGTCGTAGACGACGACGTTACACGGAAGCAGCGTCCCGAGATCGAGGTCGTCTTCGAGGCCTCGGTGTGCCAGCTGCGGATTGCACGCGCCCAGAATTCTGTACTGCCGGAAGTCCGTGTCGAGTTTGTTCCGGAGCGTTTCCCGGACGTCGATATCACAGAGGACCCCGAACCCCTCGTCCTCGAGTGCACCGATCGTTCGCGAGACGACGTCGTCGAACTCGCCGTCGACCTGCGTGTGGAACGTGTAGGACATACCGTCCAAGCGGTCCGGAAGGAGGTCGTGGTTGGGCCGGCAACGGCAAGTCGCGGGCGTTCGTCTCCCGTCGGTTCGGCGAAAGACTGGAGCCCGTTCGAAACGAACGCGTTCCCGATGGGCGCTCGTCACACGTCACGAGTGGTCGCCTCCCTGCTCGGACTGGCCGTGCTCGCCGGGATCGGGTACGCGCTCCGATGGCGATCGAACCCGACACCGTGTCCGTACTCGCAGCGTGTCTGGATCGATCTCCCTCGACCGGGGATCACACGAACCAGGGTGCGCACGCTTCTAGAGCCGCGGCCCGGCGAACGCATCCTCGAGCTCGGGCCGGGAACCGGCTACTACACGGGGGCGATCGCGCAATCGGTCGAACCGAACGGAACGGTACACGCCGTCGACGTCCAGCAGGCGATGGTCGACCACCTCCGAACGCGGATGCGGAAGCGGGGCCGCCGGACCGTCCAACCGATCCGTGGCGACGGACGGCGACTCCCGTATCCGGACGACAGTTTCGACGCCGCGTATCTGGTCCTCGTTCTCGGCGAAATTCCGGAGCAAGGGCGGGCGCTCGCCGAACTCGAGCGGGTACTCGAACCGGGCGGCCGACTCGTCGTCGGGGAATCGCTCCCCGATCCGCATTTCGTCGGATTCGGGACGCTCCGACGGCGCGCCGAGCGCCACGGGCTCGAGTTCGAGGACCGCGTCGGAACGCGGGGGAGCTATTACGCGCGGTTTGCGGTGGCTCCTTCGCCGCCGACATAGCCTCGACTTAATTGCTTATCTAATGCACAACTGTGCCGACCACCAGCCTCGAACCCGTCACTGCTGTCTCACTCCATCGCCGTGAGATGCGACGATATCGTTCACTTTCGGGCGAAACAGTTCGTTGTGGTCCGTCGACCGCGCCCGTGGCACCTCACCCCTATATTGTGCAGTGCACACAAAACCTTTAAACACCGTCGGTCCCTACGAGGGAGTGATGGCAACCGATACACGCGGCGCTTCCGGAGAGTCGATCGACGAACCGCTCCACATCGAGGGCGAAGACCACCTCGAGGACGTCACGACGGAGTACGACGTCGTCCTCGTGGACTTCTACGCCGACTGGTGTGGCCCGTGTCAGATGCTCGAGCCGGTCCTCGAGGGACTGGCCGGCGAGACCGAAGCCGTGATCGCGAAGGTCGACGTCGACGAAAACCAGCCGCTCGCCGGAGCCTACGGCGTCCGCGGTGTCCCGACGCTCGTCCTCTTCGCGAACGGCGAGCAGGTCGAACAGCACACCGGCGTGCTGCCGGCCGACCGGCTCCGCGACCTGATCGAGGGATACACGGAATGAACGAGGCGACCGTCCGCGATGTCGTGATCGTGGGCTCCGGCGTCGCCGGCCTCTCGGCGGCCGTCTACGCTGCGCGGGCGGACCTCGAGCCGCTGGTGCTCGAGGGTCCCGAACCGGGCGGGCAGCTGACGCTGACGACCGACGTCGAGAACTACCTCGGCTTCCCCGACGGAATCGGCGGAATGGAGCTGATCCAAAACGGCAAGGAGCAAGCGACGCGCTTCGGCGCCGAATTCGCGCACGGAACCGTCGAGCACGCGGCGCTCGAGAGCCGACCGTACGAACTCGAACTCTCGAACGGCGACACCCTGCGAACGCGTGCGTTGATCGTCGCGAGCGGCGCGAGCGCTCGCTGGGTCGGTGCAGACGGCGAGGACGAACTCATGGGCTACGGCCTCTCGACGTGTGCGACCTGCGACGGCGCGTTCCACCGCGGCGACGACGTCCTCGTCATCGGCGGCGGCGACAGCGCGATGGAAGAGGCGCTCTTCCTCGCGAAGTTCGCCGAGAGCGTGACCATCGTTCACCGACGCGACGAACTCCGCGCCTCCGAGATCATGGCCGACCGGGCCCGCGACCACGAAGACATCGCGTTCCGCTGGAACACGGAACTCGAAGCGCTTCACGGCTCGCAGGAGGAGGGCGTCACCGGTGCGACGCTCGTCTCCCACCCCGACGGCCATCCCAGCGAGAAGGCCGCGACCGGCGTCGACGTCGACCGAGAAACCGTCGACATCGGCGGTGTGTTCTACGGGATCGGCCACACGCCGAACACCGGGTTCCTCGAGGGAACCGCCGTCGAACGCGACGAGAGCGGCTATCTCCACACTCGATCGGACGACGCCGGCCGAGCGACGACCGAGACGGCGATCGACGGCGTCTTTGCCGCCGGTGACGTCGCCGATCCGAACTATCGACAAGCGATTACCGCTGCCGGCACCGGCAGTATGGCGGCACTCGACGCCGAAGCGTACCTCGAGACGCTCGACCGGACGGACGAGACCGTCCTCGAAGTTTCGCCGTAATCGCTGCTCGAGGACGACTCGAATCGCCGCACCTCCTTCTGTCGACCGCGAACGCTCAGCCGGGGTACTACGCGACCGCGGGTAGTGCCGTAAGCGGTAGACCGGCCGAGCGCGACGACCCGCGCACGTCTCACGCTGTCCCGACGGGACGGTGCCGAAGAACGAAGACAGTGGACGCCGAATTTCCGGTCGTGTACGACCGAATCTTGATCGCCGTTGACGGAAGCGAGGAGGCCGAGCGAGCAGCGCGACGTGGACTCGAGTTCGCTCGCGCGTTCGATGCCACCGTCGACGTCTTGTGCGTCGTCGAGCGGAAATCGCTCCGACTCGCGGCGACGGCCGACGAGAAATCGCGACTCCGGGACCGAGGTGAAACCGTTCTCGAGGAAATCGAAGCGATTGCGTCCGCTATCGGCCAGCCCGTGACGACGGAACTGACCGACGGAAAACCCGCGTCCCGGATCGCAGCGTACGCGGCCGAACGGGATGCAGGATTGATCGTCGTCGGAAGACAGGGACTGACGGGACTCGAGAAGCGACTCCTCGGCGGCGTCACGGAGCGGCTCCTCCACCGAAGCGATGTTCCCGTCTTCGTCGTCCCGAAGGGTGCCTCGGACGCGGCGATCGACTACTCCGATCTGCTCGTGCCGACCGACGGAAGCGAAATCGCCACCGCCGCCGCCCGACACGGTGGTGCGATCGCAAAACGGTACGGATCGACGGTCCACGTGCTGAACGTGGTCGATCTACAGGCTGCAGGAGGGGCGTTCAACGCGGGCGGCCTCGACAGGACGTTCACCGAGCGACTCGAGGAAAACGGGACGGAGGTCGTCGAGGACGTCGCGTCGGAGATCGACGACACGGCTCCCCACGTCACAACTGCAGTCCTGCAGACGAAGTCGTTCGACGGCGTCGCTGCTGGCATCCGCGAGTACGTCGATGACGCCGATATCGACCTCGTCGTCATGGGGGCGCGCGGTCGGTCGAATCTCGGCCGCCGGGTCCTCGGCAGCGTTACCGCGGCGCTCCTCCGGACGATCGATACCCCGATGCTGGTCGCGACGCGCCCGTCGTAATCGTCTCGCTGTACCGCCCCGTCAGCGGTTGGCGGTGTGGCCCACCGGACACCAGCGGGCCGGAGACGGACCCGCGGGTCCGCGCTGTCCTTCCAACAGTCCGAACTGCCGGCACGAGCAGGCCGAGGGCGACGACTACGCGTCGGGCTCGAGCTCGCCGACGACGCGGTCGCCGAACGCGAGCACGAGTACCGCACCGAGCAGATTGAAGCCGATATCGAGGAGGGTGTCTTTCGGGCCGTACGTGACGAGTATCGGTTCGAATCCGAGGCGCTTCGCCGTGGCGTGAATGGTGTACTCGACGACCTCCCAGAGGAGTCCGAGGCAGGCGACGGCGGCGACGACTCGTGGACCTGGATCGCGGCCTCGACGGCGACTGATCGCGAAGACGGCCCCGCCCAGGATTGACGAGGAGTGGGCGTGTGTGAGGTGGTCCCACCACCAGACGTCGTCGTACGGGCCGAGCATCCCGATGGCGTGGGTGATCATCGCGATATCCACGTACGCGCGCTGCCACGGACGGAGTTCGATGCCGTACGCTCGCTCGGCGAGGTCGGGGAGATAGGTGCCGATCACCGCGATAACGGCGTTCACGGCTGCGCCAGGATCTCGTCGCCGGACTCCGACGGCGAATATCGCGAGCAGTGCGTACCGAATGCCGCGTGCCGTCCTGCGCCCGGCCGTTTCGTCCATTGTTCTAATTCGAAATGAATACGCGGGATACATAGAGATATCGCCCTGTGGCTCGACCGGTTCGTTCCGGCGGGGATCGGGAAACCGCGGCCGAGCGCCCCGCCGGGTGAGAGTCCACCCCGAAACCGATCGCGTCCCGCCGTTCCCGTTTCCGACACCGTTCGAAAGATCAAAGTGTACCAGTCCGTGGGAATACGATGTAGCTTTTACCGTTCTGCTATCGACTTCCCGACGTGTCATACGCCATGATCAGGTGTCCGATCATCGATCGAGACGGCGTCGAGCGATGTGCGTGTAACGCGGACGACATTCTTGGACTCCTCGCAAATGCGCGTCGCCGCGCCGTGGTTTCCGTCCTCGAAACGACGGACGACGACTGGATCGGTTTCGATCGACTGGTCGCTGCGTTGTCCGCCGAGACCGCCGACGTGAGCGCCGAGACGTGGCGGATCGAACTCCACCACGTTCACTTACCGATGCTCGAGGAGCTGGGTGTGATCGAGTACGACGGACACGCCGGAACGATCCGCTACTATCGCTGTGAGCTGCTCGTGGACGTTCTCACCGCTGTCGAAGCGACTCGCGACCGGCGGTGACCGCGACTCGAGTCGCGTGTCGGGACCGAACGACGATTCAGAACGTTCGAGCCGTCGCCTCCGGAGGATCCGTTCTCGTCCCTGCCCCGTGGCTCTCCTTTTATTCACTGTGGGGTGGTAGGGCGTCCGGACTGACCCATGACCCACCACCTCGAGATCGAGCGGATACTCGTTCCGACCGATGGCAGCGAGGGCGCACTGGCAGGTGCGAGACGAGGAATCGACCTCGCTCGAGCGGCGAACGCCGAGATTCACGTTCTCTCGGTCGTCGATACGGAGGCTAGCTCCCTCTTCCAGTCCCAGATCGACGACGAGGCAGCGGAGCCCGAAGCGACCGCCGAGGCGTCCGTCGAAGCGGTCGCGAACGCGGCCGATCGCGCGGACGCGAGCCTCGACGTCACTACGGCCGTCGAACGCGGACCCCCGCACGAAACGATCGCCGACTACGCGTCAGCGAACGACGTCGACGTCGTCGCGATGGGAACGAAGGGGAGAACCGGCCTCGAACGAGTCCTGCTCGGAAGCGTGACCGAACGCGTCCTCCGAACCGTCGAGATACCGGTCCTGGCGGTGCCGCCGGAGAGCGGCTACCCCACTCCGGACGGCCAGCCGTACGAAACCGTCCTCTTGCCGACCGACGGAAGCGAGGGCGCAACGGTCGCAGTCGACTGGAGCCTCTCGCTGGCGGCGTTGTTCGACGCGATGGTCCACACCCTCTTTTCGGTCGATACGAGTCGCGTTCCGGCGACACCGACGCCGAGCGACGTCTTGACCGACCTCGAGCGAACCGGCGAAGCGGCCCTCGAGGAGGTTCGAACTCGCGCCGATGACGCCGGTGTGAGCGTTACCGGCCTCGTCGCGAGCGGCCCGCCGACGCGGGTGATCCTGCAGTACGTCGACGACAACGAGATCGACCTGATCGTAATGGGGACCCACGGCCGCTCGGAGCTTCCCCAACACGTCCTCGGAAGCGTGACGGAGAACGTCGTTCGAAACGCCGATGTCCCGGTATTTTGCGTCCCGATGGCCGACGACGCGTAGCCGGACGCGCCTCGAGCGCGACGACACACCGGTCGCCCGTCGGAACGGGTGACTCTCCGCTCCGGTGATCGGTGAGTGACTTTTTCTCTCCCGCTGTCGACACGGTATTGTATGTCAGTTGATGAATTGCGGGCGTACGGGCTGGTCGAAATGGACGACGGCGAACTCCGGCAGTTCCTGTCGAGCCAGCGGACGGGCGTGCTCGGACTTCCCGGCGACGACGCCCCGTACCTCCTCCCGCTGTCGTTCGGGTACGACGGCGACGAGCGGCTCTACTTCACGTATCTCCTCGGCTCCAGCAGTCGCAAGAAAACGCTGAGCGAACGGGCGGACGTCGCCAAGTTCCTGGTCTTCAAGGTCGACACCATGTACAACTGGCAGAGTGCGCTTCTGACGGGGACGATTAGCGAGGTCCCCGAATCCGACTGGGACGCGCTCGAGGAGACTCTGAGTGGCGCGTGGCGTCCGAGTCTCTTCGATTCGGCAACCCTGTCCGGCGATGTTGCCGTCTTCGAATTCCGTATCGAGGAGCAGACGGGGATCAAACATCAGGGCCTGCCGCCCGCTCTCGAGGCGGACGAGGGGTAGCTCCGCGACACTGGCACCAGCCCGCTTTCGACGGCTTCGAGTCCGTGTCACTCGTCCGCGTACGATCCCTCCTCGAGCTGCATCTCGGGAATCGACGGTGGCGCGTAGTACCGGACGACGTGGACGTCGTACGTCGGGTTTTCGGCGATGCCGCCGGCGACGCTGGTCACCGGATGGGCGATCTCGCCGACGTTGTCGGTTCCGAGGAAGACGACCGACGGGCGGACGTCCTCGGCGATCGACCTGATTTGCGTCGCGATCGCCGCGGGCGTTTGCCGATCAATTCGCTCGTATCGGAACGCGGCTTGCGGGGCGATATCGGTGACACCCTCGTGGAGCTTTCCGGCGACGTACGGGACGCTAAACGGTTCGTCCTCCCCATCTTCGTACCACCCGACGTCGATCGCGTACGCGTCGTCGTCCGGAACGACGGTCAGGGCGACCACGTCTTCGTCCAGCGCCTCGCCGTACTCGGCCGCCCGTAGCAGCGCTGCTTCGGCCAGATACGACCCGTCGAAGGGAACGAGAAACGTCATTGCTATCGGTAGCTTCGCTACTTGAAGTGAACAAGCTTGGGGTGTCCCCATCGCTTACCGAACGACAGTGACGGGAACCGGTGCCCGACGGACGACCCTCTCGGCGACGCTCCCGTAGACCGCTCGCTTCGTGTCGGACCGTCCGTGGGCACCGAGCACGATCTGATCGACGTCCTCGTCGGTGGCGTACTCGAGAACGAGGCGTTTCGGGTCGCCGATGTCGGAGTCGGTTGCAACCGATCGGTCGTAGTCGGCGGCGATCTCGTCGACTTCGGTGAAGCGTCGGTCTCTCACCTCGCCGACGAAGCGATACCACTCGTCGGAGCCGAGCATCGGTTCGTACATCGACGCGACGGCTTGGTCCGCGTAGTCGGGTTCGAAGAGATCGATCACGTGGTACGCCGTGAGCTCCGCGTCGGGAAACTCGCGCAACGCGTACCGAAGGGCCCGCGAGGACAGCGGCGAGCCGTCGACGGGAACGAGAACCGTTCGTACCATGTGGCCCCTTCCGGCTACAGAACAATAGTGTCACGGGGGAACTCCCGGCGAACGATGCTACCGTCTCGAGCCGAACGGTTCCGCGACCGTCTCGGCCCGTCGTGACCGCCCTCAGGCTTCGCGATACCGTTCGGGGAGATACGGGACCAGCGGACCCGGTGCCAGACCGGCGAGACGCTCGGCGAGCGTCGCGAGGGATTTTCGAAACAGGACGTAGACGACCGAGACGGACAGGAGCGCGACCGTGACGACGATGACGGGCCCGTCCCCGGTACCGACGAGCGGGACCGCGACGACCGCAGCGAGCGCGAGGTCTTCCGGTGCACCGTCGTAGCGGACGAAGCGGCGGGGTCGAATCCAGCGGTCGTGATAGTGACTGTAAACCGCACGCTCGGATCCCTCTTTCCACGGCCGCAACTCGAGGCCGCCGCCCAGAACGTCGGCGACGGCGTGAAGTGCCGACGCGACGAGCGCGACGGCGAGTGCGACGGTCGTCGTCGACGGCGCGACGAGCGCGAGACCGACCGTCGGAACGGCAGCGACCGACGCGTAGACCGGATAGTGGAGGGTTTTCCGGTGGCCGACGTAGAGATCGAGGTCGGGGAGCAACCCGCCGACGAGTCCGGCTGCGAAGGCGGCAGGGGCGAACTCCGGAGCGATCGCGAGGACGGGGAGCGCGAGTAGCATCCCCCAGAGCACGTGAGTTGTCGCCATCATTGTGACCTTCGGTAAGGGACGGGACTACAAGAGTGTTTCTCGCGACCGAGAGCGCGAGAAGCGTACGGTTGCGGGGCGTCGAGACACACAGAGCGGTTTCGATACCATCCCGTTCCACCGAGCCAGGTCGGTACATTCGAGCCCGCGTCTCGTTCCGAGCCAGTGATACTCGTGGCAAGCAATTACCTAGTTCGACGTTGTCCTCCGTACTGGAGAGAGCCATGCCAATCGATGACTTATCCCGAACCGACGTCGTAACGGCCGAACCGAACGCCCCAGTCACCGATCTCGCCGCCACGATGGATCGAGAGGCCGTCGGCAGCGTCGTGATCACCGACGGCGATTCGCTGGTCGGCATCGTGACCGATCGCGATCTGGTCGTCCGCGTCCTCGCCGACGACGCCGATCCGTCCGATCGAACGGCAGAAGACGTGATGACCGACGACCTCTGTACGATCGATCGCAACGCCGGATTCTACGAGGCAATGAACGTGATGGCCGACAACGGAGTCCGTCGGCTGCCGGTCTGCGAGGGCGACGAACTCGTCGGGATCATCACCGCAGACGACTTGACGGAACTCATCGCAGACGAGGAACAGCAACTCGCGGACGTCATCCGAGCGCAGCGGCCGGAGTACTGACCGCCCACGATCGCGACCTCATTTTCCGCCGTGCAGGCGTCGGCGAGCGGGTCGCGGACCGACGCCCTCTTTCGCGCTGACGGCTCTTCTCGTCGCGGATCTGTCGCTCGAGAACCACTCGCGCCTCGTTGAGTGCGTGACTCGCACCGTATCCCTCCCCGGAGGCGATGTAGAGCCCCCGATCGGTGTGCAGGCGGGCTCGCGCGAGCAGGAGGGGCCTCCCGCGACGCGTCTCGTCGTGTTCGTGGAGGTGGACCTTCGCGTCCAGCACGTTCATCCCGTGGTCCCTGTCGTCGAACTTCTCGACCATCGCCACGATCTCCTCGTCGGTCGCGTCGTCTATCAGGTCGACGCCGTACACCTGGACGCTCCGGTTGCCGCCGGCCTCCCACGTGAGCGAGTCGAGAACGTCGGTCTTCGTGAGAATGCCGTACGGGGACCCGTCTTCCGTGACGATCAGCGACGAGCCGTCGATCTCGAACAGCTCGTCGACGGCCGTCTCGAGTGTCTCGTCTGGTCGTATCGTTCGCACCGGCGAGGTCATGACGTTCCTGACCGGCAGATCGAGCATCCGTTCGCGTTCGCCCTCTCGGGCACCGAACCCGCCGCGACGCGAGCGGGCGGTGCTGTCGGCTATCTCTCCGCCGAAGGGGTCCGTCCCGCTGGCATCCCCGCCCTGGCTCTGTACCTCGGCCCGCACCGTGAGGTGGGTGACGTCGTAGAGGCTGAGGATACCGATCGCCGCGCCGTCCTCGACGACCGGGAGGTGCGTAATGTGATGCTCTCGGAAGGCGTTGAGTGCTTCCCCGAGCACCGACTCCGGAGCGAGCGAGACGAGGTCCGTGGACGCGGCCTCGGCGACGGTTGCGGCCTCGAGGAACGGTTTGACTTTCCGAAGGACTGCGTCCGCAGTGACGACACCGGCCAGTTCCCGCCCCTCGAACACGGGGAGTAGTTGCGCGTCGCTGTCGGTCATGAGCCGTGCCACCGTGCGAACGTTTTCGTCCGGCGCGAGTCTGGGGACGTGCCAGACCAGCGAACCGAGTTTTTCGTTCGGCTGCCGATGCGACGTGGCCAACTGTCGCCGCGTGACGACGCCCTCGAACTCCTCGCCGCGTACAACGACGCCCTTGACGCCGGAATCCGTGAACGTGCCGACGAGTTTCGACACGGGCGTTTCGGGAGCGAATTCGGTGTACGCTTCCGAAATGATGTCAGCGATATCCATAGTTCATGTGAGTAAGTTGGGTGATCGGACGACGATACCGACTGGACCGCGCTGTCCGCAGTGGTGTACGTTACTGTCTATCAAGTAGGCGAGGGTCGGATCGGTCTCGCCCTCGAACCCGTCGACGATCTCCGGCGGAACGACCTGAACCGCGAGGACGTAGACACGGCTTTCCGACCCGTGGAGGTGACAATAACATACATGCATCGCGGTCTCGTTCGTCCGGAACGTATGGACAAGAACGTCGGCGGGATCGACCGAACCGGACGTATCGTCATCGGAACGGTGCTCGTGATCGCAGGCCTCGCAGCGCTCACCGGTTACTGGGCTATCGGTGCCGTAGCCGGCGGAGTGGCGATCGCCGTCGCCGCCGTTCTCCTCGTGACCGGAACGACCCAGAAGTGCCCGATCAACGAAGCCGTGGGCGTCGACACGACCGCGGAGGACGCCGAGTGATGGCGGATCGGCCGTCCCGGATCCGGCGACGGTTCCGGCGAAAACCGACGGTCGACGCTCCACCCCAGTGACCGATGGACACGAGTGTGCCGCCCGACCGACACCCGACGTTCGCGGACTGGCGCTCGCCGGATTCGATCACTCGAGTCGACCGGTCCAAACGCGACGCGATCGCGTGGTACGACCGGATTAGCCCGTGGTACGACGCGCTCGTCGGCCGATTCGATCGCCGACCCCGGAACCGCGGCATCGCCCTCCTGAACGCGGAGCCCGGCGAACGGGCACTCGAGGTCGGATTCGGAACGGGACGGGCGCTCGTCTCGTTCGCCGACGGCGTCGGGTCGGACGGCCACGTCGTCGGACTCGACAGCTCCAGCGGGATGTCCGCTGTCGCTCGAGAGCGAGTTGCGGCGGCGGACGTTACGGATCGGGTCTCCATCGTCCAGGGTGACGCCGAACGACTCCCATTCGACGGTGACGCGTTCGACGCGGTGTTCGCGAGTTTCACGCTCGAACTGTTCGACACGCCGTCGCTGCCGAGGGTCCTCGGGGAGTGGCGACGTGTGCTTCGCGACGACGGCCGACTCGGCGTCGTGGCACTGTCCACGCGCGACGGCGGGCTGGTAACTCGCGCGTACGAACGACTCCACGAAGCGTTCCCGCGCTACGCCGACTGCCGACCGATCTTCGTTCGGGAACTGCTCGAGGAGAACGAATTCGACGCGGTCGAGGCGGAGACGCGCCCGCTGTGGGGACTAACCGTCGAAATCGTAGTCGCGACGCCGCGCTGACGCGATGCGGGTCATCGGCGTAATCGGACGGCCTCGATCGCACGGTCCCGAGGCGAGCCGGTTGCTGTGACACGAGAGGGGAGATGAATGCTCCGCTATCGAACCGCCTCGATTCCGACGAACGAGCCCTCGCCGTATCCCTCGTCGACCGGTTCGGGGTCGTCGATGTCCGCCGGCCACCGGTAGATCGTTTGAACGAACTCAAAGTCGGCGAATCCCGCGGCCTCGAGTTCGTCGACGAGTTCCCCCGTCGAGACGAACTCCGCGTCTCGATAGAACGGATTGTCGGCCGCTTCCTCCCGATAGCGTCGTCCGACGGGGCTGTCTTCGTCGATGTATCCGATGACGAGCGAGCCGCCAGGACGCAGCACCCGCCGAGCTTCGGCGACCGTTCGAGAGCTATCGTCGACGAAGCAGATCGTCGTCACGATCAGCGCGGTGTCGAACGTTTCCGCCGGGAACGGGAGCGCTTCGGCGACTCCCCTGACGACGTCGACGCCGCGGTCTCGAGCCCGGCCGAGCATCTCGTTGGCGGGGTCGATACCGACCTGAATTCCGAGGGGCGACGCGAACCGGCCGCTCCCGACGCCGATCTCGAGTCCGAACCCGGGTTGGGCGAGCAGTCGCCGAAGCGCTTCGACTTCGGATCGATAGGCGTCCGGATGTGCCTCGAACCAGTCGTCGTATCGGTCCGCGTATCGCTCGAACGGTTCCGATTTCGGCATGCCGTCTCTCACCCCTCGGTCGCGTCGTCAGTCCGGTAGAAGTCGGCGTGGGGCTCGAGTGCGTCGACGTTGGGCGGGCCGGGCTGTCGGACGATGAAGACGTCGTAGGTCTCCTCTGCGGCGACGTGGACGCCGACGCTCGTCAGCGGGGTCACGACGCGGCCGACGTTCTCGCTGCCGAGGAACACGACGCTCGGATCGTGTTCCCTGGCCAGTCGTTCGATGTGGTCGGCGAGTTGCGCTTCCGGTGGAAACTCCCGGATGCGTTCGTATTCGAACGAGACGTTCGGAGCGAGGGTCCGAACCCGTTCGCGAAGGGAGTCGACGACCGACGCGACGTCGTACTCCTCGCCCTCGTCGATCCACCCTTTCTCGCGTGCGTACCGCTTTCGTTCCGGGACGACGGAGATAGCAGTGACGTCTTCGTCGAGGGCGGTGCCGTACTCGACCGCCCTGACGAGGGCGGCTTCCGCGAGTTCCGAGCCGTCGAATGGGACGACGAACGTCATAGGTCCCCTCTCTACCCCCTCGTCAATAACTTCGTGGGCCGGTGATCGGCTACTGGAAACCGTTCGCGTCTCTCGCCGGACGTTCCGGATCGAGAGACGGTTCACGGACGGGAAAGCTGGTCGTCCGAGTGGACTCGTCGGACGGCGGAATTCGTGGGCTGCTTATGAAATATGCCATACAGATGGCCGCGGATCGCTGCCGATAACGGTTGGCTTTCCGTCGAAATGGTTTACATACATACTGCTGTAACATTACCGGAATACCTCCCGCATACCACGGGTCGTACCGACATCGGGAGCCGAAACGATCGAACCGGTCGAAACGGTCAAGTATATTTTAATTTATCGTCATCACGGCCATACTCCGACGGCGGGTGCGGTCCGGAGGTCGGATCGACCGACGAAACTAGCCCGACACTGATCGAAGCCGAAGCCGACGACCGCTACCGATCACTCGACGCTACGGAACGGTATTCGACGCAGCAGCGTGGTTCGGATCGATACGTCGGCCAGTGGCGGAATCGATCACTGGAGCGACGTCGTGCGTCTCCGTCGTGATCAACTCACGCGAATCGATCACGCGGTCAACACCGGTCGGTCGGCGTGTCGAACGACCCGTTCGGCGACGCTCCCGATCTTGCCGTGGCGCTCGTGACTCTGTCCCTGAAAGCCGATCACGATCAGGTCGGCGTCGATCTCGTCGGCCTTTTTGTAGATCTCTTCCCACGGCTGCCCGTGGCAAACGGTCGAGGTACAGTCGATCCCGACGTTGTCCGCGCGATCGGCGAGCTCCTCGAGCATCGCCGCTCCCTGTTCCTCGAGTCTCTCGAGAACGATTTCGGCGCTACTTAGCGCGGGTTCGCCGTACCGGTGGGTCTCGACGCAGTACATCGCGTGAACGTCGGCCTCGTACATGTCGGCCAGTTCCAGCGTGTGTTCGACCGCGCGGTTCGCCGGATCGCTCCCGTCGGTCGGAACGAGTATCGTGTCGTACATCGGGTACTGGTATCGACATCGAAAGCAGCTAAATAGTTCATACTCGAATGGTTGACACGTCGGTACGGACGGTCCGCAACTCGAAATCAGCGGTTCTCGTTTCGGTCCGTGGTTCAGGCCGTAATCACCGGTCGATCGACGTACCTGACGACTCGTTCTGCCGTACTTCCGATCTCGCTGCCGGCCCCGAGCCCGCGGTTGCCAATCACGAGCAGATCGGCATCGATCTCCTCGGCGTACGCGTCGATCTGGTCGTGAGGACGGCCGTTACGGATCTCGGTCGTCACGGCGATGTCGGCTCGCGCTTCGGTATCCCGCAGGAGGTCCATCGCCTGCGCTTCCAGATCCGCGACGGCCGTCTCCGAGTCCGTGAGCATCGACTCTCCGTACCGACGGGTATCGACGACGTAGATCACGTGGAGGTCGGCATCGAACGTCGACGCGAGGTCGAGTGCGTGGTCGACCGCACGGTGCGCTGGCTCGCTTCCATCCGTCGCGGCGAGTATCGTCTCGTACATGCCGTGACTGATTCACCACCGACCGAGATATATAATTAACAGGCGTGGCGGGACGCCGGAGCGGTCGTCGGCGACCAAGGTGTAATCCGCGATCCGATCGGCTGGCCGTCACCGATCGTCGAGTACCCGCCCATCGTGTCGGTCCCAGTGACGTATCCTATCGGACGTAGGCGGCCACCGCTGCGACGAACAGGGCTGCGTGCCAGACGATCACCGACGCCGCGACCCGCGAATCCGTCGCTGGCAGGGGCGGGTTCCGGAATACCACGTCGTATACTAGAAGCGTCGCGACGAGCGCCCCGACGAAGAGACCGGTCGTAACCCCGAGGGCGGTCGCGACACCGAGCAGTGCTCCCCCGAGGATACTCCCCGCGATGCCCACGATGACCCTGTCGTAGTAGTCGAGTATTGGTGATCGCCTCTCGTCGGAAGTAGTCTCTCGACGGAAAAACGGCACACGATAGTTCCCGTCGTTCGGGAACCGGGTCGAACGACCACGGGACGGAGACCCGTTCGATCACGTTGCTCGCCGAGGACACGTGCGACGTGCCGATCGGAGGCGCGCGCTACTGTTCCGTGTCGCCGCGAACTACCGTGACGGTTACCGGCGAGCGACGGACGACCATCTCGGCGACGCTCCCGATCAGCAGCCGGGTCACCCCCGTTCGACCGTGACTGCCCATGACGATCTGATCGACCTCGTGGTCTTCGGCGTAGTCGACGATCTCGCGCGCAGGTTCGCCGACCGCACGTTCGGTCTCGAGAGTCACGTCGGAGTCGGCCGCCAGTTCGCGGGCGTCGTCGAAGATGCGCTCCTCCTCCTCGCCCGCCCGCTCGTACCACTCGTCGGAGCCGTGGCGCGGTTCGTTTCGAACGTCGACCTCGGTCGCGGAACTGTACCCCGGGTCCGTCGGATCGAGGACGTGAAGCGCGACGATCGAGACGTCCTCGTACTCTTCGAGGGCGAACTCGAGCGCTTGCTTCGATAGCGGTGAGTCATCCAGGGGAACGAGCAAGTGGCGAGACATCGGCCATCCATACGTCGCGGAGCGTCAAAATACTATCCGGCAGCGAGGTCCGGTCTCCCGGATCGCGTTCGTCGCTTCGCCGTCGATCCCGGAACTGAGAACCCTCGTCCGGCGATCGGACGTGAGGGGACGGCCGACCCGGGTTCCTCCGGAAGCCGGAGCGTCGCCGTTCGACAGTCCCCAGTACCGCCGTCGTTCGATAGCGACCGGACGCCGTCCGGATCACTGGCGTATTTGTGTCCGGTGTTCGAATAGGTTCTATGAACGGTCAGGCGAACGCCGTCAGAACGACCCGCGACCAATGATGGGATACTACGCTCGGTTTCTGCAGGTAGTCGTACGCTTCCTCCCCTTCGCGATCGCGTTCCTCAGGGATCGCCGGCGGTTCCTGTTGTTCGGGCCGTCTCGCGGCACTTCGACCACGGTGCATCGTGATCGCGCCGAACGGCTCACCGAGACGATGCTCGATCTCGGGCCTGCGTTTATCAAGGTCGGACAGGTGCTCTCGACGCGACCCGACATCGTCCCGCCGACGTACGTCGACGCGTTCGGGACGCTACAGGACGAAGTTCCCGAGGACGCGGGCGGTGATCCGCTGACCGTCGTCGACGACGAACTCGGCGACGACATCGATCTCGAGACGATCGAACCGGTCGCCGGGGGATCGCTCGCGTTCGTCTACACCGCCGAGTACGAGGGCGAACGGATTGCCCTGAAAGTTCAACGACCGGGAATCGCGGCGATCGTCAAACGGGACCTGCGAGTTATCGGCGGACTCGTGCCGCTGCTCGCGGCGTTCGCCGACGAGCGACAGCGATACTCGCTCGAGAACGTCGCCGACGACTTCGAGAAGATCATCCTCGAGGAACTGGATTTCCGCCGCGAAGCGTCGATCATGGCGGAGATCGAGGCCAACTTGGCGGAGATCGATCGCGTCGTGGTCCCGTCGGTCTATCCGGAACTGTGCTCCGAACGCGTGGTGGCGATGGAGCACGTCGACGGCGAGAAGATAACCGACGAGCGAGCCCTCGACGATGCCGGCGTCGAACCCGGCGACATGGCGACGCTCGTCGCCCGAACCTATCTCAAGATGAGCCTCGTCGACGGCGTCTTCCACGCCGACCCCCATCCCGGAAACCTCGCAGTGACCGACGCGGGGCGGCTGGTCATCTACGACTACGGGATGAGCCAGCGACTGCGTCCACAGGAACAGGACGATATCACGCGCCTCTATCGCACCCTCGTCCGCCGTGACGTCGACGGGCTTCTGAACGCGCTCGTCGCACTCGAGGTCCTCGAACCGACGGTCGATCGCGTCGCGGCTCGACAGGTCCTCGAACTGATGATTGAGAACCTCGAAGGACGGTCCGACATCACCTGGCGGTCGATCGTTACCGAGTTGTTCTCGCGACTCCACGGATTTCCGTTTCGCATCCCGCCGAACGTGATGCTGCTCGTTCGCGCCGGCACGGTCGGTGAAGGCGTCTGTCGAAGTCTCGATCCGGAGTTCGATTTCATCGCCGCCACGCGGTCGTTTCTCGTGGACTACGGGTTCATCGAAAGCGAGTTCGAGGCGGCCGTCGAAGACGTACGCGCCGATCTCCGCGAGTCGGCGCTGGTGCTCGCGCGAGCGCCCGCCCGGTTCGATGCCGTCTTCGGACAACTCGAGCGGGGCGAACTCGTCGTCAGAACCGACCCGGTCGACCGGCCGCGCGGCGGCGATCCGGCGGTCGGCTACGCGATCGTGGCCGGGTCCTTGTTCGTCGCGGCTGCCGTGCTGACGTTCCACGAACTGCCCCTCGAACTCGTTGGCGCGTCGCTCGGACTCGTCTTTCTCGGCTTGTACGTTCGCCGGCGCTGGTCCGACTGAGAGATCGTCGACAGCGATCGGCACCGTTGCTGCCCGTCGAACCCGTCCCTCAGCCACCGAGTGCGCAAGTAGTTTCTTCCGAGAGAAGCGCCTCTAACGGCACGATGACTCGATTCACCGATTGGATCGGCACCTCGAGCGGCCCGGACGGGACGGAACCGCGGGCGAAGCCGGGCGGCCGGGCACCGCGTCGCCTGGCGCTATCGGCTGCCGTCGTCCTCGCCGTCGGTCTGGCGGTCGACGCCGAGAGGCGGTACAGCTTCCAGCGACAGATCGACGACCGGGTGAGCGAACTCCTCGCGGACGCCCGTTCGGAGCCACAGGGCAGGACGCGATACACGAGCACGGACGTCGACGGACTGCCGGCGCCCGTCGCCCGATACTTCCGGACGGTTCTCGAGGACGGCCAACGGCCCGTCCGGACGGTTCGACTCCGCCAGCGCGGCGAGTTTCGTCTCGGCGATCGGGACGGGGCGTGGCGGCCGTTCGAGGCGATACAGCACGTCGCGACGCGGCCGCCCGGCTTCGTCTGGGATGCCGAAATCGACGTCGCGCCGCTGCTCTCGGTTCGGGTCCTCAACCGGTACGCGCGCGGCGAGGGACTGCTGCGAGCGAAGCTTCGGTCGACGATCCCGGTTGCCAGTGCCGGTCCGTCCCCGGAGATGAACGAAGGAGAACTCGTCCGGTACCTCGCCGAGGCCGTGTGGTACCCCACCGCCCTCCTGCCCGCCCACGGCGTCGAGTGGGAGCCGATCGACGATCGAACGGCGAAAGCGACGCTCGAACACCGGGAAGTGACGGCGTCGCTCGTCTTCCACTTCGACGATCGGAACGAAGTCGACCGTGTGACGACCGAGCGCTATCGACAGGAGACGGATTCGACCGCGCCCTGGATCGGCCGCTTTCGAGACTACGAGAGCCAAAACGGGCGGCGGATTCCGACCCGGGCGACGGTCGGGTGGGCGCTCCCGGACGGCGACCTGCCGTACTGGCGAGCGACGATCGACGCGATCGAACACGACGATGTCGACGACGAAACGCGCTGAACAGCTCGGTATCGGATCAGGTCACCGTTCCCGGACCCGCGACCGCGGCCGATCGACTCCCGGACGAACCGCCGAAAGGGACGCTATTCCGGGCGGCTACTCGGCTCCATACACGAGGAGGACGAGAGCGAGGTTGATGAGCACGCCCGCCGCCCCCTTCTCCACCAGGAGATCGAATCCGCCGTCCCACATCGCGAGGAGGACGAGCGTCGAGAGAATCGCCGATCCCACGACGACCGGCGGCCACCACGATCGATCGAACGCGTACCCGAGGCCGCCGAGAACGAACCCCACCGTCACCGCGACGTACGCGACGCTGGCCAGCGAGAGGATCGTCCCCTCCGAGAGAAGCGACGAGAGGAGCCAGGAGTGGCCGTTCCACCCCATCTGATCCTCGACCTCGACCCACCCCTGACTCAACACGACGTACCACACGTGGACGACTCCGTGGAGGATCAGGAAGACGCCGCCGAAAACTCTAACCACGGTCGTTCTCCCCCGTTCGCAGTGGGCCGTGTGCAATCGCCCCCGGCACGTACAGCCAGACCCACAGCGCAAGCGAGAGAGTCGGGTCGATTCCCGAGCGGACATCGCGATCGATATGCATAGTCACTGTAGATGTGACATCGGCATAACCGTCGTCGTAATTCTCGCCGCTCGAGACCCAGATCCTCGAGTTCGGGCGAACGACCTCCGGCCGCGACGCGGCTTTCGAACCGTCCGAGGGGCGGTCGAGAGAACTCGAGGCGAATCTCGATCCGGTCGCGGTCGATTCACGCGGTCGGCGAGGGCTCCTGGCCCCGGCGTCGTCGTTCGTCCTCGACGTCGTCCCCCAGTCGGCCGCGGGTGAGCGCCACGAGCGCGAGGACGCCGACGAACAGGGCGGCTACCTGTACCGTCAGGAGCGTCGTGTACGTCGGACCGAAGACGAGTTCGTCCGCGAACGGCACTAGGTGGACCGTTCCGGTGTTGAACCCGCCGTGGAGCACCATCAGCAGGAGGACGCTCCCGGTGTGGTTGTAGAGCCAGGTGTAGAAAAACGAGTAGAGAACGATTCCCAGGGCCGTGAGCAGCACCATCCCACCCAGGACGATCGGGTCGGCGATCCCATGAGACGACCGCGGATCGACGAAAAACACCGGCAGGTGCCAGACCGCCCAGACGGTTCCGAGCAGGAGCGTCGCACCCAGCGGGCCGTACCGCTCCTGGAGACGGGGGAGCGCGAAGCCGCGCCACCCCGGTTCTTCGCCCAGGCCGGCGAGCAGCGTGAGGCCGACGAGCGTCGGGAGGTACGTCAGCAGCGGATCGGGCAACCGCGAGAGATCCGGAACGTACCCCAGCAGCGCGAATCCGGCGTCCGCGGCCCCGAAGATGACGATCGGGATCGCGATCGTCGCGGCCCACCAGCGCAGCGGGACGCGCCAGCGGGCGATGCGACCGGCCCACTCCCGGATCGACCCGCCGGTGTACCACAGGACGAGGCCGCCGGCGATCGCGGGCCCGAACTGGGCGACCAACAGATTCAGCCCGCCGAACGCGTCGTCGACGCCGAGTATCGAGGGAAGAAAGCCGAGCCACGAGATGGCGTAGGCGAGAACGAAGAACGAGACGACCGGGTGACGACCAACGCGGTCCCGGACGGTGCGCCGGTTCATGGACGGACAGTGATCGCGATCGGCGATAGCCTCGTCGATGATTCCCGTCGCGTGGACGCAATCGGCGGGTTTCCGCGTCCGTCAGACGAGTCGGTATCTCGATATGCGACGACGATCTACGTACTCGCATGGGCGATCGAGAAACTTCCCGACCGTCGGCGACCGAACCCGGCAGCGAGACGTCCGTGTGGGCCGCCCTCGAGAACCGACGCAACTTCGATGTCTGGGGGTTTCTGCTGTTTTCACACGGCTGGACGTGGTGCTGGTGGAGCGTTCCGATTCTCGCCGAGTGGCACGCCTTCCGGTTTCCGGGGATCGTCTTTCTGATCGTCGGCGGTCTCGGCGTCACGATCGGCGGCGTCGCTATGGCCTGGCTGGTCGGCGGCCGGACGGGGCTGGACGACCTGTGGCGACGCCTCGTCGACGTGCGACGGCTCCCGTTGCGGTGGTCACTGGTGGTGCTCGCGCTCTTTCCGGCGCTCGCACTGGTCGGTGCCGGCGTCGCGACCGTCGTCGACGGGGCAGCACAGCCGTTGAGCGCGGCTCCCCTGCAGGCTCTGCTCGGCGACCCGCTCGCGCTCGTGGCAACGCTGGCGATGATCTTCTTCCTCGGACCGTTCCACGAGGAGATCGGCTGGCGAGGGTACTGGCTCGATCGGCTGCAACTGCACTGGAGCGCGCTGACCGCCAGCCTCGTCCTCGGCGTCGCGTGGGCGGTCTGGCACGCGCCGCTGTTCCTGATGGTCGGGTACTTCAGCAGCTGGGACTTCGCTCCGGAGCCCGTCTGGTTCGCCTTCAACATCCTCGTCGGCTCCGTCCTCTATACCTGGCTGTACAACAACGCGAACCGCAGCGTCCTCGCGGTGATCCTGTTTCACTTCGTCGGGAACGCGACCGGGCAGCTCCTCGAGCTCTCGCCGGCGGCGGACCGGTATCAGACGATCGTTACGACGGGACTCGTCCTCGTCGTCCTGCTCTGGTGGGGGGCGAGCGATCTCCGTCGCGGAGCGGAGCGCCCGCGTCCGCCGTACTGAGCTCGTCGAAAACGGGATCAGAACGCGCTCGCGACGTGTTCGCGCAGCGCCGCCGTCGCGAGCGAGCCGGTCACGTGGCCCTTCTCGAGGGTCGAAACGGGCAGTCCCTCGTCGCTCGGCCACTGTCGATCGAGCTCGATGGTCCGATCGTTCACTCGTCGTTGACGGTTCGCACTGACGTCACCGGAGTGGATGTGATGCAGGACATGACCGGCACTGTTAATAAATTCGAGATCGAACGGTCGCGTATGAGTCTGTACGAGGCCTCGTTTCGGTTAAAACACGAGTGTCCCTACCGGGAGATCTCGGAGCGGTATCCGGACCTCACGATTCGCGAGTGGTACCTGAGCGACTGTCAGGTCCTCGAGATCAGCTCTGCAGGGGCGCCGACCGACGAGTTGCTCGAGGAGATCGAGGAGATCGGAACGGTCCTCCACGAGTCGGTCGACGACTCGGGTCTCCACGTCGTCACCCAGTCCTGTCTCTGCTCGCTCGAGGGGTCGATTCTGGAGCGGTTCGAAGAACACGATTGCCTCTACCAGCCGCCGACGATCCACCGGCAGGGGTGGGAACACTACACGGTGATCGCGTTCGACGAATCCGACGTCCGGGCCCTGCTTCGGGAGCTGGAGGCGGATCGAGATATCGAACTGCTCTCCAAGACTGCCATCGCGGAGCAAGCGATCCCGCACAGCATGCTGGCACCGGTCGATCAGTTGTTCGAGGATCTCACCGACCGGCAGCTGGCGGCGTTACAGCTGGCGCTGGAGCACGGCTACTACGAACAGCCACGAGGGACGTCACTCCGAGAACTGGCGTCGCAGACGTCCGTCGCCCGCTCGACCTACGAGGAACACCTCCGGAAGGCGGAGAACAAGCTCATGGCGAACGCCGGCACGTACCTGCGGCTGGTGACGTCGGGAAGTGGGGCGGATCCGCTGGGTACGGGTCGGGCGGAGCCGTCCGAACAGCACGCAGACTGACCGCTCGAGCGTCCGCCCACGTTTCTGTCGGCCCGCGTCGCTGTCGACGACGTCCCATGCGATCGGTGAACGGATGCGACGATCGCATTCGAGCAGGCAGTCAGTACGATCTGGCGAGACAGCCACCGAAACGTTCATTTAGTGTTGGGTGCGTACCGTAGACCGAGATAAGTATGAAGAATCGGATCAATACGTCTGTTACATTGTACGAATGTATGGTATGTGGGGCGCGGGCGAAGGCCCCCCGTTCGATGGGCTGTCCGAACTGCGGCGGCGAGATGCAGAATCTCGGCAATTCTCGAGAGTGATGCGACTCGGCGGGAGGTACTCCCACGCGGACCGCAGTCGCTCGAGCGGACCGAGCGAGAGGTCCGCGGGTTCGGCGACCGACGTGGGGAATCGGCTGCGAACCATACCGGTACGCCGCCGGCCAGTCTGAAACCCATACCCCGGGGTCCCGCGAGGAGGAAACGACGGGCAACCCTATCACCGTCTTCGGCGCGAGACACCGGCGGACGAGACGACCGGTTCGACGCGCCGGTCGTCGGCCCCACTCTTCATGCTGTTCGCGGACGTTCGTCACGTATGGATCACGTCGAGTATGTCTACACGATCGGAATGTCCGACGAAGAGGTGCGAGAGCACCTCGAGCGCGTCGATACCGGGGTACTCGCGCTCGCGGCCGACGATGACGCGTACGCGATTCCCGTCGCCCACCACTACGACTCGGGCTCGCTCTACGTTCGACTGTCGACCGACGGCTCGAGCGAAAAGCGCTCGTACCTCGAGCACACGGAAACCGCGTGCCTTACGATGTACGACGTCAGCGCGTCCGGCGACTCCTGGAGCATCGTCGCCACCGGGCCGCTCCGGAAACTGACCGGACGGGAGCGGGCGCAGTTCGACGACACGGCGGTCAACGAGTCGTTCCTCGATCTTCGAATCTTCGACGAGGACGTCGCAGCGGTCGACCTCGAGATCTACGAACTGGAGGCAGAGTCGATCACCGGCCGGCGGACCGCCGACTGACGTGATCGGTTTGACGGCACCGTCCCCTCCAGGGGCTGCCGTTCGGCTGTGCGCTTGCGTTCACGCGTGGTTCGCGGCGGACGGCGAATCGAGGCCATCAACGTACGTGTACTGCCGTCGCAGTGGGTCGGAGAGACGAGACAGATGACACGACCAACCTTCTCGAGCGGGACCGACTCGTCGATGCTGATCGACCGCTACGTGCCCGACTACGACGTCACGGCGATCCGGCACGCGGTCGTCGACGCCGATCCAGAAACGACGTACGAGGCGATGCTCGACGCCGACCTGCTGGACACCGGACCGATCGTCCGCGCTCTCGGAGCGCTTCGAAACGCGCCGATGGCGATTGCACGCCGAACTCGAGGACCACCCGGTGCGTCGCCGCCCGAGCGGCTGCGGTTCGCCGACGTCCCGGAGACCGACGAGTGGACGCTGCTCGACGAGGCACGGGGCGAGGAGTTCGTCTTCGGTGCGGTCGGAACATTCTGGCGACCGGCGATCGAGTGGCGACGAGTGGGAGCCGACGAGTTCTCGGCGTTCGACGAGCCCGGGTACGCCAAACTCGCGATCGGACTCTCCGTCCGGCCGTACGGCGAGGGGCGGACGCTGCTGTCCTACGAGGCGCGCACCGCGACGACCGACGACCGGGCCCGCCGGAACTTCCGACGGTACTGGCGCGTCATCGGTCCGTTCGCGGGCTACCTGATGTCACGCGCGCTCGAGTGCATCGCAGCCGACGCGGAAGCGAGCGCGAGTCGCCGCCCGCCGGAGACGAAAGCGGAGACGGCCTCCGGCACCGAAGACGGACCTCGTGGCCGCTCGAACGGACCCGCCCGAGGGCGAGGCGTCGTCGCGGCGGTCGCGCTCCTCGCCGCGGCCGCGTACCACGTCGCGATACGGCCCTGACACCGTCGCTGGGGCACGACCGAGGCGGAAGCGCGAGGGCCGCTCCCGAGCGACGACCTCCTCCCGGACGCGACGGACCAGGTCACCCACGCGATCGAGATCGACGCCCCCGCCGAGTCGGTCTGGCCGTGGCTCGTCCAACTCGGACAGGGTCGCGGCGGCTTCTACAGCTACGACTGGCTCGAGCGGGCCGTCGGTGCCGACATCCGGAACGTCGACCGGATCGTTCCGGCGTACCAGGACCTCGCGGAGGGCGACGTGGTCAGATTGGTACCCGAGGACGATCCCGTCGCCGCGCCCGAATCGGCGCCGGAAGTCGTCCGTCTGGACCCCGGCCGAGCGCTCGTCTTCGGGCCGCCCGGCGATTCGCCGGCGTGGACGTGGGCGTTCGTCCTCGAGCGGGTCGACGAGGGGACGACGCGGCTGCTCGCTCGCACGCGGTCGGTCCCGAGTCGGTCGTCGATCGGACCGCGGGCTGCCCACCCGATACTCGGCGAGGCGCTCGACTACCTCTTCTGGGAACCCGCGCATTTCGTCATGGAGCGGAAGATGCTCCGGGGGATCAAACGCCGCGCGGAACGAGCAGACCGAACGGAACCCACCACGACGGTGTGACGTGGCGGGCCGAACGCGCGTTCCGCCGGCCCGGTTCGTGGCGCGACCCGAACCGAGAGCCACCCGTCGTCACCCGGGCAGGAACAGGTTCAGAATCGCGACGACGATCCCTGCGAGCCCCATTCTGACGCCGGCGACGATCCAGTTCTGTTTCGAAATCGAGCCAAGATATGCACCGAACATGAACAGGACGGCGACGCCGACTGCGATGGCGATCAGCGTCGCACCGAGCATGGAGACGGCGTCGCCCTCGGCGAGAAACGGCACCAGCGGTAGGACGATCCCGATGAGCGGTCCGATCCCGCTCGCGATCGCGTTGATCTTGCGAGCGCCCGCCCGCCGCTGCTGGACCGCCGTCTCGTCGAGGTCGGTCAGCATCGCCTGCTCGAGCGCCAGCAGTTCGGCCTGTTTCTCGGCGCGTTCGATCTCCCAGACGCTCCAGACGCCGGACGTCCCTAACCCGACGGCCGCGCCGAGGCCGATCGTGATTACCGTGAGACCGTCCGAGACGCCCGACAGATAGGCGCCGACGACGACGCCGATGCTCGTCAGCGTCCCGTCGAACCCGTTGGAGATGAAGTACCGCCGCGAGATCGACCTGACGTCGTCGTCCTCGAGGAGGTCGCGGATAGAGCTCACGCGTCGCCTCCGGTCAGCGGTCCTGCGGCGTGCCGCTCTGTTCGACGACGCGGTCGCCGCAGACGACCTGATCGATCGAGTGCACCGTCCCCCCGAGGTCGACGAGCGCCTCCTCGAGGGCGGTCGCGTCGATCCCGTCCCCCTCGACCGTGAATTTGAGGTTCTGCACCTTCCGATCCGTCTCGATCAGCATGACGTTGACGGCCTCGACGCCCGAGCAATCGGCGGCGGTGTCCGCGAACTCGAGGATGTCCGGCTCCTGTGGCTTCATCACGTCGAGGACGAGTCGTCGTATCGATTGTGACATAACCGTATGCTCTCGCTCGAGGACTTTAGTGTCGGGGACGATACCCTGCATCCGCGACACTCACCCTATTCGCGGACGTTCGGCCGCACCTCCTCGGCAGTTCGAGCCTCGCGCCACCAGACGAGCTCGAATCCGATGCTCCGTTTCGCCTCGGTATCCCCGCCGACCAGTTCGACTCGCCTTCCAGCTCGAAGGTGACGGGATCGGACGGGTTCAACAGGACGTCGCTCCCGCCGAGTTCGAGCGTCACGTCGCCGCCGTCGAGCTGGTCGGCGAGGTCCCGGAGGAAGCTGGCGATTTCGGACCGCGATCGCTGGTCTTCGGTCTCGAGTTCTCCCAGACTACTGCGACGGCGAAGAGCGCCTTATAGGAGCGGGGACGAGTCGAGTCGCACCACCGTCCGCGTCTTCCGCGGCGATCGAACGGTCACCACTCGAGTCGCCTGACGAGTGCAGCGACCGCGACGTAGGCGGGCAGACACACCACGAGCACGACGCCGACGAGCGCCCAGTCCGCCGGCCCGAGCGGAACGGTCCCGAAATATCGGTTGAGCGGCGTGTACAGCACCGCGAGCTGGAGCGCGATCGAGGTCGCGACGGCGGCCGCGAGCCACGGATTCGACAGCGTCGGCGTCTCGCGAAGCCAGCGGATGACGTAGAGCTTCGCGAACTCGAGGAAGACGAACGCGGTAAAGACCACGGTCATCGCGTACGCCGTCACCGCGGTCGCCCCCTCGAGCGTGTAGAACATGAGCGCGAGCGTGACGACCGTCGTGACGGTCCCGGTCCCGCCGATCAGTCCGAGCATGGGACGGCTGATGATCCCCCGATCGGGATCGCGCGGCGGTCGATCCATCACGTCGCCGCTTTCGGGATCGGCGCCCAGCGCCAGCGCCGGTAGCCCGTCGGTCAGGAGATTGATCCACAGCAGTTGCACGGCCGGCAGGATGAGATAGCCGTACAGTGAAGCGACGAAGACGATCGCCACCTCTGCGACGTTCGCGCTGAGGAGGTACGCGACGAACTTCCAGATGTTGTCGAAGATCGCCCGGCCGCGTTCGACGGCTCGTTCCATCGTCGCGTAGTTGTCGTCCAGCAGGACGATGTCCGAGGCCTGCCTGGCGACGTCCGTCCCGCGAACCCCCATCGCGACGCCGACGTCGGCGTTCTTCAGCGCCGGCGCGTCGTTGACGCCGTCGCCGGTCATCGCGACGTCGTTCCCCCGCGCCTGCAACGCCTGCAGAATACGGACCTTGTGTTCGGGCGACGTCCGCGCGAAGACATCGACGGACGCGACGCGCTCGCGGAGCGTCTCGTCGTCCATCCGTTCGATCGACCGCCCCTCGAGCACCTCGGTTCCGATCCCCAGCGACTCCGCGATCGCCCGCGCGGTTCGGACGTTGTCGCCGGTGACCATCTTCACCGCGATCCCCGCGCGCCGCGTCACCGCGATCGCGTCGGCGACCTCCTCGCGGGGCGGATCGAGCATTCCGGTCAGGCCGACGAACGTGAGGTCGCCAGCGAGGTCGCCAGCGTCGGACGGATCGTCGCGATAGGCCATCGCCAGCACGCGGAGCGCGTCGTCGCCGAACTCCCGAACCGTCGTCTCGATTCGGTCACGCCGATCGTCGGTCAGGGGCTTCGGCCCGTCGGCGGTCAGAATCCGATCACAGTTCTCCACGACGACCTCCGGTGCGCCCTTGACGTAGCCGACGCCGTCGTGGACGGTCCCCATCCACTTGCGTTCGGAGGAGAACGCCACCTCGTCGGTCCGTGGGTTCGCGTCCCGGAGCCGGTCGACGTCGAGGCCGCGGCGATCGGCCGCGTCGACCAACGCCAGTTCTGTGGGATCACCGTCGTCGTCCGCGAGCGTCGCATCGTTACAGAGCGCGCCGATCCGCAGGAGCAGTTCCTCGCGGTTGGAGCCGACGTCCGGGTCGGGCTCGCTCGAGTCGAGTTCGATCACGGCGTCGTTCACCCAGAGCGTGCTGACGGTCATCTGGCCTTTCGTGAGCGTCCCCGTCTTGTCGGTGCAGACGACGTCGACGGCACCCAGCGCCTCGACCGCCGGGAGCCGCCTGACGAGCGCGTTCTCGTCGGACATCGAGCGCACGCCGAGCGCGAGCGTGAGCGTGACGACGGCCGGTAACCCCTCGGGAATCGCCGCGACGGCCAGCGACACCGCGGTCAGTGCGGCCTGAACCGCGGTCGTTCCGCGCAGGAGCAACAGCGGTGCGACCAGCGCCGAGAGGGCGAGCACGCCGAGTCCGAGCGTGCGACCCAGTTCGTCGAGTTCGTCCTGCAGGGGCGTCCGCGTCTCCTCGGTCATGGCGAGTTCCCGAGCGATCGCGCCGACCTCGGTCTCCATCCCCGTTCCGGTGACGACCGCGACACCCTTCCCGCGCGTGACGCTGGTCCCGTTGTACACCATACTCGTTCGCTCCGCGAGGGGCGTCTCCGGCCCGACCGGCGCTGCGGACTTCGCGACCGGAACGCTCTCGCCGGTCAGCGCCGCCTCGTCGACCTCGAGGTCGGTCGCCTCGAGCAGTCGGCCGTCCGCGGGGACGACGTCGCCGCCGCGCAACAGGAGGACGTCGCCGGGAACGAGTGCCGTGGCGTCGACCGCACGAACCTCGCCGCTCCGTCGAACCGTCGCCGTCGGGGCGGCCAGTTCGCGCAGCGACTCGAGGCTCCGCTCGGCCCGGTAGTCCTGGACGAATCCGAAGACGCCGTTGGCGACCACGATGATCGCGATCAGGACTGCGTCGACGACGTGCCCCGCCCAGATCGAGAGGCCGGCCGCGGCCAACAGAACCCAGATCAGGGCGCTGTCGAACTGCGCGACGAAAATGTCGATCGGCGATCGCCCGCCCGCTCGAACGATGTCGTTCTCGCCGTGTTCTTCGCGTCGTCGTCGGACCTCGTCGTCCGTCAGTCCGTCGCGTCGCGACTCGACTGCCGCTACGACGCGTTCGGCCGGCTCTTCGTGTGAGCTACCGGACACTGCTCGGTTTTCCAGCCGAAACGCCATAGGTGTATGTGTCAGTTCGATCCCGGCAATGTGACGGGCGGATACGTATCCGATCGACGCGGGGCGGCCACACCAGCGGGCAGTCTCGCATGCAGGACGCCACCGGCCCGCGTATCGGGCGGTCGGGACCGCTCGTACGTTCCGCGAAGCGGTCGAAGCAGCGGAGACTGCGGTGGAAAGCGCGCTGTACCGTGAGTCGGTGCCGGGGACAGTGAACCGGTCTCTCCGACTCTCGAGAACTGGCCCACCAGTTCGAGGCGAATGCGCATAGTCCGTCCGCCGGGGTGCCCTCAGTCGCCAGCCGTCGGTGCGCTCGAGAGGGACCGCGAGTTGGGCGGGATCGAGCGGAGAAAACGAACCATCAGAACGACGCTGCCGATAGTCAACGTTCCGAAAATGACGATCTGGGGGACGGGGACGGCCTGTCCGTCACGAACCATGAAGACCGCCATCGCCAGGACTGCCCCGCCGAGCGTGGCGATCTTCACGAGGAGGACGGCGGTGAACGCGTATCCGTAGGGCCGACCGTTCAACAACCAGTACGCGGTGAGAACGAACGCGGGAACGACGATACCGAGATCGAACGAATAAATGACGGACGTGGGAAGGCCCGCGTCGGCGATACTCGCCGGAGTCGTTCCGGAACGAATCGCCGGGAGTATTTCCGACAACCACAGCAGCGCTATCAAGACGCCCAATAGCAGGTGAAAGCCGACGTACGGCCGAACGGACGTCTCTCCGACCGAGCGCTTCAACCCGGCCGCATCCAGCCGGATCAGTCCGCCGACGAACGTGTAGAGGGTCAGCCAGAGCAGCGTCGTATACACCAGATAGAGTTCGTTGAACGCCGTCATGAACGAGTAAGAGGCGTAGGTGTAGAGCAGGTATCCGGTCACGCCCAGCCAGACGACGTATCCGCGAAGCGACCCCTGGACGGCGAAATACAGCGACAGGACGAGGGCCGGAAGGGCGACGACGAGCGTCAACAGATCCTGTCCGTACACCTGCGGGAGGAGCACCGGTGCGTCGCGGTAGAAATCGGCGGTGAACAGGCCGACGATGGTCGCGACCGCGGTCAGGAGCGACGTCGCTACCGATGCGAGGACGTACGGACGCGGAACCGACGCGTGAGAGGTGGTCATGGGGCTCTGACTTGCACAGACACCCTCCTGTATCTACCGCAGCACGACCGAGGGGTCGGACGACATTCGGCTCAATCCCTTCACACCCGGCAAGAGAGCGGTCAAGTTACTTTCCGATCGGTCGGGTCGAACGACCCATGCGCAAACCGGACGAGACGGAGACGTGGTTGGGAATCCAGAAGATCGGGCGGCCGCTCGTCGTCGCGGGTACCGTTCTCGGAGTCGGGCTGGGCGGGTTCTTCGACGGAATCGTGTTACACCAGCTACTGCAGTGGCACAATATGGTGTCGTCGTACCCGGACCCGAGCGTTGCAAACGACTTCCGGCTGAACGTGGTCGCTGATGGGTTGTTCCATACGATGGCGTACGTATTCACGATCTTGGGCGTGAGTCTCCTCCTGCGAGCGTGGCGACTGTCGTTCGTCCCCGCCTCGAGACGCACGCTGTTCGGTTCGGTGATCCTCGGATGGGGGATCTTCAACGTCGTCGAAGGGATCGTCGACCATCAGCTTCTGGGCATCCATCACGTCTGGCCGGCGGGTCCCGGCCCCGTTCTCCTGTGGGACGCGGCGTTTCTGCTCTGGGGACTGTTGTTCATCGGCGGCGGATACGCCATCGTTCGAGGGGATGCAGCCGTTACACCGACGCCGCAGCGAGAGCAGGCCGGACAGGAACAGACGTCGTAGCGGTGAGACGACAGCGCAGCAACGGTGGACGGCCCGATCCGTCAGACCCTGCTGTCCGCGTCTCCGTACGGCGTCACGCCGCGCAGTTGTTCGGCCCGAGTTCGAGCGTCGTCGCCTCGGATTCGTCCTCGGGCGACGCCGCGCCCGTGTTGATTTCGATCACCCGCTCGTAGTTCGGCGGTTTCTCGGGCGCGTTCTCGGCCAACCGGGTCACGAACTCGTCTTCGTCCAGTCCGAGCAGGTCGAGTTCGTCCCGCAGTTCGCCCAGTCGAGCGCCGATCAGGTCTCCCGGCGAGCCGACCTCGTACCGGTTGTCCGCCGTGACCGACACGTGTCCCGGGAGAATCCGTGTCTCGTCGGGCAGCTCGAGGATGGTTTCGTGAAGCGAGTCGTAGAGCAGTTCGGCGCCGTGTGCCGCGTCTTCGTCGCTCGCGCCGTCACCGCTCGCATGTTCCGAGGCGCTACGCGCCTCGCTCTCCCCGAACTGGAGTTCCGTCCGGCCGACGGATTCGACGAACAGCGTGTCACCGGTCAGCAGCGCCTCGCCGTCGACGAGGTAGTTGACCATCTCGGTCGTGTGTCCCGGCGTGTGCAGCGCTTCGAGTTCGATCTCGCCGAGTTCGATCGTCTCGCCGTCGGTGAGCGGCTCGTAGTCGTACTCGACGTCCCGCTCGGTCGCTCGGTCGCCGAGATGGTAGGGGACCTCGAGCTCGTCCGCCAGCTTCCGGCCGCCCGAAATGTGGTCGGCGTGGACGTGCGTGTCGAGAACGCGATCGATCGTGAGTCCGGCCTCCTCCGCGACGATCTTGAACTGATCCGTCTGGCGCGTCGGGTCGACGACGACGGCGGACGCCGCGTCCGTCGATCCGACGACGTAACCGAGACAGCCCTTCGCCCGGCGCTGCAGTTGCAGGACGACGAGATCGTCGGTCTCGGTCTCGACGGGAACGACCTCGTACACCTTGCTCCAGTCCTCCATACCGCCTTTCACGACGGAGACGTCGTCGTAGTCGTGTTGCTCGAGTTCGAAGCTGAACGGCGTCGACGTGAGTCCCTTTCCACAGATCGCGACGATCGAACCGCCGTCTCTGGCCGCCTCGAGCTGTTCGCGTTCCTCGTCGGTGAATTCGTCGTCCGGACCGAACGGAACGTTCTCCGCGCCGTGAATCCGCCACCCCTCGTAGCTGTCTTCGGGACGCGTATCGACGAGCGTAAACGATTCGTCGGCGTCGAGCATGTCGGCGAGCCGGTCGGGGGATATCTGGTTCACCATTGGGATCTCCTTACAAGACTATGTGGTGCGGATTCGCGGTTAGGTCTCATCCTTGCATAGGCATCCTCGCCCGGCGGAAACGGTATCGTCTCCGCTGGACCGACGATCCCGCTCGAGCCGAGCACCGTGTCGCGGGACGGCCACTGCTCGCTCGGTCCCGGCCGACCGTTCTCGAACGGACACCGACGAGACCGAGCGCGAGTACCGTAGAGACAGCCGTCACTGGACGGGGTCGAGGCCGTGACCGCTCGAGGGGGCCCGGCCGGCGAAGCGCAGTCGCTCCACTAGCTCAATCGGTACGCCGACGATCGGCGGGCGTCCGCTCGAGCGAGTCGAACGGGTCCCGCGACGACGGTGACGACGGTCGCGGCCACCGCGACGAGACTCGCGGCGAGCAGGAGCGGCTCGTAGCCGACGCCGGCGGAGATCGCGAGGCCGGCGAACGCGATCGGACCGGCGGTCCGTCCGAGGAACGTGGTGCTGTTGCGCAGACTCATCGCGCCGGCCAGGTGGTCGGTGGCGACCCGATCGCTCACGGCGGCGTCGACGACCGGCATCAGGAGGCCGACCCCGACGCCGACGACCGCGACCGACCCGATCGTCCCGAGTAGCCCGGTCGCGGCCCACGCAGCAGCGAACCCGGCGGCGTAACACCCGAATCCGGCCGCGATCAACCACTCGTTCGAGAGGTAGCGCGCCAGCCGGCCGCTCGAGAGCGCGACCAGCATCGACGCCGTCTCGGAGATCAGGATCACGACCCCGATCAGGACCGGCGTGAACGCCGTCGCGAGGACGAACGGCATCGCGGTGAAGATCACGCCGAACAGCAGGAACTCGGTGAGGAACGCGACGGCGAACAGCGCCGCGATCGCCGGGGTCAGGACCGTTCGGGCGGCGTCGACGAGGTACGACCCCCCGTCCACGTCACCGGTGCGGTGCGGTTCGTCGAGCGCGACCTGCGTGAACGCGGCGATCGGGATCGCCACCAGGTACGCGAGAAACGGCGCGTTCCACGAGATCCCGACCAGAAGTCCCCCGACGACGGGGAACAGCGCGGCGGTCGCCGAGAGGACCGCGACGTTCGCGCCCAGCACCGCGTTCCGCTGTACGCCGTCGAACGCGTCGCCGACGATCGTGACGGTCGTGATGAAGATCGCCGCCGCAGCGGTCCCCTGCGCGATCCGGAGCGCGAGCAGGACTTCGAACGTCGGCGCGATCGCCATCGCGCCGCCGAGGAGACCGAACGCCAGCAACCCCCCGACGAGGACTCGCTTGCGACCGATGCGGTCGGCGAGGACGCCGATGAAGGGTGAGAGAACGATCCCCACGAGGAAGTAGGTGCTCACCAGCAGACTCGCTTGCGCGTCGGTGATCCCGAACGCGTCCCGAACGACCGGCAGTGCGGGGCTGATGAGCGGGACGCCAAGCGGTGCGAGCGCCGTGCTCGTCAACACGAGCTGGACCGTCCGGGACCGCCACGGGACGGCCTCGCTCGGTTGGGCAGCCGATTCCATTCGTCCACCGGACTCGATGTCGTGGGCCATAGTCGTACAGATGCGCTCGGACCTCGTGTAGTCACTTATCGATCGAAAAACCGCCATCGAACACCGGTGTCGTCGGGTTCGACGCGTCTCAGCACCTGAGACAGAGCTATGACCGCGAGACGCGTAGGTTCCCTCCTCGTCGGCAACGACGCGATCGCTATGGCAAACACAGTCCTCGACGAAATTCTGGAGACGACCCGCGAGTTGGACTCCAGTTCGGTATCGGCACACGAACTCGACGACCGGATGGCGACCGACGACCTCCTCGACATCGTCCGCCACCGCGACCTCCTCGAGGCCCTGGCGGCCGAGCCGCTCGATCGAACCGATCTCGAGGCGCGACTGGGCGTCTCCCGGGCCACGAGCCACCGGTTCACCCGGTGGCTCGACGAGCGCGACCTCGCGGAGCGGGTCGACAACCGGTTTGCACTGACCGGAGCGGGCCAGGCCTACGCCGACGCGGTCAGTACCCTCGAGCGGGACCTGCGGGCCGCGACGGCGCTCGCCCCGTTGCTCGAGTCGATCTGCGAAGCCCACCGGGAGTTCGTCGTCGCACCGTTCGCGGACGGAACGGTGACGACCGCGTCGCCCGAAGACCCGTACGCGCCGGTGACCCGGTTCGGCCGGCTGCTACGCGAGAGCGAGACGTTTCGCGGGTTCAACACGACCCACATGCTCCCGCCGGGGCTCGCGGAGTCGGCGGAGCGGCCGTTCGACGGCATCGAGGCGGAACTCATCTACCTCCCCGAGGTGGTCGACGCCCTCTTCGAGCGCCATCCCGAGCGGCTTCGCGACGCGATCGACGCGGGCCACCTGACGCTCCGGACGCGCGAGGCGCTCCCGTACGGCCTCGCTATCTTCGACGACCGCGTCGGCGTCGCCGGCTACGACGACCGGACCGGTACGATGCGCGTGTTCGTCGACGCCGACTCCGCGATCGCCCGCGGCTGGGCCGAACGCGTCTTCGCGACGTATCGGGACCGCTCCGATCCGATCCGGAACCGGAACGGAACCGAGTCGTGAGCCGACCGTTGGCGACGGTCCGTCGCCCTGCAACGCGGTCTCGAGCGCCTCGGACCGTGTGTCTCGACGAACGCGCCGGCGTGTGCCCGGATATCCCAAGCGAAGTCCGCCGTCGCGTGCTCACCCGGCGGTCGATCGGTTCGTTCTCGTCGCGTTGAACGTACGGTTCGCTGTGGCGAGATACTTTCTATCGCACCATCGTATCGTGGCGTATGCAGGGACTGCGCTGGCTGCAAATGAGCGAGGAAGAGATGAACGAATTCCTCGGCCGAGGCGGAACGGGCGTCATCTCGTTTTCCACGGAGCCGGATGACCCGCCGGTCTCGATCCCCGTGTCGTACGGGTACAGCGCCGACGTGACGCGGTTTTACTTCCGGCTCTCCTTGCCGACGAACGGCAGGAAAGAAGAACTCGTCGACAAGCCGACCGCATTCGTGACGCACGACCAGACCGACGACGGGTGGCAAAGCGTCGTCGTCACGGGGCGACTCGCGGACATCTCCGACGCCCCGTACAGATCCGCCGAGGTACAGGGAATGTGGGCGATTCGAATCCCGCTCGTCGACATCTTCGAGCGGCCGCCAAAGGAGACGTCGTTCCGCTTTTTCTGCCTCGATCCCGAGACGATGACGGGACGGAAAGAGGTGAAAGTTGACTCGTAACGGCGTCGGCGCTGAAAACCGTGGGCGGCCGAGCTAGCCCCAGAACGACGCGTTTCCCAGGCAGTAGAGAAACGCGACCCATCCGACGAAGAGTCCGGCGATTATCACCAGGAAATCCGCCAACTTCGTTCCGACGATGAAGTCGTACCCGATACCGATCGTCAGAAGAACCAACGCGATGCCGATCAAGACGTGACACCGACGCTCCGCCTGCGGTTTCATAGCCTCGCATATCACGTTTCGATATAAATAGTCGGCAGGTATACACGAAATACAGTGTCGGTTTCGAACGGGTCCGCGACACCGACGCGGCGATTCGCCCCTCGTCCCTCGAGGCGGTCGAGATGCGTCCCGGATAGCTGTAAGTGCGTGCCGATCGAACGCGCCGTATGTACGATCGACTCCTCGTCCCGACGGACGACAGCGGCCCCGCAAACGCCGCCCTCGAACTCGCCGGTCGAATCGCGTCACCGGAGGCGACGCTGCACGTGCTGGTCGTCTCCGAGGACGATCGCGTCGGCCCGCGTGCGGTGCGCGATCGGACGGCCGACGAGATACTCGCCGACGCTCGCGAGACCGCGGCTCCCGACGTCGAGACCGTCGTTACCGAGGAACGACGCGGCGACCCTCGAGAGCGAATCCTGGAGTACGCCGAGAGTGCGGGGGTCGAGATCGTCGTCATGGGTGCACACGGCCGGCGAGACCCCGAACCGGTCGTGCTGGGACGCGTCACCGAAGGCGTCGTCCGCGATGCACCAGTCCCGGTCCTCGTCGCTCGCGCGAGCGACGATATTCGGGGCCTGTACCCGTTCGAGCGCGTCCTCGTCCCGACGGACGGGAGCGATCACGCGCGAACCGCGCTGGAACTCGGCGTGGAGATCGCCGCCGAAACGGGAGCGACGCTCCACCTCCTGTCGGTCGTTGACGCGACGCGCTACGGGATCGATGCCGAGTCGGACGCGCTACTCGACCGCCTCGAGGAAAACACGACCCGCGCTCTCGAGTCGACGGCCGAGAACGCGGCGCTCGACGGGGTCGAGGTTCGCCCGGCGGTCACCGTCGGATCGGTCCACAGCGCGATCGCCGCGTACGCGGAAACCGAAGATATCGAGCTGTTGGTGATGGGGACCCACGGCCGGAGCGATAGCGACCGAGCGTACCTGGGGAGCGTCACGGAGCGTGTCCTGCGCGCCGCACCGGCACCCGTCCTGACCGTCCGCGCTCCGGAATCCGGCGGAACGTAACGAGCTCGCACGGGAGGCCGGTCCCGACGCTGAACCGCTGTGTCTCGCGCTGTCGGAACACCGACTGACGAACCGCCGCGAGTCACCCGGAGAGGTCGCGCCGTTCGAAGTATTCGCCGCTGATGACGACGAGGACGACGACTGCAACCAGGAGTACGGAGAGATCCGACCACGAGAGATCGCCGTCGACGAGGATCGCACCGGGGTCGAAGTACCGGGAGAACGCGACGTCACCGATCCACTCGTAGTCGGTATCGAACGTGAACGTATCGAGCAGGAATAGCCCGAAGACCGATCCGGCACCGACGGTCTGCGCGCGGCGGACGGAGTCGAACGCGACGGAGGCCGAGAGTCCGACGCCGGCGCAGGCGAGCAGGTAGGCGATCGAGTACGCGTGGACGGCGAACAGGTGCGTAACGTCGATCGATTCGCCGACGACTCCGACGCCGACGAAAACTGCGACGAAGGTGATCGCGTTGACGAGCACGACGCCCGGAACGAGCGACAGGAACTTCCCGACCACGACCCGCGACCGCGTCACCGGCAACGACAGTGTCAGTTCCATCGTCCCGCGTTCGACCTCCCCTGCGACCGTCGAGGCCGCGGCGTACGCGTAGTAGATCGCGAGCAGTAACACCCATCCGAACTGGTAGAGCTGGGAGACGAGGTAGCCCTCGATCGTGGTCAGCGTCGTCACGTTCCCGACGAACGCGCGCGTCGCTTCGGGGGGCAGCGACTCGAGGTAGGCGTCGAGATCGGCCCCCGTCTCCCGGATCGACGGGAAGAGCGCGACGGTGAGGGCGATCAGCGCGACCATCGCACCGGCGAGCAGCAGGGAGCCACGCAGTCGGCGATCGGCTTCGAACGCGGTGAGTTCGAACATCGAGTATCGGACCGTCCCGTTCCCGACGAGAGCCGACAGCTTATACGTGAGGCGGGACCGATCGAGGCAACCAGGTATTGCGACAACAACCGTCCGGTAAGTATCGTTTTACTTGCGGGAACGGGTGAGCCGATTTATCGGCGTTTCGACCGTCTCGGCGTGGACATGAGCGGCCGAGCGGCGATACCGAGTCGGCGGCGTCGCGTAGTCGTCACGGTGAGCGCCCTCTCGCTGGTCGTGGTGATCGGCGTCGTCACAGCGACGGTCCCGATCGAGACACAGACGGTCACGCCGCTACAGAACGAGTCGGGAAACGACACGAGCGCGGCCGAACCGAGCGACGGTCCGGTGACCGACGAAAGCGCCCCGGCCGCCAGGGCGGCTGGAAACGAGTCCGCGCCGCGACCGCCGGTCGAGAACGACACGCCCGCCTCCGGGCCGCCGCGAGCCGCATCGGCGACGGATCCACCGCTCGTCCAGGCGCTCGAGGGGAACGTTACTGTCGCCGTCGCGGCGAACCAGTCGGTCCGCGCAGGCGAGACGACATCGATCACACTCGAGGTGACGAACGATGGCGACCGACAGGCGACCGACGTCGTCGTGACCGTGCGAGCAGCGGACGGTGCCGTCACGCTCGGCCCGCCGGCCGCGCCGCAGTCGATTCGGTCGGTCGTCGTCGACGATATCTGGCCCGGCGACACCGAGACTGTGGCCGTCGACGTCGTGGCCTCGGACGTCGATTCGGGGAGGTATCCGCTGTTCGCTTCCGTCCAGTACAAAATCGATACCGACGCCCCAGTCGACGCGTTCCAACCGAACGAAACCGACGAGACAAACGACACGCGAACCGACGACGATGACGACGATGACACGATCGTCCGAACCGAGGGTCCGACGCTGCTCGAGCTCGCGGTCGACAGGTCTCGAGCGTTCGACGTGACGCCCGTCAACGACGAGATCCCCGTCGACGGGGAGGGTGTCTACGAAGCCCGGATCAGGAACGACGGTGACGAACCGGTGACCGGCGTCGTCGCCACGGTCGAGGTCGGACCGCCGCTGACGAGCGAGTCGCCGACGGCACACCTCGGCACCCTCGACGCCGGCGAGTCGAAAACTGCGCGGTTCGCTCTCGAGTCGTCCCCGGACGCGGTCGAGACGACGACCAGCGTCGCGCTTACGCTCGAATACGAGACCGACGCCGGCGCCCGAACGAGCGCGGACCCCGTTCCGCTTCCGGTCTCGATCGTCGAGCGGGACGACGACACCGACGTCGATTCCGTCGCGCCGTTCGTCGCCGTCGCGCTCGTGTTCGTACTCGCAGCGGTCTGGTGGGCTCGGAGGCGCTGAGCGGGGAGCCGTCGTCCCGTCGGTCCGGGTCAGGGAGCGGTGTCGACCCCGTTCGCCGCGGGGCCGCGGTCTCCGTCGGCCGGGGTTCCATAAAAGTGCATGAACACGTCCTCGATAGACGCCTCGCGGACCTCCAGATCGAGCACGGTGTATTCGTCCAATCGGTCGATCAGGGCGTCGAATTCGTGCGAGAGGACGATCTGATACGTCCCGTCTCGCCGGTCGATGCGCACGACACCGGCGAACTCGAGCGCCGCGGCCGGCGGCTCCTCGGCCAGCCGAACGGTGACGACGGTACCGCCCTCCGCGAGGATGTTCTCGACGGTGTCGAGTTCGATCAGCCGGCCGTTTCTGATGATCCCGACGCGATCGCAGACGCGACGGACCTCGCTCAGGATGTGCGAGGAGAAGAAACTCGTCCGCCCGGCGTCCCGTCGCTCCTCGAGCAACTCGTAGAACTCGTTCTGGACGAGCGGGTCGAGTCCCGACGTCGGCTCGTCCATGATCGCCACCTCGGGTTCGTGCATGAACGCCGCGACGATGGCGAGTTTCTGCCTGTTGCCGCTCGAGTAGGCCTTCACGTTCCGATCGAGGGGGACGGGGAAGCGCTCGAGGAGGTCCCCGCGGCGCTCGTCGCCGCGCAACCGAGCGAAGTGATCGAGCACCGCCGCTCCCGTCACGCGATCGTAGAAGGTAACGTCGCTCGGGAGATAGCCGAGTCGTCGCTTCGCGTCGCGCAGTTCGGTTCGATCCGTCACGTCTCGGCCCAGCAGCGACGCCGTTCCGTCAGTGGGTTTCGACAGCCCGAGGAGGACGCGAATCGCCGTCGACTTGCCCGCCCCGTTCGGGCCGAGGAAGCCGAAGATCTCGCCCCGATCGACGGCGAACGTGAGGTCTTCGACGCCCCGAACGTCCCCGTAGTACTTCGTCAGGGACTCGAGTTCGATCGGCGGTGGTTCGGCGCTGCTCACGCGCCGACCGACGGCGTCTCGAGCCTTATACGTACCAGGTGGCCCCGCCCGTTCCGGTTCGGTCGCGAGGCGTCACGTCGGGACGACCGAGACGACCGACGCAAACCGCGACACCGCCGGGCACCTGAAACACTCACATTCACGGGTCGGCTCCCGAGGTCTCCTCCCGAACGATCGTCACCGTAACGGGGGACTGCCGAACGACCTGTTCTGCGACGCTGCCCAACAGGAATCGCTTGAGGCCGCGTCTGCCGTGACTGCCGAGGACGATGTGACAGACATCGTGTTCCGCCGCGTACGCGACGATCGTCTCGGGGACGGTTCCGATCTCCGTCGCCGTCGTGATCTCCGTGTCGTACTCTCGAGCGATCTCCGCGGCCGTCGCGATCACCGCGGCGGCGTCGTCCTGCGATCGTTCGAACGCGACCTCCGCGGAGAAGATGTCGCCGAGCCCACCGGCACCGGCCCACTCCCAGGGGTCGTTCACGTAGAGGACGTGAATCGAAGCGTCGTCGTCGGTCGCGAGCGCGTGGCGCAACGCGGCGATCGCCTGCGGCGATTCGTCGAACGCGACGAGGACGGTGGGGGCCATGTGCCCCCTGTCGACGGCCAGCGACAAAGCGTTCTCTCACAGCGAGCCGACAGACGGCGCTGGGAGATCGACCGACGGCGACGCAGCGCGTCTCGGGACAGTCCCCCTGCGGGGTCGACGTTACCGGACTACCGTTACCGGTATCGGGGCTCGCCGCATCACGGTCTCGGCGACGCTTCCGAGTAACACCCGCGCGACGCCGGTCCGACCGTGGCTCCCCATGACGACGTGATCGACACCGTTCTCGTCGGCGAACTCGAGAATCGTCCGAGCGGGCTGGCCCGTTTCGACCGCGTGCTCGAGGATGGTCGTCTCGAGAATCCCCGCGTCGTCGGCGCGCTCACGCGCCTGGTCGCCGAACTCCTCGCCACGTTCGACGGCCCGTTCGTGGGTCTGCGAGTCGTAGTAGCCGCCGCCGTAATCGCTGTAGACGCCTTCCAGCGGATCGACGACGTGCAACGTCGTGATCGTCTCGCCATCGTAATTCGCGACGGCGTAGTCGAACGCCGCCCACGATTGCGGTGAGCCATCGAGCGGGACGAGTACGTGTGTTCCCATACCCAGTCAACGCTACGAGAGTACAAGAAACTTTGACGAGTCTGCGCCTTCCGGCCCTCGATTCGCCGCGCCGCTATTCGATGCGCGTACGTCCCCATCGGTCGCGGCGCATCATCCGGGTCCGTTCGCGCAGCTACTGCATTGCATCGAAACGGCGCGATCCGCGTCTCGACCGTCTCGAGGCGCTCTCTGGGCCCCGGTCACGGTCGCGCCGCGGACCGATCAGTGCTGGACCGGGAATGCGATTTCGGTCGTCGCCTTGTACTGTACGATCTCGCCGTCTTCGACGTCGGCCGTCCACTTTTCGACGTTGATGCCGGAGATGTCGTCGACCGATTGGCTCGCTTCCTGGAACGCTTCGTGAGCGGCCGCTTCCCAGGACTCTTCTGACGTTCCCATCACGCGGATAACTTTGACTGCTGGCATAGCAGTCGTCGTACCACTGACTCCGTTATAATGCCCACCCGTTCTGACCGTGACGGTCGTGTTCGGCGAGGAGTCTGCGTCGCACAGCCGGTAACTCCCCTGTCGAATCGACGCGACGCGGCGGCAGCCAGCCGTCGATCCCCGCTGTGTGCGCGAACGGCTATCGCTCCGCTCCGTCCGACGGCATCGCACCGATACTGATGGACGGGGTTTATGCCGCTGAGCGGTGTGGAACGTTCGAGACCCATGAATTTCGACGAGTTCACCGGCGAGATCCAGCACCGCCTCGAGCTGCCCGGAACGGGCGAAACCGTCCGCGCGATCAGAGCCACGCTCGTGACGCTCGGCGAACGGATTCCGGAGGGGGCGGCCGACGATCTCGCGGCGTCGCTTCCGATGGAGATCCGCTGGTACATGACCGGCGCCGTCAGTGAGCACGGCCAGCGCTTCGACTGGCGGGAATTCGTCTCGCGAGTGAGCGACATCGAAGGGTGTGATGCGTCCGAGGCCGCGTACCACGCTCGCGTCGTGATCGATCTCGTCCACACGCAGGTTCCTCCGTCCGATTTCCGACAACTTCGCGATCAGCTTCCCGAAGATCGACGCGACGAGAACTGGGGGAAACTGTTCGAGGTCGTCGACGCCGGCGGCTGGGGCGACGCCGAAGAGGCACAGACGGGCGGTGGCCCACAACCCGAGAGCGAGTAATCGCGGATCGGATTCGCAGCCGAATGCCTCCGTTCACACCGAGCCTCGACGCACAGCGAACCGCTCGAAACGGGCCGCGAGCGAGCCGCGCCGCCTCGAGCGAGCGTTCCACGCACGTCATAGTGGTTCTGCGCCAGAAATAGCCGATTTCCGAAGTTACCGAGCACAGGCGTACAACCGTAATAGGAGAGACGAACGATAGCCGGACGGCGAGCGGCGCGGGTCGGCCCTCGCTGAAACAGTTACAACAGCACGTAATTCAGTCCGAGAACGCAGTTTCGTTAACACTCATAGCGTGGTAGCACTCCATATGGTCGAAACCGATTTTTCAGGACGGAGCGTCCGCGACTGGCCGGGGCGCGAACGCCTCGGATGGTGGGCGCTGGGGGCCGTACTACTGGCCGTGCTCGGACTCCTCGTCGATCAGTATCTCCCGTGGCTCGTCTTCGGACTGTTCATTTACTACGTCGCGCGGCCCATCACCCGACGACTCGAGCAGCGCATCGCCTCGCCGACGCTCGTCGCCGCACTGACGCTGCTCCTCATCGTCGTCCCGATCATCGCACTGGTCGGGGTGCTCTTACTCGTCGCACTGGGGCAACTCGTGACGGCGATCTCGAACGCACCGGTGGACAGGATCGTCGCACAGTTACCGATCCCGGTGCCGGATCTCCCGAACACGCCGACGGAAGTGTACGACACGACGATGCTGTTGATCCAGGAGCCGTCGGTCCAAACCCTCCTGGGCACGGTCGGCGGAGCGATCGGCGCGATCGGCGCGGTGCTGTTCAACGCGTTCGTATCGCTGCTGATCGCGTTCTTCCTGCTGATCAACGACCGCGGCATCGCCGCCTGGTTCGAGTCGAACGTGTTCGGCGAGGACAGCCTCGCATCGGCGTACCTGTCGGCGATCGATCGCGGGTTGGGGTCGGTCTACTTCGGGTACACGATGACGATCTTCGCGGTCGTCATCCTCTCGGCCGTTCTCTACGCGGTGTTCAACCTCGCTGCGCCGGCGGGGATAGCGATCCCCTCGGCGGTGCTGTTCGCCGTCGTTACCGGTCTCTTCACGCTCGTCCCGCTCGTCGGACGATCGATCGTCTACGCGACGATCGCTGCCATCCTCGCCGTCCAGGCGATCGCGATCGAGCCACGGCTCCTCTGGGTCCCGCTGGTGTTCCTCGCGGTCATGATCGTCGCGTTCGACAACCTCGTCCGAACGTACATCCGGCCGTCTCTCTCCGGACGACTGCTCGACACCGGGCTGGTCATGTTCGCGTACCTGTTCGGCCCGCCGCTGTTTGGCTGGTCGGGCATCTTCCTCGGCCCGTTCCTGATGCTGTTTATCGTGACGTACGTCCGGCTGATCCTCCCGATCCTGGCTGATCCGGCGCACGAGAACGCCGGCATAGAGACCGAGCATACGCTCGACGAGTTCGCCGAGAGCGCCCCCGACCAGCAGGACGAACGGTCGTCCGAAGCGGATCGCTCCGATTTCGGGCCGGACGACGGGCCGACAGTGTGAATTTCCGGCGTGGCGCGGGGAGACGGAACTGCGATGTGGCCACCGACGCGGATTGAGTCCGGAACGAGTTCCGAACGGAGACGGCCGACGAGGGCTCGGTACCCGAGCCCCTCGGACTCCATCTTCCCTCGAGCGCGCGGCCACGCTGATCAACGGAGACGAGGACGACCGAAGCGAGGACCGTCGAGGAACCGACGCGGACCCGCTAGTTGGCCATCGCGAGCGTGCCGTTCAGCGACAGAACGAACGCGAACGCAGGAAAGAAACGGGAAGTTGCCGTCGTGTACTCCGAGAAACACTAACTGCCGTCGTCAACTCACTGCCCTTTGGGCGCGAACTGTGAACCTGTGCAACGAAGGACGTGCATATACGCGTGAACGTTCCGGTCGGTACGATAGGCACGATCACGGAGAATACGGACCATGAGCCTCGTGGAAGTTCTCCCGCTGGCCATCGTGATGGTCGCGGGTCCACAGATACTCTCCCCGATCTTCCTCGCGACGAGCGAGCAGTGGCGGGCGAATTCGCTGGCCTACGTCTTCGGTGCAGCGCTCTCCATCAGCCTCGTCGTCTTCGTCGCGTACCTCCTCGGGAACAGTTTCGGCGGTGGCGGCGGCCTGTTAGGGGCGAGCGCGAGAGAGGTCCTCTTCGTCGTCGTCCTCGTGTTACTCCTCTACGCGGCAGTGGAGACCTACCGAAAGCGGAACGTGTCCGAGCCGCCGGAGTGGATGGGGAAGTTGACCACAGCGACGCCCGGGTTTTCGTTGAAACTGGGCTTTCTTCTGTTGGGCGTGTTCCCGACCGACGTCGTCACCTCGGTCAGTGTCGGCACCTACCTCGCAGCGAACGGCGATCCGGTCACGGACGCGGCCGGCTTCGTCCTGCTCACGCTCTTTATCCTGTCGCTTCCGTCGCTCAGCGTGTTCCTGCTCGGCGAGCGAGCGGAAGCCGCGCTCCCGGGGATTCGCGACTGGATGAACGACAACTCGTGGATCATCTCCGAGGCAGTAATCGCGATTTTCCTCGTCCTGACGCTTCAGAACCTCCTCGGTTAATTGTCACCTACGGCGGAACCGAAGCGGGCGAACAGGTGTTCGCGACCGACGGGACGCCGGCCCGCGTTCGAACCACCCCGTCATCCCGTCGACGACCGATCTCGAGCCCGGTACCGGGTACACACTCTAGACGAAAATCGCCGACACCTCGAGCGCACCGACCACTACCGGCACGGCGACCGTCCTCGATGTCGAGGCAGCGGGCCACCGACCTCGTACTCGACGCGGACATCGATCCGCTCGCTGTCTCCCCGGTCCTCGCCACCGAACCGGTCCCGACGGCGGCCGAACGAGGGACGGCCCCGATATCGACTCCCCGAGATAATTTGCCGCTGCCTGTCGACGGGGGCGATATGGCATCACGAATCCTGGTCGCGCTCGACGAGTCGCCACAGGCACGCGCCGCGTTCCGACACGCGCTGTCGACGTATCCCGATGCGGAGATCCACGTGCTGCACGTGAACGATCCGCGAGAGTGGTCCAGTAGCGACGGAATGGGAGGATTCTATTCGGAGGACGCGTACGAGCGAACGCAGCAGTCCGCGGAACAGCTCCTCGACGAGGCAGCCGAAATCGCGCGGGAGTACGACGCGGCGGTAACGACGAACACGACCGTCGGGAAAGCGGCACCGGGAATCGTCCGGTATGCGGAAGAGCACGACGTCGATCACATCGTTCTCGGCAGCCACGGCCGCCGCGGGCTGTCACGATTCCTCCTCGGCAGCGTCGCCGAACGCGTCGCTCGCCGCTCGCCGGGGTCCGTGACGATCGTTCGAGAGGAGCAGTCGGACCGAGAGGCGTAGGTCTCAGTTTGGCCGCTGCCGATCCACTCCGGCGATCCGAATTCGACTGGGCCGAGTTCGACGGCTGTGAAATCCCCACCCGTCCAGTGACTGCAGTCGCTCGAATTCGCAGGCACGCATCGGTCGCTCGTAAGACGAGCCATGGACCTCCGAGCAGACGAAGCGGATACGGAGCCCGAGGCCACCCGGGTTCCGCGGAGACGCCGCCTCGACGACTCGGCGTCGAGGCGGACCCACTGCACCCGCGGCCGAGCGTGCGCATCTCTCGAGACCGCCTCACTGGGGACTTTTGGCCGTCGAACTCGAACGATCCGTATGCGTACGTCACGGAAGGCACTGTACTGGCTCGGCCTGTTGTTCGCGCTGTGGATCGGTTGGGGCGCGTACGTCACCCGAACGACCGAGCGCGTCCCGTCGGAAACGCTGGCGCGATTCGACGGGATCGAGCTGCGACGGTATCCGCAATCCGTGCTGGTCGAAACGACGGCACCGGACGCGGGAACGGCGTTTCGACGGCTCTTTCGCTACATCTCCGGTGCAAACGAGCGGCGCGAGGACGTCGCGATGACCGCACCGGTCGCGATCCGAGGCGAAAGCGAATCGGTCCCCATGACCGCTCCGGTCCGAACCGATATGGACGGCGACGGCGTGACGATGGCCTTTTTCCTCCCGTCGACGTACGGACCCGCGCGCGCCCCGACCCCGACCGATCCAACCGTCAGCCTCGTCGTCGAACCGCCGCGAACGGTCGCAGTACGGCGGTTCTCCTGGTACGCCACGGACGACCGCGTCGACCGCGAGCAGGATCGGCTGCGCGAGGAACTCGCCCGACGGGGTCTCGAGGCGAGAGACGACCCATCACTGCTCCAGTACAACGATCCGTGGACGCCGCCGTTCATGCGAACCAACGAGATCGAAGTCGATCTGGCGGCCGTTCCGGAGCAGTTCCACAGCGATCATGGGGGGTGGTGACAGGGAAACGAGAGGGGTCGAGGGAAGCGTCCCGGACCGTGACGGACCCCGGAACCGGTCGGTCGTCACCTGACGCCCGTGACCGGGGACGTCGATCCGACGCTCCCGTACCGCGGACGACGTCGACGCCGTCGTGTTTCTCCGCGGACGCCGTCACCGAAGACCGGGAATTATTGAGCACGTCGACGAACGGCACGGTATGTACGACGACATTCTCGTTCCGACCGATGGACGCGAAGGCACCGACCGCGCGATCGACGAAGCGATCGGTCTCGCCGGCGAACACGATGCCACGCTGCATACGCTGTACGTGGTTAACTCGGCTGCGATCGCTCCCGGTATCGACTTCGACGATCTCGAGGAGATCGGTCGACAGGCGGTCGAGTACGTCCGGGATCGTGCGGCGGCGGCCGGCGTCGAGCACGTCGAGTGCGACGTTACGCACGGGCTTCGTCACCGATCGATTCTCGCGTACGCCGACGAACACGGGATCGATCTCATCGTCCTCGGTCGACACCGAGAACTGGACCACCTCGTTCGCGGGAGCGTGTCGAAACGCGTCTCCGAAGCGGCGTCGGTTCCGGTGTTGATCGTCGAGTGAACGCGCCGCCGGCGACGGGGACTGGTCCGAGCCGCGTCGGCCGACGCTGTGCCGACGGGGGTGATCGCGGGGCTATCGTTATTACGCCCTCCGTACTGTACTCGGCGGTATGTCCGAACCGACGTTCGGCTTCGTGTCAGCGGAGACCCTCCCGCTGTTCACTGACCTGTACGAACTGCGGATGATGCAGGCCTACGCGAATCGGGATCACAACCCGCGGGCGACGTTCAGCCTCTTCGTCCGCGACTTACCGCCGAACCGCGGCTACATGGTGGCGGCGGGTCTGGAACAGGCGATCCACTACGTCGAATCGCTCTCGTTCGAGGACCGTGCGCTCGAGTATCTGGCCGAACAGGGGTTCGACGACGCGTTCCTCGAGCGACTGGCGGCGTTCGAGTTCACGGGAGAGATCCGCGGGGTGCCCGAGGGGACGCCCGTGTTCGCGAACGAACCGCTGCTCGAGGTAACGGCACCGATCCTGCAGGCACAGCTGCTCGAGACGGCGCTGATCAACCAGATCGGATACCAATCGCTGATCGCGACGAAGGCGAGTCGAATGCGGGACGTGATCGATCGAGACGGGGACGGGCAGCGGCTGATCGATTTCGGTTCGAGACGGGCACACGGAACGGACGCCGGGATGAAAGCGGCGCGGGCCGCGTACATCGGCGGCTTCGACGGAACGTCGAACGTCGCGGCCGGCGAGGCGTTCGGGATACCCGTCTCCGGGACGATGGCCCACTCGTGGGTCCAGAGTTTCGAACGCGAACGCGACGCCTTCGAGGCCTTCGTCGCCGAGTACGGTGACGAGAGCGTGCTGTTGATCGACACCTACGAGACGGTCGGTGGTGCACGAATTGCGCGCGAGGTCGCCGACGCGGCGGACGTGGACCTCCGGGGCGTCCGGCTCGATTCGGGAGATCTCCCCGCGCTCTCGAAGGCGGTCGACGAGGTCGTCCCTGGCGTCGACCAGTTCATCTCGTCGGGGATCGACGAGTACGCGATCCGCGCGTTCTTCGACCGCGGCGGCGTTGGGGCGGGCTTCGGACCGGGAACGGCGCTGGTGACGAGCGCCGACGCGCCGAAAGTCGAGGGTGTCTACAAACTCGTCGCCGTCGAACGCGACGGAGAGATGCAGCCGACGATGAAGCTCTCGGCGGGGAAGGTAACCTATCCGGGATCGAAGACCGTCCGCCGGACCGAGTCGGACGGCCAATACGCCGGCGACATCGTCGGTCTCCGGGACGAATCCCTGCCCGGATCGGAGCAGTTGGTACCCGTCATCGAGGACGGGAAGCGGGTCTCCGAACTGCCGGACCTCGATCGCATTCGAGACACCGCGACCGCGAAGCGACGGATGCTCCCCGTCGAACATCGACGAATCGACGATCCCGACCCGTATCCCGTTCAGATCGGCGAGAAACTCCGGCAGGAGACCGACCGACTGAGACGAACGCTCGAGTAGCCGACGCGGGTCGGCCACGATCGGTGATCGCGGCTCGGTTCCTCCCGGACGCCGACCGACTGTCGACGGCGTCCGGCACCGTCGGCGGTCGTACTGCGCCGTCGGTCGCGGTCACGGTATTATATCGATGGGACGCGTAACGTGACGCATGAGTGACCGACTCCTCGTACCGTACGACGGTTCGGACCCGGCGGAAGACGCACTCGAGTACGCACTCGAGACGTTCCCGGACGGGGACGTCGTCGCCCTGTACGTCGTTCCGGTTCCGGAAGGCTACTGGGCGGCATTTCAGGAACCAGACGAACGGATTCCCGCGGCCGACGGGGCACACGACCACGGACGCGATATCCTCGACGAAGCGGCCGATGTCGCCGCGAACCGCGACCGCGAGATCGAGACGGAAATCGCTACCGGAAAACCCGATCACGAGATCGTCGAGCGGGCGGTGGACGGCGCGTACGATACGATCGTCATCGGCAGCCACGGGCGAGAGGGAATCTCGCGTATCCTGCTGGGGAGCGTCGCGGAAAACGTCGTTCGTCGGTCGCCGATACCGGTCGTCGTGGTTCGGTAGCGTCGACACCGTTCGACGCGACGGCGCACGATCGATTCTGGCCAGGAGACCGGCGACCGAGACGCTCCAGCGGCTCGTAACGTCGCCCGATGGCGAGAGAGCGGGTCGAACCGAGTGACCACGAGCTTCGCGGCGTGGTCGTTTTATATCTGCGCTCGAGGTAGCGGACGCCGAGACGATGGCATCGGTTCTCGTCCTCTACGGCACCGGTGAGGGGCAGACGCGAGACGTCGCCGCCCGCATTACCGAGACGTTGGACGACCGCGGTCACGACGTAACGGCGATCGACGCCGACGACCGTCCAGCGACGGTCGACCTCGACGGGTTCGACGCGGTCCTCGTCGGCGCGTCGATTCACGCCGGGACACACCAGTCGTCGGTTCTCGAGTTCGTGCGATCGAATCGGGCGGCGCTGGGTGCAATGCCGACGGCGTTCTTTCAGGTGTCACTGTCGTCCGCGACCGAGGACGGTCGCGCGCAAGCGGCGGGCTACTTCGAGGCGTTCGTCGACGAGACGGAGTGGCACCCCGACCGAGTCGGGTTCTTCGGCGGCGCGTTGCGCTATTCGGAGTACGGGTTCCTCAAGCGGCTACTGATGAAACAAATCGCCAGGCGGACGCTCTCGGACACGCCCGAAGCCGACGCGTCGGGGGACGTCGAGTTCACGGACTGGGACGAAGTCGAGGCCTTCGCCCGCGACGTCGCTGCGTTCGTCGAAGGCCGGTTGGGCGTCGCGCCGCCGGCCGCGGGCGAGCGGACGGAATCGGAGTGAGCGCTCGCGGTCCACGAGTACCGATCCCGGGACGACGACGGATCGCTCGAGGAACGCGGCCCGTACCGCTTGCAAAGTCGGGAAAGCCGACGCCAATCTGTCCTACCACTCCCGCTCCAGTCCCTCGAGTAATCGATCGATATCGGTCGCGGTATTGACCGCGTGGACTGAGGCCCGAACGGCGTTCGGTTCGGGAAGCGCTCGAACGACGATCCCGTCGGCCGCGAGGCGCTCGACGGTCGCCGCCGGGTCGTCGGTGTCGATCGTCACCAGCCCGGACTCCGGAGCCGACGGACTCCGAAGCCGATCGTCGGGGACGCTGTCGGCCAGCCGTTCGGCGAGACGACGGGCGCGAGCTTCGATTCGGTCGATGCCGACTTCGTCGATCACGTCGATCGCTTCCCGGAGCGCGACGTGGGGTGCCGGGTTCGCCGATCCGACTTCGAATCGACGCGCGCCGGCCGCGAACTCGTAGGGGTCCGCGGTCGGCGTCTCGACGCTCCGATAGCCGACCGTTCGCGGCTCGAGGCCGTCGGCGACGTCTCGATCGACGTAGAGGAATCCGCCACCCCACAGCCCCAACAGCCACTTGTGCCCGGCGGCGGCGACCGCGTCGGCGCCCCACTTCGCGACGTCCATCGGCAGCTGTCCGGGCACCTGCACGGCGTCGACGAGCGTAAACGCGCCGGCCTCGTGGGCGATGTCGACCAGTTCCGCCACCGGCAGCCGCGTTCCGTGAGTCCACGTAACCGCGCTGAAACAGGCGAGTCTGGCGTCGGCGACGGCCTCGGCGAACCGATCGAGGTCGATTCTGCCGTCGTTCGTCTCGACGACGCGAACCCTGACGCCCTCCCGCTCGAGGCGCTGCCAGGGGAGCGTTCCGGCCGGATGCTCGAGGTCCGTTCGGACGACGACATCGCCGGGCTGCCAGTCGATCGCGTTCGCGACGGCGTTGAGTCCGGCAGTCGTGCTCTCGGTGAGCGCGATCTCGTCCGGTTCGGCCCCGACGAACGACGCGACCGTCTCTCGCGTGCGGTCGAACGCCCGAAACGCGGTGTCGTAGGGGTCGTCCGCGACCGGCGCGTCGTACTCGTGTTCGCGGACGAACTCGTCGGCGGCGTCGACCACGTACTTCGGGCTCGGCCCGTGTGCGCCGAAGTTGAGATAGGCGCTCTCCTGCAGGGCGGGGATATCCGCCCGGAGTTCGGCTGGCGTCATCGTCATAAACGGTTGCATTACTCGTCCCTACGGAGGCAGCCGTCAATAATCTTGGGACGATTATGAAATATTGGTTGCCGAACTCACCGAGCGAACGATCCATCGACGGGTGCGCCGACGGGGATCACGTCCGACGACCGTCGGCTCAGTCGTCTGCCCGTTCGAACAGCAGCGCATAGTGATACGGCGGCAGTTCGATTCGCTCCTCGAGCGAGAACGTCGCACACCCTCGCACGACGGACGCCGTCTCGTCGGGGGACAGCCGCAGGTCGGTCGGTGGCCCCCGGGGTTCGCCCGCGACGGTGGTCGTCTCACGCCGCTGGGCGTGCCAGTTGACGACGACGAACCGCCCGCCTGGACGGAGTGACTCCGAGGCCTGCCGGACGAACCCCTGCTGGTCGTCGATTCCGTGGAACGTGTTCGCGACCAGCACCGTCTCGACGCGTTCCGGGAGCAGCGCCGCCATCCGTCGCGCGTCGCCGTGAACGGGTACGACGTTCTCGATCCGCTGTCGTTCGGCGACGCGAACGCACTCCTCGAGCAACGACTCCTCGAGGTCGAGCGCGTAGACCGGTTCGGGATCGGTGATCCGGGCGGCGGGAAGCGCGAAGTAGCCGTTCCCGCAGGCGACCGCAGCGACCGACTGACACGAGGCGATCCCGAGGCGGCGGAGCGTCGAGCCGGGCGTCGGCCAGAGCCGTCCCCACCAGTCCCAGTCGGGTTGCCCCGTGTTCCGAAATCGCTCCATCGATGGCAGTTAGCCGGACTCGGACGTATCGACGCCCAGAATCCGATACAGGAGACAGATTCGAGTCAGCGCGGTCCCGAGGAGGACGGCCCCAACCACCACCGCGAGGACGCCCACCACCGTCCCGAACTCGAGTGCGCCGACGAGCGTCGCGACGCCGATGGCTGCCAGGACTGCGCCGCCGACCGCTCGGCCGATCCGGTCCGTCGATCCGATATTGTTCTTCATACCCATAAATGCCAAAGACTGAGGGTTAAGCGTTTCCCGAATTCCCGGATTCGGGGACCGAGCCGGACGCTTCGGTTTCGTCGACCGCGGCCGCCCACAGTTCGGGGAGGCGCGCGTATATCGTCGCGTTCCCGACGAGTGCATCGACGGTCGTGTACTCGTCGACCGCGTGGACGGTGTCCGTTCCGAGCGCGAACTCGACCGTCGGAATCCCGGCGTTTCGAACCTTCTTCGCGTCGCCGCCGCCGGTCGCGCTCCGCCGATACACCCGATCGCCGGTCACCGTTTCGGCGGTCGACGCGACGGCCTCGACGAGCGGACTCCCGACCGGTTCGGCGGTGCCGACGCTCCAGGAGACGTCGGCGATCGTGATGCCGTCGCAGTCGGCGACACAGTCCCGGATTTCCGAGAGGACGTCGGACGTCCGGACGCCGGCGGTCAACCGGATATCGACCGCCGCACGGGCGGACCCGGGAACGCTGTTGATCGCTTCCCCGCCGTCGAGAATCCCGAGGTTGATCGTCGGGTACCGAAAGAGATCGCGGGCGGTCTCGGTGCCCATCGTCGGCGCGTAGTACTCGACCGACTCTTCGAGTATCGGTTCGAACGCGGGATCGATACGCAGTCGCCGCGTCCCGAAGCGTTCTCGGAGCGTCGTGACCGCCCCGTAGAGCCGATCGATCGCGTTCTCGCCGAGCACCGGACGGGAGCCGTGTGCGGCCTCGCCGGTCGCCTCGAGCGTCAGCCAGATGCTCCCTCGGTCGGCGACCGTCACCGAGTGGCGTCCCTCCTCGCAGGTCGTCTCGCCGATGATGCAGGCGTCGGCGTCGAGGCGATCGGCCTCGAGTACCGCCGGGAGGCCGGCGTCGCCGCCGACTTCCTCGTCGCTGACGAACGCGAACGCGAGATCGCCGGGCGGTTCGGTGTCGGTCTCGACGAACGCGCGAACGACGAACAGCATCGCCGCGACCGCGCCCTTCATGTCCGTCGCGCCGCGGCCGTAGAGCCGGTCGCCGACGCGCTCCCCGAGCGGATCGTGCGACCAGGCGTCGGCGTCGAACGGCACCGTATCGAGGTGGCCGTTGTACAGCAGCGTTCGATCGCTCGCGCCCGGAAGCGTCACGAGGAGGTTGGGCTTCGCCGGATCGATCGCGACCCGCTCGACGTCGACCGGAAACGGCGATAGATACTCCTCGAGCAGGGCGACGATTTCCCGCGTGTCGCCGGGCGGATTCGACGTGTCGATCGCGAGCAGGTCGCGCGCGAGGTCGATCAGGTCCGCGCGGTGGTCGGCGACGTACGCCTCGAGTTCGGCTGTCGTCATCGCGATCTCACTCGAGTTTCCCGGCGAGAACCTTCGCCGCAGTGAGGATCGGGTCCCAGACGGGGCTGAACGGCGGCGCGTACGCCAGGTCCGCGTTCTGCAGTTCGGTGACGGTCATGTCGGCCGTCAGCGCCGTGGTAACGGTGTCGATGCGCTTTGCCCCCTCGCGGCCGACGACGGTGCCGCCGAGCAGCCTGCCGCTCTCGCGATCGGCGACCAGCGTGACGGTGAGCTCCGCGCCGTCGGGGTAGTAGTGGGCGCGCGTCGACGCCGAGATCGTCACCGAAACGGGATCGAAGCCCGCCTCGCGGGCCCGCTCCTCGTCGACGATCCCCGTCCGGGCCGCGCCGAGGTCGAACGCCTTCACGATCGCGGTGCCCGCGATCTCGCCGACCGGCGTCGGGTCCCCGGTGACGGTCTGTCCGATCGCCCGGCCCGCGCGGTTGGCGGTCAGCGCCAGCGGGACGTGGTCCGGTTCGCCGGTCACGACGTGGGTCGCCTCGGCGCAGTCGCCCGCCGCGTAGACGTTCTCGTCGTTCGTGCGCCCGTACTCGTCGGTCGCGACGGCGCCGGTTGGGCCCAGTTCGATCCCGGCCGCCTCGGCGAGGTCGGTGTTGGGTGCCACGCCGACGCCGACGATCGCGATGTCCGCGGCGACGACCTCGTCCTCCAGTTCGACGCCGTCGACCCGCTCGTCGCCGACGAAGCCCGACACGGCGGTCTCGAGGTGGAGGTCGACGCCCTGCTCGCGGAGGTGGTCCTCGACGACCGCGGCGACGGCCTCGCCGAACGGCTGGAGGACGTGGGGTAGCATCTCGTAGAGGTGGACGTCGACGCCGCGGGCCGACAGCGCTTCGGCCATCTCGATACCGACGTAGCCCCCGCCGACGATCGCAGCGGTCTCGGGGCCGTGCACGGTGACGTACTCCTCGATGGCGTCGGCCTCGTCCATGTCGTGGATGGTGAACACGCCCTCGAGTCCCAGCCCCTCGAACGGCGGCTCGATCGCGCTCGCGCCCGTTGCGACGAGCAGGTCGTCGTAGGGTTGTTCGTCGGTCCCGTCGTCAGTCTCGACCGTCACCGTCTGGAGTTCGGTGTCGACGTCGACGACCTCCGCGCCCGTTCGCAGGTCGACGTCCCGTTCCTCCCGGAACTCCTCGGGAGTCACGGTGACGAGGTCGTCTAGCTCGTCGACGGCTCCCTTCACGTAGTACGGCATCCCGCAGGCGGCGTAGGAGACCCACTCGCCCTTCTCGAAGACGATCACCTCGCGGTCGGGATCGTCGCGTTTCGCCTTACTCGCGGCGCTCATTCCGGCTGCGTCACCGCCGACGACCACGAACGTCTCGGTCATACGCGAATAGTGGGGCGGTAGCGCCTAAAGTATTTCGAGGAATTCCCAATATTATACAACTCACTGTGACCGACGACTTCGGCAGCACGTCGACTGCGTCGATCCGCTATACCCGAACGCGAGACCGATACGTGTTCGGGCGATTTGCCGAGTCGACGGTCGTCGTCCGCCATCGGCAGTTCGCTGGCGGCTACCGAACCTCGTATTCGTAACCGCTCGCCGACTACACTTTGGATTGCAAAGCAATTCCGGAGGTATATCCCGGCTCGGCACGTACGACCCCCATGCGAGACCTCGACGAAACCGACATGGAAATCCTGCGACTGCTCGGTGAGGACGCCAGACGACCGTTCAGCGACATCGCCGACCGGGTCGATCTCTCCGGGCCGGCCGTCTCGGACCGCGTCGAGCGACTGCAAGAGGCGGGCGTCATCAATCGCTTTACCGTCGACGTCGACCACTCGCAACTCCGAGCCGGCGTCCCGGTATTCGTTCAGTTATCGGGCGGGATCGGTGCCGTCGACGACCTCAGAGACCGAATCGACGACGCCGACGCGGTCGAACACGTGTTCGTCACCGCGGACGGCGAACTCTGGTTTTACGCCCGCGCACAGGTCGGAACCGTTCGCCAGTGGATCGACGGGCTGGTCGGCGACGGTGACGACGTCGATGACATCGAGTACGCGGTAACGTTGATCGACGACGTCGAGTGGCAGCCCTCGCTCGACGGAACCGAGTTCGCGCTCACCTGCGCCGAGTGCGGCAACACCGTCGATAACGAAGGCGAGTCGACGAGCATCGACGGCCAGCTGTATCACTTCTGCTGTCCGTCGTGTCTGAGTCGGTTCGAGGATCGGTACGACCGCCTCGAGGAGAACGCGTAATCGGTTCGGATTCGAAAGAACGGCTCGCCGTCTCCTTTGGATTTCTATCAGAAATAGAGGTAAGTGACGGCCCCTTATAAGACAATAGTGACTCATCGAACCACGCACCTCGAGATCCAGGGGATGAGCTGCGCGAACTGTTCACAGTCGATCACCGACGCCCTGGAGGCGCTCGACGGGGTATCGGAGGCGACCATCAACTTCGCCACCGACGAGGGCTCCGTCGAGTACGACCCGGGAGCGGTATCGCTCCGGGAGATCTACGACGCGATCGACGAAGCCGGCTACCACGCCGAGTCCGCCACCGCCTCGATCGGGATCGCCGACATGACGTGTGCGAACTGCGCCGACACCAACGAGGAGGCGCTCGAGTCGGTTCCCGGCGTCATCGACGCGGAGGCGAACTACGCGACCGACGAGGCACAGGTCGAATTCAACCCCGCCGACGTCTCGCGGTCGGCGCTCTACGACACGGTCGAGAAGGCGGGCTACACGCCCATCCGCGACGACGACGGTGCCGAGGAGTCGGACCAGGAACGGCGCGACGCCGCCCGGCAGGCGGAGATCGACAAACAGCTCCGGCTGACCCTCTTCGGGGCGGTGCTGTCGGCCCCGTTCCTGTTGTTCCTGGCCGATCGGTTCCTGCTCGGTGGGAGCGTCTTCCCCGAGACCGTCTTCGGCCTCGAGTTCGAGTGGATCGGCTTCCTGCTCGCGACGCCCGTCCAGCTCGTCCTCGGGCGGCCGTTCTACGTGAACTCCTACAAGGCGATCGTGAAGAACGGGCGGGCGAACATGGACGTCCTCATCGCGCTGGGCTCGTCGACGGCGTACGTCTACAGCGTCGCCGTCCTGCTCGGGCAGGTCGCCGGAGAGACGTACTTCGACACCGCGGCGCTGATCCTCGTGTTCATCACGCTCGGGAACTACCTCGAGGCCCGCTCGAAGGGGCAGGCCGGCGACGCGCTCCGGAAGCTCCTCGAGATGGAGGCCGAGACGGCCACGGTCGTCGACGCGGACGGCACCGAGCGTGAGGTCCCGCTCGAGGACGTCGACGTCGGCGATCGGATGAAGGTCCGGCCCGGCGAGAAGATCCCGACCGACGGGGTCGTCGTGGACGGGCAGTCGGCCGTCGACGAATCGATGGTGACCGGCGAGTCCGTCCCCGTCGAGACGGAGGAGGGCGACGAAGTGGTTGGCTCGACGATCAACGAGAACGGCGTGTTGGTCGTCGAGGCGACGAAGGTCGGCTCGGACACGGCGCTCCAGCAGATCGTCCGGACGGTCAAGGAGGCCCAGTCCCGTCAGCCGGAGATTCAGAACATCGCCGACCGGATCTCGGCGTACTTCGTTCCCGCGGTCATCGCCAACGCCCTGTTCTGGGGGACCGTGTGGTTCCTCTTCCCCGAGGCGCTGGCCGGCTTCGTCGACCAGGTACCCCTGTGGGGACAGGTCGCCGGCGGACCCGCCCCCGCAGGCGGCTCCGTCTCGGTCTTCGAATTCGCGATCGTCGTGTTCGCCTCGGCGGTCCTGATCGCCTGTCCCTGCGCGCTCGGACTGGCGACGCCCGCGGCGACGATGGTCGGGACGGCGATCGGCGCTCAGAACGGCGTCCTCTTCAAGGGCGGTGACGTCCTGGAGCGCGCGAAGGACGTCGACACGGTCGTCTTCGACAAGACCGGGACGCTCACCGAGGGCGAGATGGAACTGACCGACGTCGTCGTCTTCGACGCGGACGACCAACCGGTGCCAGACGGCGGGGCGGCAGCGGCCGACAGCGATACCCCTGCGATCCGCGACCGACTGACCGAGGACGACGTCCTCGGACTCGCCGCGGCGGCAGAGAGCGGCAGCGAACACCCGCTCGCCCGAGCCATCGTCGAGGGGGCCGAAGAACGCGGCATCGACGTCGTCGACCCGGACGAGTTCGAGAACGTGCCGGGACACGGGGTCCGCGCCACCGTCGACGGCGGCGAGGTGCTCGTCGGGAACCGCAAACTGCTGCGGGACAACGGGGTCGACCCCGCGCCCGCCGCGGAGACGATGGAGCGCCTCGAGAAGGAGGGCAAGACGGCGATGCTCGTCGCCTACGAGGGCGCGCTCGCGGGCGTGGTCGCCGACGCCGACACCGTCAAAGCGAGCGCCGAGGAGGCGGTCGCCGCACTCCGCGAGCGGGGCATCGACGTGATGATGATCACGGGCGACAACGAACGGACGGCCCGCGCCGTCGCCGAACGGGTTGGCATCGACCCGGAGAACGTTCGCGCCGAGGTCCTCCCCGAGGACAAGTCCAGCGCGGTCGAGGCGATCCAGGCCGAGGGTCGGGAGGCGATGATGGTCGGTGACGGCGTCAACGACGCGCCCGCGCTGGCCGTCGCGCACGTCGGCACGGCGATCGGTAGCGGGACGGACGTCGCCATCGAGGCGGCCGACGTGACGCTGATGCGCGACGACCCGGTCGACGTCGTGAAGGCGATCCGTATCTCCGACGCGACGCTCCAGAAGATCAAGCAGAACCTCGTCTGGGCGCTCGGCTACAACACGACGCTCATCCCGCTGGCCTCGCTCGGGCTGCTCCAGCCGGTGCTGGCCGCCGCGGCGATGGCGTTCTCAAGCGTCTCCGTGCTGTCGAACAGCCTGCTGTTCCGTCGGTACGTCCCCGACCACGACTACGAGTTGCTCGGGTTCCTGCGCTGAACTGACGGCTCGGTTTCGACGACGGGAACGCGGCGCGCCGATCGAACTCGCGGGTCGGCGACCGACCGTCGCCCTCGTTCGTCCCTACCCCCGAACGGCGGGTTCGTCGGTGTCGCTCGAGACGACATCGAGCTGTCCGCGGAGGTACCGTTCGCCGCGTCGCGTCAGGCGATACTTCCCGCGTTCGGTCCGCTCGACGAGCCCGTGTTCGTCCAGTTGGATCAAGCGACGGTTCACCTCTTTCCGGCTAAACCCGGTGTTGAAGGCGACAATCGACGGCGTCAGTATCAGGTCGGTTCCGTGGAGCGTGTCCAGTATCGTGTCGTCTATCGGCGTCATCCACTCGGCAGGCTGGCGAATCCGATCGGGCTCGGTGAGGAGTACGCGCGACCATTCCGTCGTCCGAACGTCGTTCGTCACGGGGTCGTAGAAGCCGAGGACGACGAGTATCGCGCCGATCCCGTGGATCCAGTGGACGAGCGCCGGCGCGAACAGTTCGGCGATCGGGCCGCCGATGACGGCCAGGACCAGCCCGGCGACGGTGACGAGTATGTGTTGACGATACGCCGCCACTGACGCCTCGAGCGAGAGAACGTACAGCAACTCGAGGACGACCACGATTCCGACGATCAGGTTGTACTCGGCGAAGGGTGTCAGTCCGTCCACGACGGGTCACCCCGGTGATCGCCGCCGCTGAATCTGGCGGTGCCTGAGGATCAACAACCCGAGAAATATCGCGACGATCGTGTTCGACGCGCTCCGAAGCACGTGCAGAATCAACGTGTCCGGTCCGACGACGAGCAACATCGTGTGATAGATCGTCAGGACGACCATCACGAGCGAGAGCAACGCGACCGCCAGTCCGAACGGCGAATCCCGGAAGATACCGAACGAGAGGAGCGCGAACACCCCGGCTCCGGTACCGGCGATGAGTGCAAACGGAATTCCGAGGAGCTGAACGGCGGGAGGGATCACACGACGAGCAACGGGACCTCGAGTCGTCAAACCACGGCCTGAAACTGCATCGACGGGGCGACGGCCCCTCATCCTGCCCGCCGTACAGAGGTACCAATCTCGTATTAGCGGCGTAAGAAGGGACTGACTCGGCGACGCGCCGGAGAAACCACCGATTTGACTCCCGGAACGGTTTTTGCAACGACCGCACCGATCGACCACGCCGTGGCAGCCAGCGCGAGTATCGCACCTCACCGTATGGTCGAACTGTCCTGTGGAGGGGATAACAAAGTCCGTCGTCGCCGATCGCCCGAGTGCAATGGCACTGACCCAGATCGATCACGTCAGCGAAAACGAGGAGATGCAGGAGTGTATCGACAGCTGTTTCGAGTGCGCGCAGGCGTGCGAGTGGTGTGCCGACGAGTGCGCCGACGACGGCGAGGAGATGGCCGAATGTATCCGGCTCTGTCGGGACGTCGCCGACCTGACGACGATGCACGCGCGGTTCATGGCCCGCGACTCCGGCTACAGCACGGACATCGCCGCGATCACCGCCGACGCTTGCGAGGAGTGTGCCGACGAGTGCGAGCAACACGACCACGAGCACTGTCAGGTGTGTGCGGAGGTCCTTCGCGAGTGCGCGGAAACCTGCCGAAACATGGCGTCGGCCTGAAATCGCGATCGGAGTTCGGGAGCGGCCAGCGACCCCGATCCACCACACTCGTCGACTCGAGCCCCAACTGCACGTGGTTTCCACGAACACGGGAACCGACGAATGGAGATGATGAAACTCACGGCTGGCGGCAACGGCGCGATCGGCTGCTGGCTGCTCGTCGCGCCGTTGGTCTTCGACGCGCCGGCGACCGGTCGCTGGAACGACGTGCTGGTCGGTGCCGCGATCGCCGTCGGTGCCGGCTACAACTGCGCGAGAGCGGCCAGACGACGGTCCATGAGCGTGCTCAGCACGGGGGTCGTCACGCTTCTCGGATGCTGGCTCGTCATCGCGCCGTTCGCGCTCGGCCTCGAGGGCCCGGCGCTGTGGAACGACGTCGTCTCGGGGACCGTCGTGGCGGGCATCGGGAGCTACAACACGTACGTCGCAGCCGCCGCTCACCCCGGCTCATCCTTTCGCATGACTGCCGAATAACGAACCAGCTCCGGAGAGAAATACCGAGCCACTCGACAGCATCCGAACGACTGCACGCCGCCTACGAACACAACCAGACGTGATGCAGTACAAACGCCTCACTGAGTACGGCGCGATCGGTGACGGGAATACGGTCGCGTTGGTCGGCCGCGACGGTTCGATCGACTGGTGTCCGTTGCCACACGTCGAGTCGCCGAGCGTCTTCGCCGCGATCCTCGACGCCGACCGCGGCGGCCGCTTCTCCGTCCAGCCGACGCGGTCGTTCGAGTCGATCCAGCGGTACCGCGACCGGACGAACGTCCTCGAGACGACGTTCCGGACCGCCGACGGCAGCGCGACGGTGACGGACTTCATGCCGGTCGCCGAGGCGACCGGATCGGCCGACCGGCCGCCCGCTATCTACCGACGGCTCGAGTGTGACGACGGTCCGCTCGAGTTCACGGTCTCGTTCGAGCCGCGGTTCGACTACGCGCGGGACGTCCCCGCCGTCGAGCCGACATCCGACGGCGTCGTCGCGATCGGCGACGACGAGCGGGCCGTCCTCACGAGCGACGTGCCGCTCGAACCGACGGCCGAGGGCCACGGCGGGAGCGCGACGGCGACGCTCGAGGCCGGCGAGAGGCGCTGGCTGGTCCTCGGCTACGGCGAGGCGATCCCGCTCGAGCCGTCACGCCACCGGGAGGTGCTCGACGACGTCGTCGACTACTGGCGGGGGTGGAGCCACGACTGTGACGGGGCGGACTGTCCCATCGGCGGACCGTGGCACGAGCTGGCAGTTCGGTCGTCGCTCGTCCTCAAACTCCTCATTCACCGCGGAACGGGCGCCGTGTGTGCAGCGCCGACGACGTCGCTCCCCGAGGACCTCGGCGGCGTCCGCAACTGGGACTATCGGTTCAACTGGATCCGCGACGCGGCCTTCACGGTCCAGGCGCTGGCCGAGCTGGGGCACCTCGCGGAGGCGCGCTCGTACTTTCAACTCTGTCTCGACCACTGTCGAGGCCACGACCCCGCCGACATCCCGCCGGTTTACGGGCTCCACGGGGGCGACGACCTCGAGGAGCGCACCCTCGATCACCTCGAGGGCTACCGCGGATCGGCTCCCGTTCGCGTCGGTAACGCGGCCCGTCAGCAGCGACAGCTCGACGTCTACGGCGAGTTGATCCTCGCGATCTACGAGAGCGTCCGCTACGGCGAAGCGGTGACGACCGACGACTGGGCGGTCATGCGCGGTCTCATCGACGCCGTCTGCGAGGACTGGGACCGGCCCGACGCCAGCATCTGGGAGCCCCGTAACGACCCGCAACAGTACGTCTACTCGAAAGTGATGTGCTGGGCGGCCCTGGACCGCGGAATCAAACTCGCCGACGCCGCCGACGACGTGTCGGCCCCGCTCGAACGGTGGCGGACCTGTCGCGAGGACGTCCGCGAGGCGATCCTCGAGCGCGGGTACAGCGAGCGCACGGACAGTTTCGTCCGGTCGTTCGGCGACGAGACGCTCGACGCGGCGAACCTGCTCGTTCCCGTCGTCGGCTTGCTTCCGCCCGACGACGCCCGCGTTCAGTGCACGATCGACGCGACGATCGATCGACTGGCGACCAGCGACGGGCTCGTCCGGCGCTACGAGGGCGACGACGGACTCCCTGGCGAGACGAGCCCGTTCATCGTCTGTTCGTTCTGGCTCGTCACCGCGCTCGCGCTGGCAGGACGGACCGACGAGGCCCGCGATCGGTTCGAGTCGATCCTCGAGTACGCCAGCCCGCTCGGGGTGTTCGCGGAGGGGATCGACCCTGAAACCGGCGAACAGCGCGGCAACGTTCCGCAGGCGTACAGTCACATCGGCCTTATCAACAGCGTCCTCTACCTCGCCGACGCGGGCGACTCGAACCGCGAGAGGCGGGCGCCGCTCGGATTCGACCAGTGGACCGCGGACGAGCGCTCGAGCGCCGAGATCGTCCGCCAGCCGACCGATACCGAGAGGAGGAATACCCAATGACCGACGACGAGAGACACGACGATTCGAACGGAGAATTGGACGCCGTCCCGACCGCGCCAGACGCGAGACGCCCGCGAACCGACGGCGGGACGCGACGCGACGACAGCGGTAACGGGCAGACCGAGGAGAACGGTGAACAGGATCGAGAGCACAGCGATGGGGAGGGTGACGACGACGGCTCGACGCGGCCGGGCGACATGATGCTCTCGCACCCGACCGAGGAGATCTGGCCGCAGTACGCCGTCATCTCGCTCGGGGTCTGGCTCCTCGTCAGTCCGCCGACGCTGCGCTACGGGAGCGCACTGATGACCTGGAGTACCGTCCTCACCGGACTCGTCCTGATCGCGCTCGCCGGGCTCACGATCGTCCGGGAGAGCGGCTACGCCAACTACGCCAACGGCTTCGTCGGCCTGTGGCTTGTGTTCTCGCCGATCGCGTTCTGGGCGCCGACGGCCGCGGCGTACGCCAACAACTCGCTCGTGGGCATCATGGTGATCACGTTTACAGTGCTCATCGTGATGCGCTCCGAGATGGACGGCCCGGCCGTGCCCCCGGGCTGGTCGTACAACCCCTCGACCGGCGCCCAGCGCGCGCCGCTGATCGCGCTCGGCGTCTTCGGCTTCTTCGCCTCGTGGTACATGGCCGCCTATCAACTCGAGTACATCGGTAGCGTCTGGGATCCGCTGTACGGGTCGGGCACCGAGCAGATCCTCACGTCGAAGGTGTCCGCGGCGTTTCCGGTCTCCGACGCCGGCCTCGGCGCGGTCGCCTACTCGGTCGAAGCCCTGATGGGGTTCATGGGCGATCGACGGCGCTGGCGCACGATGCCGTGGATGGTCGCGTTCTTCGGCATCGTCGTGATTCCGCTCGGGTTCGTGCAGGTACTGCTGGTCATCTTCCAGCCGATCATGGTCGGGACGTGGTGTACCCTCTGTCTCCTGTCGGCTTTCGGTATGCTGTGGATGATCTCGCTGACCGTCGACGAGGTCGTCGCGATGGGACAGTACGTCGTTCGGCTGATGCGTCAGGGCGACAGCCTCTGGACTGCCTTCTGGATGGGCGGTACCATCTCCGAAGACGAGGCCGGCGTCGGCGACGCGTCCACGCGCCCCATCGGGGACTCGCCGATCAGCGAGCCGTTCTGGGGCGTCTCGACCCCGTGGACGCTGCTGGCCGCGATGGCGGTTGGCGCCTGGCTCATGCTCTCCCCGACGGTCTTCGGGACCTCGGGACTCATGGCCGACAGCAGCCACCTGGTCGGCTCGCTGATCGTCTCCTTCACCGTGATCGCGACCGCTGAACCCGCCCGCGCGATCCGGTTGTGCAACGTCCCGCTGGCCGCGTGGATCGTCGTCGCCCCCTGGCTGCTCGGCGGCGTCCCGGCGCTCGCCGCGATCAACGCCACCGTCGCTGGTGCGCTCGTCCTGGCGCTCAGCGTCCCGCGCGGTCCGATCGCGGACCGCTACGGCGGCTGGGAGCGCTACGCAACCCTCGAGACGGTCACCCGATTGAACCCCCTCGCAAACTGATCATGTCCGGCACAAGCACACCCGACTCGGACGTTGTCGTTATCACAGGAGCGTCGGCCGGCGTCGGGCGAGCCACCGCTCGCGCGTTCGCCGAACGCGGCGCGAAGATCGGCCTGCTCGCGCGGGGCGAGGACGGCCTCGAGGGCGCGCGCGAAGACGTCGAACGAGCCGGCGGCGAGGCGATCGCCGTCCCGACCGACATCGCCGATCCCGAGCAGGTCGAGGCCGCGGCCGAAACCGTCGAGGACGCGTTCGGCCCGATCGACGTCTGGGTAAACGACGCGATGGTCTCGGTGTTCTCGCCGGCCGCGGAGATGACCGCCGCGGACTACCGCCGCGTCACCGAGGTCACGTATCTCGGCTACGTCTACGGTACGCAGGCCGCGCTCGACCGAATGCGACCTCGCGACGAGGGAACGATCGTGCAGGTCGGCTCGGCGTTGGCGTATCGCGGCATTCCGCTACAGTCGGCCTACTGCGGCGCGAAACACGCGATACAGGGATACACGGAATCCGTGCGGACGGAACTCATCCACGACGACTGCGACGTGCAGCTCTCGATGGTGCAGATGCCCGCGATGAACACGCCACAGTTCGAGTGGTCGAAGAGCCGACTCCCGCAGAAACCGCAGCCGGTGCCCCCGATCTACCAACCCGAGGTCGCCGCTCGAGCGATCACCTGGGTCGTCGATCGCGGCAAGGACGAACTCTGGGTCGGGCGCTCGACGGTGAAGGCGATTCTCGGCAATCGGCTGATCCCCCGACGGCTCGACAACTATCTCGCGAGCGGCGGGTACGACTCCCAGCTGACCGACGAGCCGGTCGCTCCCGACCGGGAACACAACCTCCACGAGCCGGTCGCGGGCGACTTCGGTGCTCACGGCCGGTTCGACGACCGGGCGCACGACCGGAGCTACCAGCTGCAAGCGTCGATGCACCGACGGCCGCTCGCCGTACTCGCCGGCCTCGTCGCGGCGATCGTGAGCGCAGTTCTCGGTCGGCGCCTCGTCTCGGCCGACTCGCCTGAACGCTGATCGCGATGCCGCGCTACACCGACGAATACTCCCACGTATCGGTGTAGCTCCCGTAGATGCGCCCGAGCATTCCGGCGTCGGCGAACAGTTCGATCGCGGTCGTCGGCCGGCTCACGATGCGCCGGAGCACCGTCGCAGGGCGACGGGTGACGTCGTCGATCGTCAGTCCCTCGAGCGCGTCCGCGATGGACGCCAGGAGTTCGGGGTCTTCGTGTTCGACCCACGTGCCGCGCATCAGGTGCGCGAGTCGGTACTCCGACCGCATCAGGTCGTACAGTTCCTGCGGGTACGCGGACTCGTTCCCGTTCGCGATCAGAGTCGCGAGGAGGTACGCCGATCTGATCCCCTGACAGATTCCCTCTCCCTGGTATCGGTTGGCGATTCCGGCCGCATCGCCGACGAGAAACACGTTTTCGTCCGGGTAGTAGGCACGGGCGGAATCGAGGCTCGGCCCTTTCGGGATGGTGGCGACATTCACGTCCGACCGGTCCGGGACCGGAAACGAATTTCGCTCCGCGGCGGTCTCGAGTGCGCCGAAGTAATCGTCCGGCCGTCGGTCCCCCGCCCAGCCGATTCCGACGTTCGCGTGGCTATCGGACTTGGGGAACGCCCAGGCGTAGCCGACGTACCCCTCGAAGAAGATCCGCGGCCAGTTCGCGTACGCCGAGAAGTCGCCCTCGACGGTCGCGTTGAGGGCAACCATGTCCCCCGTGTACTCGAGTGTCTCCCCTCTCGCTTTGAGCGTCAGGGACGGCTGCCCCGACGCGTCGACGACGTAGTCGTACGAGTCCACGATGTCCGCGTAGTCGTTCGGCGAGACCGATCGGCCGGTTCGGAATTCGACGCCCCTGGCCTCGAGCGCCGCTGCCCACCGCCGTTCGACGACGTCGCGTTCACAGATGTATCCGGGCTCGCAGTGCAGGTTCGCCGTCGCCAGCGGTGGTGCATCGACCGGCCGATCGGTGCCGTCGTACACGCGGAGCTGGAACCCGTCGACGTCGTTGACGAATCCGTTTTCTGGCGTCGGTGCGAGCGGTATCAGCGTCGTATCGTTGATCGCCTCGCCGCAGTCGACCCGCTTCTCGTCGTACTCCTGTCGTTCGTAGACGGTCACCCGATCGAAATCCGCGATCCGGATCAACCCCGTCGCTGCCGCGAGTCCGGAGACGGATCCGCCGAGTACCGCCGCGGTCGACTGATTTCCGTCCATCGCAGTCCTCCTCTCGAGCGGAACCAACAATATCGACCGTAATGAGACTACCTGATACACCACACATTCAGGAGAATCACGGGGAGATACTGGTCTCGGTCGTCGAACGACGCCGTCGAGGACGGTCCGCGGTGTCGTCGACCGCGACTCGCACGCGGGATATGCCGACGCCGCGCGGCGTCGGCGACGGAATCCGGAAGTAATTTTCGTAGCAGACACAATACTACACACGCATGACGCTCCCCATCGACCCTGCCCGACTCGATCCGGACGACATCGGCGAGACGCAGACCGTCCTCGAGATGGACCACGAAGCGGCGATCGAACACGTCCGCGACGTGTTCACCGATGCGGGGTTCGGCGTCCCCGTCGAGTTCTCCCCCTCGGAGTTGCTCAACGAGAAGGTCGACGCCGACCGCGACCCGTATTACGTGCTCGGCGCGTGCAACCCGGCGGTAGCCGACCGAGCGCTCGACGCTACTGACGGGAAACTCGGTGCGCTGTTCCCGTGTAATGTCGTCGTCTGGGAGGAAGAACCCGGCCGACAGCGCGTCTACCACGTCTCGATCATGCGGATCGCGCGGCTCGTCGGCGTGGCACCGGACGACGAGGAGATGGCGGACATCGTAGCGGAGACCGGCGAACTCGTCGATGCCGCCTTCGAGGACCTGTAACGATGGGATACCACACGTTCGACGCGTCGCGAGCGGACAAACTGGAGGAGGCCGGGAAGCGATACCGATTCCTCTCGGCCGAGGAACTGCTGTGGGCGCTCTCGCTCTCGTCGGACGACACCGTCGCGGACCTCGGCAGCGGAACCGGCTTCTTCACCGACGACGTCGCACCCCACGCCGACGCGGTCCACGCGGTCGACGTCCAGGAGGCGATGCACGAGTACTACCGTGAGAAGGGCGTCCCCGAGAACGTCGACCTCGTGACCAGCGACGTGAGCGACCTGCCGTTCGACGACGGCGGCGTCGACGCCGCGTTCTCGACGATGACCTACCACGAGTTCGCGAGCGACGCGTCACTGGCCGAGATCCGACGGGTCCTCGCACCCGACGGCCGACTCGTCGTCGTCGACTGGGCGGCCACCGGATCGGGCGAACACGGGCCGCCGGTCGACGAGCGATTCAGCGCCGACGAGGCGGCGACGGCCCTCCGGGACGCAGGATTCGTCGTCGAACACGAGGCCGTCCGACCGGAGACCCTCCTGCTGATCGCGACGCTCGAGTGAGGTCCCCATTCGGTCGGAAACGGTTTCCGGCCGGTCTCGCGGCCGCGTTTTTCGGACGCGCGCTGGCATGCCCCGCATTTTTTGCGGCAGTCGTAGGCCGAGCGAGGAATGGCTCGCGTATTCGAATACGGGTAAGTGAGACCGACCGCGCGAGCGCGATCGACGTCACGCGTCCCGGACCCGCTCGATCGCCTCGTCGAAGCGTTCGATGGGCTGTGCGCCGACGAGCGTGCCGGCGGATTCGGATTCCGGCTCGAAGACGACGAACGTCGGCGTCCCCGACACGCCGAACGCTGTCGCCCGTTCCGCATCGGACTCGATCTCGGCTTCGAGTTCCGGCCGCCGGTCGTCGAGACACGACTCGAGGGCGGCCGCGTCGACGCCGGAGACCGAACGGGTGTACTCGAGGAGCTTCTCGGTCGACGCCCACCCCGAATTCTTCTCGCCCTGTTCCTCGAAGACCGCCGCATGCCAGTCCCAGTACGCGGACGGATCGTCGTCGCGAACCTGCGCCCAGACGCACGTGCTCGCGACCGCGGCGGTCATCGAATCCGCGCCGAAGTACGGCACCGTAATCACCACGACGCGAACGTCGCCGGGCTCGACGTACTCCCGGACGAGGTCGGGGAACGTCTCCCGTTCGAACCGCTCGCAGAACGGGCACTGGAAGTCCGTCCAGTAGTAGATCTCGAGCGACGCTTCGGGCGAGCCCACGATCGGCTTTCCGGCGAGATCGACGCCCAGCGCGGACGTCTCGTCGCTCGAGTGCAGCGAGGGGGAGAGGTCGTGAGCGCGCTCGTCGGTTCGCGTGAGATAGTAGGTGCCGCCAGCGCCGACGGTCACGACTGAACCGGCGAGGACGGCACGGCGGGACGGATGATCGATCGACATCGGTGTCTCCGACCGTTTCTGGTCCGTGTTCGTAACGGAACCGGCGATTTGCCGAGTCAGCAAATCGGCCTCGAGCGCGGTATCGACGCCCGCGCTAGCCAGTAGTCTCCCGCGAGTGGTCAAGCGATATGGTTCCGCCTGCGGTACGAGAGCTATGAGCGACAATGGTGCTCGTATCGAGCGGCTCTCCCCCCGTCGTCGAGGGACGGTCGACTACATGCGGACGGCGGGCCAGCGAAGCAACGTCCACGGCCTCGTAGAGATCGACGTTACCGAAGCCAGGCAACGGCTCCAAACCATCGAAGCGGAGACGGGAGAGTCGCTTTCGTTCACCGCGTTTGTCGTATCCTGTCTCGCGCGATCCATCGACGACCACCCCCGGGTCAACGCGTATCGGGACTGGCGTGGTCGAGTACACGTCTTCGACGACGTCGACGTGAACGTACTCATCGAGACGACGGTCCAGGGTGAGCGAATGGGTGTCCCGCACGTCCTCAGAGGGGCCAATCACAGGTCCGTCCGGTCGATTCACGACGAAATCCGAACGGCCCAGGAATCCCCGGACCCGACGGAACTCCCCCGAATGGGGCAACTCGCGCTACGACTCCCCGGGGTCGTTCGGCGTCTCGTCTGGCGGCTCCCGCAGTGGTTTCCCCGCCGCTGGAAGACCATGGCGGGGACCGTCGCCGTCACCTCTGTCGGGATGTTCGGTCAGGGCGGCGGCTGGGCGGTTGCCCCGACGAACTACACGTTACAGCTGACCATCGGCGGTATCAGCAGGAAGCCGAGGATGTCCGATGGGGCGGTAACGACCCGCGCGGTTCTCGATCTGACGGTGACGTTCGATCACGACGTCGTCGACGGTGCACCGGCTGCCCGATTCGTTCAGCGGTTGCGGGAACTCATCGAGAACGCTCACGGGCTACGATCGTAGCACGAACGGGGACCGCAACGGCTCGCTCGAGACCGTCACCCGAGACGGTCGTCGGATTCGCTGTCACCGCACGCTCGCTACGAGTCGACGACCTCGAGCGTCCAGTCGCCGTCGGCCTCGACGTTGAGCCAGACGACGCCGCCGGCCTTGTACGATCGCGAGTTGTCGAACTCGCCGGTCCGGTGGGCGAGTATCTCTCGGCTGCCGTCCGCGCCGTAGCCGTCGACGATAAACTGTCCGTCGCCGTCGTGCGTCGCGACCACCCTGGCGTCGCCTACGGTCCACAGCGGGCCGACGAACGCCGATCCGGTCCCGGACGCCTGCACTGGGAGGTCCGTGAGATCGGCGGCGCGGACCGCCGGCTGGGAGAGGTCGATCGACCACGCGCCGTCGGCGTCGACCTCGAGTCCGTACGTCCCGCTCTCGACGGCCATGATCGACTCGCCGGTGGCGTTCCCGGACGTGGTTAACAGATTCTCGCTGCGTCCGCTCCCGTCGACGTCGCTCACGTCGACGGCGATCGTCGAGCCGTCGTGGGAGACGTTCGCGACGAGGACGCCGTCGTCGAGGGCGACCGTCTGCGACTCGCTCGACCCGGACCCCTCCACGGCGTGGGACCGCCCCGACTCGAGGACGACGCCGCTCGGCCGTTCCCTCCCCGCGGTTTCGTCGTCGCCGTCGGCGCGATCGAACTGCCCGTCGACGAGATCGGACGGGGTGACGACGTCGAGACCGCGGTGCTCGAAATGATCGAGGAGCAGCCCGAAATCGTCCAGCGACATCCGGTTCTCGTCGACGCCAACGTCGTCCTCGTCGACGATCCGCGGCACGCGAACGACGGTCAACAGGCCGTACTGATCGGAGAGATTGACGTGACGGCGAACGCCGGTGTGGAGCGCGGGCCCCCAGATGTACGGGATCATGTGCATCTCGGTCGGCGGCACGGCAGTCGTCCCGGCGCTGTACAGGAACGCCGACTCGTGGACGTCACGGGCGACGTCGTAGGTCGCCGCGTCCATCCGACCGTCCGGAACGAACAGATGGCGCGCCCCGTCCTCGAAGCCGTCGCTCGCGAGCGCGTCTCGAGCGCTCTCGAGGACCTGTCGCTGCCGATCCGCGGGCTGTTCCGGGAGCGGCGTCGACGCCTGCGGGAGCGAGCAGATATCCCATTCGCGGTCACGGAGCTCGCGGAGGTCGTCGAGGCCCATCCGTCCCTCGTCGCCGATTCGCTCGGGGGTGACCGGAACCGCCGCCGTCCAGCCGCGCTCCGCGAGCATCTCGGCTGCGACGTCGTAGTGGGACTCGTGCCCGCCGTAGAACGCGAGGATCGCCGCGCCGTTCGCGGCCGATTTCGTTCGTCGCAGGTCGTCGACCAGCAGTCTGGTGGGTCCGCCGTCGGGTCCGTGCGCGACGACGTTGATACCGGTGACGGTCGAGGGATCGGGATCGTTCCCCGGCTTCTGCTGGTACCCGCAATCCATCCGGAACCAGCCGTCGTACTCGTCCGGCACCGGTCGAACGCTCGTGAGGCGTTCGTCTCGCGTCGGCGCGAGGATTTCGACGGCGATTCGATCGACCGACGCCGGCTTGACCGCCAGCGAAACGTCCCAGTCCTCGAGGTCGATGCCGTCGGCGAACCGGATCTCCATGCCGGCCCGCTCCTCGTCGCTCTCGACGACCGCCGCTTGCGATCCGGCCCGCGCCTCGTCGGGGGCGGGCGCGATCTCGACGGCTCCGGATCGTGGGGACCACTCCTCGAGGTCCTCGAAGTCCGAGAGCGCGTCGCCGGCTTCGATCGCGGGCCAGCGTACGGGACCCCCGGTCGTCTCGTCTTCGTTCAGTCCGAGTTCGTCCGACAGCGCGTCCATGCAGCCCGCGATCGCCGCCGATGCAGCAGTCACTCCGGCCAGCAGCCGCCGGCGAGACGATCCGCCGTCCGCGTCGCGTTCGAATGCCATCGATCGAGAGATCCCGCTGCAGTACCGTCATTATTCGATCGGTAAGCGAATCCCGTTTTGCTGAGCCAGCAAATCGGAGCCGGAGATATTACTCGTCCCCGCGTCGGTTTGCCTGAATGTTTACGCCCGACTCGGCCAGGGGGTATCTGACGAACCTTGTCGCAGCGGTCTCCTACCCGTTCGAGACGTGGCGCGGAACGATCGGACTGGTGCTCGTGACGGTCGCCACCTACGTCCTGCTGATCCTGAGCACGATGCCGACGTTCTCGCTCCAGATGCTCGGCGATGGCCTCCACTGGTTCGAGTACGTCCTCGTCTCGCTCACGGAAACGGTGTACCGCACCGACGGCTGGATCGGCCTCGGAACCATCGTCCTCTACGCCCTGCTGTCGGGTGTCGCGGTCGTCAACGCCGTCGCACAGCTTCGATCCGTCGGCCGCTCGAGTCTCGCGAATCTCTCCGGCGTCGTCCCCGGGCTCCTCGCGTCGGGCTGTGCGAGCTGCGGTGCCGGCCTCCTCGGTTTCCTCGGGTTCGCCGGCGGAATCGCGGCGCTTCCCTACGACGGCGCGTTGCTCCGCGTCGGCGGGCTCCTCGCGTTGCTGTTCTTCCTCGGACGGGCGGGCCACCCCGACCGGTGTGCGATCGCGGCGGGGGTGACGAAGTGACGGAGTCCGCCCGCGGTTTCGTCCGGTCGATCCGGTCGGACCGCCGAGCGGTGGCGTGGGGGACGGCCGCCGGAATCGGCGTGTTCCTGCTGTTCGGCCTCGTCACCGGCCTCGTTCCGAATCCACTGTACGTTCGGATGGTGCCGCGGACGCCGGTCGACTACCTGTTTCTGGCGCTGACCGCACTGCTGGCGGGCGTCTACACCGCACAGCGGCTGGCGACCGAGGTCGTCGCCACCGGAGCCGGAGCCGAAGGCGTCGACGGGAGCGAGGCCGCCAACTCGAGCGGCGCGGATCGGTGGGCGATCGGCGGTCTCGTCGGCGGGTTCCTGGCGGTCGGCTGTCCGATCTGTAACGTCGCCCTGCTCGCGCTGTTCAGTTCGTCCGCGCTCATGACGTACTTCGATCCGCTACGGCCCCTCCTCGGCGCGCTCTCCGCGACGGTGCTGGCGGGGGTGATCTACGTGCGCCACCGCCGGACGTGTCCGACCTGCGCGTCGTGAGTCGCCGCCGGACCGCTATCGCGCCGATTCAGCCGTCAGCGGCACCGACACTGACGTCCGCGCTCACCGCACTCGTGGGTTCACAGCGCGGCTCGCGTACCGCCATCCCGCCGGGGTGTAACGGACGGCCGGCTGGTCGGGGTCACTCGGTCGCCGAGCGGCGGTTCGGAAATCGGGGACCGAGAGTCGCGCCGGTCGAACGGGTACAAGACGGTACCGGCGATTTGCCGAGTCGGCAAATCGTGGCCTATTTGGCGGTGACCGACGCGCTCTATCGTGTGCATCACGGCGGCTCCTCGGACTCGGCGGAAATTTTCCAGATCCTCGCGGACGAGTACGCGCGGAAGATCCTCCTCGCCGCGGATAGCGGACCGAAGACCGCGAAAACGCTCAGCGAGGAGTGCGACGCCTCGCTCACGACGATCTATCGCCGCGTGTCGCGGTTGCAAGACCACGGCCTCGTCGAGGAACGGCACACCGTCGACGCGGACGGCTCCCACCGGAGCAAGTTCGAAACGTCGCTCGAGGAACTCCACGTCGACATCACCGACGGCCAGCTCTCGCTGACGATCGAGACCCGCGACGAACTCGCGGACAACTTCACGTCCCTCTGGAGCGACCTCCGAGGTGAGGACTGATGGACGCGTCGTTCCTGATCGCCAAGCTGATCACGCTCGTCCTCAGCCTCGGCGTCGCGTACCTGGCGTACCACGGCTATCGCCGGAGCGGGCAGACCCCGATGCTGTACGTCTCCGGCGGCTTCGTCTTCATCGGTGCCGGCGCGGTCTGCGAGGGTCTCATCTACCAGGTGTTCGGAACGACGATCGCGTCCGCCGCCCTCGTGCAGGCGGTCATCGTCTCGAGCGGGATGGTGCTCGTTCTCCTGTCGCTGACGAAGTGATCGACGCGGACCGCCGGGCCGCTTCGCCGATTAGAAGAACAACGCCGGCACGGTGTTCCGGAAGATGTTGAGCGAGATGACGAAGAGGAGGCCGACGACGAACCAGTTGAACGTCCGCTCATCGAACTCGAGGCGTCGGAGATACGTCCCGAGGAGGAGGCCGACGATGGTGACGACGGCGATCATCGAACCGAGCCAGAGCCGGTAGGTCGTCAACAGGTCGGTGAACAGCGCCATCTGGACGATCCGAACCGTGAAGATCGTTCCGAGCACCATCGAGAGGCCGCCGATGTACCGCTCGGCGTCCCGCTCGAAGGTGTGGAAGTACGCCGGCAGCAGCGGCCCGAGGTTCGCGAGGGCGAGCAGGAATCCCTGGGAGAACCCGGCTGCGCCGAGGGCGAACGGGTGGTGGGCCTCCTCGACCGTGACGAAGTTCTGCGCGACCTGAAAGGCGACGTAGCCGAGGAGGACGAGACCGATCGCGAACGGGACGAGCGGCCCGGTGCTGAACGTCGCCAGCGCCGCGACGCCGATCACAGTCCCGACGACGGCGAGCACCAGGAGCGACCACTCCTCGCGGACGAACGACCACCCGGTACCGGTCTCCGCGATCTGGAACATGTTGAGCATCCACGGCGGAATCGCCAGGACGACGACGGCGACGGTCGGATCGATCACCGACGCGACGATCGGCGTCATGATGAGCGAGTAGCCAAAGCCCGTCATTCCCTTGACGACGCCGGCGACGATCGCGATCAGACTCAGCACGGCGAGCAAGCCGACCGAGAGGTCGGACTGAACGCCCCGTCCGACGTTCTCGAGCCCGGGGAAGAACGCGACCGCGGCGACGAGCACGGTCAGCGCTGCGCCGACCATCGTCAGTTCGCGAGAGCGAAGCTCGAGGAGGTTGGTGAGAAACTGTTCGACGTCGACTGTGGGTTCGGGAGCACTCATACTGGTTCGAAAGCGAAGCGGAGCGACGCAGCGTCGCCGTTTCGATGCGATTGGGACCCCCCACGTATTTCCCTGCGCGAGCCGGCGAGAATTCTCCCGTCTCGAGTCGCCACGAGTCTCGAAAACCGACGATTGAGACGCGCTCGCGTCGACCGTGTCGATCGAATCGACAAACCGGTACGTCACAGATAGCAGTAATACTATCCGAAATACGCCGGCGAACGGCAGTCGCCGTTCTCGTCTCAGGCGGCTGTGGGTGGAAAACGGAGCTGTCGAAACGTGTGATGCGGTGGGTTCTGGGTGGGTCGCGGGGTGTCGCCAAGGCGATAGCGTCAAAAATTACAGAATCCCTCTCCCTTTATATCTTCTTTCAGAACTCGACTTGAAACACTCGAAATAGGGGATTATCCACCCAACAAAGTTAGTCGAATATCTTATTGGATAATCACCTTCAAAAGAACACCAAAACAACTAATACTGTATTACTTGACATATGAGAAAGTAATAAGTGGGGTTTATAGCGATCGGTGACCAATATATTCTCATGGAGGAAAAATATGCAAAAACTACAGAATATGTAGTGATTCTTACCACAGATTCTGAAATAAACGAAGACGAGCTAATTATAGAATTTGAAAGACAATTCGAAGACGCCCCCCTAGAAGTGCAGGGAGCTGTAAATCTTGATCCACAATCTAATAGGGATCCTTCTTTGGGGCCGCCTTTAAATTTCCCTTTAAGATGTATCCATGGCCGAAGGCGACCATGTCCAGATTGTGATGAATAATGACACTTCTACAGGTGTTTAGTATTATACCGAATGTTGAATCCCCATTTGCGTTAATAGTGATATTTTTACTATCCGTATTCATTCTTCAACATATTTTTATTTATTTATCCTTTCCGGAATATTCCCGAGAAGCGATTTCTGATAATGACATTACAAGAATCCATAAAGAAAGTAATGACCGGAAAACAGAAACGCTTAGTCTATTAGCTCTAGTGCTTACTATTGCCGTGTTTGCTTTATCAAATAACGGGGCTGAAAATATCACACCAGAGATCGTCCTTCCAATTAGCCTTTCTATACTGTTTTTATTAACCTCGCTAATTTCTGGGTTTTTTTATTCAAAGTATAATATAGCAGCAGAAGTTCAAAGTTCAGGAAATACATATGCTTTTGGAACACTTCTGCTAAGTTTATTGTTTCTATTCAACACAAGGATACAGAGTTCATCTATCATCACTCAATCTGAACGGATTCTAGCATCTGTTCTCATTTATTCATCACTGGCGATAATTGCCGTGTTTGGTTTAATTAGCTTTAAGGAAATTATTTACCATCAATGCTTATGGTACCTTTACTCACTTGAAGAAGATGAAAAAGACAACTATATATCAAAATCAATAAAACATGGCGGCAATGACATAACTTTTTACAGTATGTTTTCTTTGCATGAAATTCGTATCTTCTTTGGGATAAGAGAGTTTCTAAGAACTGCAACCGAGGAAGAATTGGATGAATATGATTGAATTATTAATTTTTATTTTATGTCTCCCTAGGGTAGCAGAGAATTGTTCGACATTCAGAATATATGGCGCGCTAAAGAAAAATGTATTAGTTGAACCCACACCAAAACAGTGATAACCTCAGTGCGACTGGTTATTTAATCAAAGAATTTGTATTCGTTTATACTCTACCCAGGGATTGTACGCTGACAAAATCAGTTTTTCGGATATGCACACGAATGCGACTGATCGTGTGTATAACCGAAATCCATCGTAAAGACTTCCAGAGTATTGCCGCGTTCTATCTTACGTAAATATTGTAATCCAAAACCATTGCTCGACAGAATGAAATTTAAAGCGTTTGTTCATCAACAGAGTAACTGCGTTCTGAGTAGGGAACGAAAACAGAGATGGTTACTCGGTGTCTTCGACTGGCTCGAGTTCGTCCGCATCTAGTTCTTCATCAAGGAATGCTTCTCCGTCGTCAGTAATTCGATAGAGACCCTGGGCGACACGCTCGACGAGCCCGTAGTCAGCCATCTTCGAGAGACGGTTGCTTGCGTAATTGGCGACCGTCACGTCCAGTTGCTCGAGGGCACTGGGAGTCATGTTCCCCTCATCACGCATCGTCTCGAGTATTTTCTCGTCAACTGGACGCATCCACTCCGCTCGCTGTCTTACCACGCTCGTGGGTGCCACTGTGGAACTCATAGTAGTATCGATGAGTCGTTACACAGAGTGCGATTCTATAAACATACAACTATATCCTATAGATTCGCTGTGAATTTCACAGTAAAATATTAGTGGTCCACGTGATAATAGGAGTAGTGACCTGCCCGTTCGGGCCTGAAAGGTCCGACGTGCTGCCACACGTCGGGGCGGGTCATCCCCTTACAGGGTTGAACGACCCATGCGAAAAGAGCGCCTCCGAGCCCATAACTGTAGGGCTCACGAGTCAGGAGTATCGGCTGCACATCACGATCAGCACACAACCTCGGGCGACGACCCGCGGATCGCGACCGACGGCGGCCGCGACACCCGTTCGTCGGACCGGAGAGCGGCTGTCCCGACGCGTCCCGCCGACCGCACCGCGATCGGCGTCGACCTCGGGGAGCACACCCTGTACACCGCGTGTCCGGTGCCCACGCCGGACTGGACGGGGACCTACGCGATCCCCGGCGACGAACTCTGCGCCCGCCTCGACGCGCTTCGCGACCGCGTCGCCGCGCTGCTCGCCGGCGACGCCGATCGCGCGACGATCGTCGCACGCGTCCGACGCCGTCGGGCTGCCCTGCTCGAGGCCCTCGACGACGCGGCGCGGGAGATCTGCGACTACGCGAGCGCGTACGACCGGCCCGTGCTGGTCACCGAGGACAGCCACTACGAGCCGGACCTGTGGGCGTGGCTGACCGACCCCGACGCCCACCGCGGCACGGCGTGGCTGCTCCCGACGGCCCACCTGCGCCTGCGAGCGGTCGCCGCCGAGTACGGCCTCGAGGTCGCGACGGTGCCCGTCGCCTACTCCTCGCAGGAGTGTCACGGCTGCGGCGTCATCGGCGACCGACCGCTACAGGAGACGTTCCGCTGTACCAACCCGGACTGTCGCGTCGAGACGGTCGACGCGGATTCCAACGCCGCGAAAGTGCTCGCACGACGGTACTACCCCGGCCACCGGTGTGCGTACCGACCCCCGCGCTCGCTTACGACGGGGGAGCGGGGGAAAGCGGTCGACGCTCGTCGCCGACGGCCGATCGCCACGGCCGCACCGGGACGGCGCGTACCGCCGTCGACTGCGGGACGACGATCGAGCCGGGGGCCGGGCGACCGCGAGTCGCCGCCGCGGAGCCGCTCGCGCAGCTGCTCGCCCGCCACCCTCCGTCCGTCACCCGACTCCGTGTGACCGCCGAGCGCCGGCTGCATCGACTCGCCAACCACCCCATCTCACCCACGGATCACGACGACATGCGCACGAATGCCGAGCACTCCGAACTGAACGCATCGATCGTTCAGACGCTGGCGACCGAACTCGAGTCGCTTCGCGAGCGGATCGACGCGCTCGAATCCAGCCTCGAGCGGAAGACCGATCACCTCGACCGCCTCGAGACCGAACTCGACCGGGAGCGTGCGGAAAACGAACGTCTCGAAGCCCGCGTCGAAGAACTCGAGCGAGCGCAACCGCCGATCGAAGCGCGGCTCGACGCCCACGAAAAGAAACTGAACGCGAACAAGGACCGCGTCGGCGAACTCCAGGCCCGCGAACTCGAGAAGGGCGCGCATCTGCTCGCGGCGAACGTCGACGAGAGCGAGATCGACGTCGCCGGCGGTCGCCTCGAGCGGATCGGCAAAGACGACGGCGGGCGCTACTTCCGACTGCCCGAAAGCGACGATCCGCTCGAGCGCGGCGGCGATGTCGCGTTAGCACACGGCGACCTCCTGCCGATTCAGCAACTCGCGAAAATGGACGACGACAGCCTCCGTGCAACCACGTCCTCGCTCCCCTCGCGGCTCGCTGCGACGCTCTGGAAGGCTCGCACCGATCCGGCCGTCGGCGACGACCCGTGGGAGAACGGGTGCAAAACCGTCCAGGAGTACGTGACGGCGAGCGATCTGAAACACTGGATTCGCCGTCAGGAGAAGGGCATCAGCGACGACTACGCGAAGAAACTCGTCTCGAGGACGATCGACGCGTTACTCGAGCTCTCGAAGAACCGACTGGCAGTCGAACGGACCCGGCAGCGCAAGAACGGCCTCGAGTACACCGAGCGCCGCGTCCTGCTGATGGCGGATGCGGATATCCCCGGTGAACGACCGAGCGCAACCGAGCGGGACGGTCCGGAGACAGGTGGCGTCGACGGGTGACGCCGTCCCCGGGGCTCCCACCCCGCCTTGAGAGGGTGGTCGCTCTCCACGACGAACGGAAACCCCTCGCGATTGCGGTCGTGTACGCGTCTGCGTACTTGTATGTCCGTCCCTCGATCGGTCCTCGACGGTCGAAACCCACCGACTGCTCGAGCCGGGTCACCGAAGACGTCAGGTGTCACCGGAACGAGCGTTGCTGCGATCGTGAACGCGGTACCGAATCGGTTCGTCAGTGGGGCGGTAACTTGCTGGGTCGACTCCCCGCATATCGGCCTCGGGGACGAGCGTTCGAGAAGCCAGCGGCGTCTCGTCGTCGAGCGAAACCGAAGGGGTCGCGGACGGTGCGGGATCGACGCTTCCTCGAGCGATCGGCGCTCCGCACCGCCGACCGTGCGGAATTTCGGTCCGCTCAGTCACGTACGACCGACGGTCTCCCGTACGACTCTGTGACGGTTGTCTGGACCACCTGCCCCGTGGTGGAGCGGCGTGTGAGGGCGTTCGGAGCCCCGCCGCCGTCGTCGCTACCCGATCCGAACCGCGACAGTATTGTACGATAGGCACAAAACACTCAAATACGCGCGAGCCCTATCGACGACGATGACCGAAACCACTGCTTCGGAGCCGACCGACGGCCAGCCACCGCGAAAACCCGTCCAGTTGAACGACGTGGCCGACTACGACGAGTTGCTCGCGACGCACGACCTCGTCCTGCTCGAGTTCGTCACGTCCGGTTGTGGGATCTGTGCGTCGATGGAGCCGGTACTCGGCACCGTCGCGCGCAGCGCACCGGGAGTCGTGGCGACGGTGAACGCCGGTCTCGTCCCCGACCTCGCCGCCGAGTTCGACGTCCGGAGCGTCCCGACGCTCGTCGTCCTGCAAGACGGCGCGGAAGTCGCCCGACTCGACGACGGCTTCCAGGGTGCCGAGACGATCGTCGAGCTGCTCGAGACGCACGCGCCGCGCTGAATTCGACGGCTCCGTGAGTGCCCTCGCTGTTACGTCGGTGTCGGATTCGGCGTGTCCGCCTCTCCCGACGACTTCGAACGCCGATCCGATTTCGTCGCCTCCTTTTCGAGCACGAGATCCTCGAGGACGAGCACGTCGAGTCCCATCCCGTAGAAGTCCTTGATCGCCTGCGTCGGCGTCCGGACGATCGGTTCGGCGTGGTCGTTGAACGAGGTGTTCAACACGACGGGCACACCGGTCAGATCCTCGAATTCCGAGAGCAGTCGGTGGTAGCGCGGGTGCTGGTCCTCGCGAACGGTCTGCGGGCGCGTCGAGTCGTCGGCCGGGTGCAGGACCGCCTCGAGTTCGTCGGTCTTCGCCGACCGGACGTCGGCGGCGTCGATCATGAACGGTGCCGGGCCGCCGTCGACCAGGTACTCTGCGGCGGCCGACTCGAGCATCGACGGCGCGAACGGCCGCCACTCCTCGCGGTGTTTGACGAACCGGTTCACCCGGTCGCGGGACGCGGCGGTGCGGGGATCGGCGAGGATGCTCCTGGCCCCGAGCGCCCGCGGCCCCATCTCCATCCGCCCCTGGAACCAGCCGACGAGATCGCCGTCCGCGAGCCGTTCGGCGACGTACCGCTCGAGGTCGTCCGGCTCCCCGTACGCGAGTTTGTTCGTCTCGAGGAGCGACCGGATCTCGTCGGTCTCGTACTCGGGCCCGAGGAAGACGTCGGTCTGGCGGTCGACGGCCGCCGGCGGCTGCCGGGACCAGCCCGCACCGAGCGCGAGGCCCGCGTCGTGGGCGACCGGCTGGACGAAGACGTCGTCGATCAGCGGCGACTCCCGAACCCGCTTGTTCAGCTTGCAGTTCAGCGCGACGCCGCCCGCGATCGCGACGTTCGGCGGGCCCAACTGTTCGACGGCCGCCTCCGCGACGGCCACGACCGACTCCTCGAGCAGCTTCTGGGCGGTGTGCGCGAGGTCCATCTCCCACTGGTCGAACGCGCCGGGCGTCTCGTTCCGGGGACGGCCGAACGCATCCTCGAGGATGTCGACGCCGTAGCCGGTCCCCCAGCGCTTCGTCAACGCGGTGACGTCGTAGTCGACACCCACGTCGATCAGGTCCCGGAGGACGCCCTCGATCTCGGGGTTATCCTCGCCGTAGGGTGCCAGCCCCATCACTTTCCCCTCGCCGTTGAACATCCGGTAGCCGAGGTACTCCGTCACGATGGCGAAGAAGAGGCCAAGGCTGTTCGGGTGTTCGTAGGTGTGGGCCCGCGTCAGGCCGTCCCCGTCGGCGTGCCAGACGACCGTCGAGTCGTACTCGCCTTTCGCGTCGATCGTGAGGACGACGCCCTCCTCGAAGCCCGACGGGTGGAACGCACTCGCGGCGTGACAGCGGTGGTGGGGGATCGTCTCGATCGACGGTACCGGCGCGCCGATGGACTCGAGGCGGGCCTCGATCTGTCGCGTCGGGACGAGCCGACTCCGGACCTGCGTGACCAGCGTCTCCTCGAGCGCGGAGAGTTTCCGCTCGATTCCGGGCGCCCGGATCGCGTCGGTGACGTAGTGGGAGGCGATTTCGCCACGGAGCCGCGGCTCGTACGGGAGGAGGATGCGATCGAGATCCGGGAGCGACAGCTCCCGATGGCCGAGACAGGCCCGAATCGCGCGCTCGGGGAAGGTGTCCGTCGCGTGTTTGTCCCGCGTGTATCGCTCTTCTTCGACGCCGAAGACGGGCGTGCCGTCCTCGAAGAGGACGGCGCTCGGATCGTGTTGGCCGTAGAGTCCGATCGCGGGTTTGAACGCGAGTCGATAGTCAGTCATGGCTCGTGAAAGTAACCGTACTCTACACCGAAATCGGACGGCGGCAAAACGGCACTGACGATTTGCTGGGTCAGCAAATCGTCGAATAGATCGCCGTGCGGACTCCGGGCACCGCCGGACAACAGCAGAACGTCGCCGCTGTGCACCGGACTTCGGTGGGTTGCGGCCGACCAACCTCGACGACGATCGACTCGGCTGTCGCGGGCCACTCGAGCGAGCCTGTTCCGGTCTCGATCCGACGAGAAGCGTTGGCCGAGCGAACGCCGTTCTCGTGCGCCTCGTCGGAAGCGCGCCCGGTAGGGCGGGCGAGGGCGTCACACGAGCGTGACTGGTGCCATCGCCACGACACCCGCACCGAACCCGATGAGCAACTCTCGACGACCGCCGTTCGGGAGGTCCGCGCCGGTCTCGAGCGCTTCGGGAACGAACTCCGTCGCGACCAGATAGACCATCGCGCCGGCGGCGAATCCGAAACCGAACGGCAGGAACGCCTCGGCCCACGAGACGAACGCGAACGCGATGACCGCGCCGATCGGCTGGGGAAGGCTCGAGAAGACCGCCGCGCCGACCATCCGCCAGTTGGACAGTCCCATCGTCCGCATCGGGATGGCGATGGCGGTTCCCTCCGGAACGTTGTGGATCGAGATGGCGATCGTCATGAACACCGCGAGCAACGGGATCGAAACTCCGAGTATCGAGACGCCACCCTCGAGTCCGAGTTCGGCGAACGAGACGCCGACCGCCACGCCCTCGGGGAAGCTGTGGACCGTCAGAATGCCGAGGATGAGGACGAGTTTCTTCAGGTCAGCCTCGGCGAACGCCGTCGCCTCGATCGGCGCACCGCCGTGACCGTGGTCGTGTCCGTGACCGGCACCGTTCGCCCGGACCTTGTTCGAGTCCGTCGCCTCGAGATCGTGTCCGCGTTCGTCGTCGCGGGCTCGTTCACGATCGTGCTCGTACTCCCCGTTCCCGTGGAGGTCGACCCCGTCGAGGACCCTGTCGGAGATCTCAACCAGCGCGACGCCCGCGAGGAGGCCGCCGACCATCAACGTCGGAAACCCGCCCGAAGCGTACGCGAGTCCCTCGTCGACGAGACCAAACACGGAGACCGTCACCATGATTCCCGACGCGACCCCCCATAGCCCCACGTTCCAGCGGTCGCTGAAGTCGTCGACGAAGAAGAACGGCAACGCGCCGATTCCCGTCGCTAACGCAGTGATAAAGCCCGCGACGAAGACGACGACGAGGTTTTCCGCGAGTGCCATACGTGGAGTATGCGCGTGTCGACAAAAAGTCTTTCCAAAACAGGAAATATATTTTGGTTGGCCTAAAAGGCGTGGCAGAACGATCCGGCAGTGGTCGTCTCCGGTTCGGTACTCGAGTCGATCGAGTTGGGAGCGGGACATCGAATCGAACTGTGTCACTGCTCGGGAACCGAACCGCGCAATCAGTGTCGGGTTGCGATGGTGGATCTTAGTTGGCAGCGCAGTTGTTCGGCCCGAGTTCGAGCGCCTCGACGTCGCCGCCCGGCTGCGCTTTCCCCCAGTTGATCTGCTTGATCTCGTTGTAGTTCGCCGGTTCGTCCGCGAGGCTCTCGACGATGGTCTCGACGAACGCCGCCTCGTCGCCGTCCGCGACGTAACTCAGGAGTTCGTTGGTCGCCGCCGCGCGAAGGTCGCCGAGTTCGGTCGCGAGCGGGCGGACGGGTTCGTCGCTGAAGTGACCGGGCAACACGACGGTTTCGTCCTCGAGATCCGTCAGCCGCTCGAGGCTGTCGAACAGCCGGCTCGCGGCGGTTCGAACGGCGTCTTCCGAACCGTCCTCGAGGTCCGGACGACCGACGCTGCGGAGAAACAGCGTGTCGCCGGCGAGGAGCGCGTCGCCGAACCGGAACGAGACGCTGCCGGGCGTGTGCCCCGGCGTGTGGAGCACCTCGAGTTCGCGCTCGCCGACCGGAATCGCCTCGCCGTCCTCGAGTGTCGTCACGTTCTCGAGCTCGCCGGCGTCGTCCCTGTGGAGGAAGTACGGCACGTCGAGTTCGCCGGCGAGTCGGCGGGCTCCCGAGACGTGATCGGCGTGGGCGTGGGTGTCCGCGACGCCGACGATCTCGAGGCCGTACTCGTCGGCCGCGTCGAGATATCGATCGACGTACTGACTCGGATCGACGACGACGGCCTCGTCGCCGTCGTGGGCCAGATACGAGACGCACCCCGTCCCGGGACGGACGATCTGAACGACTCCCTCGATACCGCCCGCGTCCTCGAGATCGTACTGGCGGTGGACGCGCCCCCAGCCGTTCATTCCGTCGTCCATCGATCTCGCGTCGAACCCGTGCTCGCGGAGGAACGCCGCGGCTCGCGTGGACGTGATGCCGGCGACGCAGACGACCGCGATCTCCGTGTCCGTCGGGAGCTCGTCTAGGTGCGCCTCGAGCGTGGAGTAGTCGTATTCCAGCAGCTCGTCGTAGATTGGGAGGTTCGTACTGTCGCCGATTCGCCACTCCTCGTACTCGTCCTCGGTTCTGACGTCGAGGACGAAGAGATCCGCCGTGTCGTCCTCTTCGATACGCCGTGCGACCGCCGATGGATCGAGATCGATGTTGCTCATTACTCCCAACGCTACACGATAATGTGTGGTAAATTCGTCGGTCAAGCCCAGGGGACTCGACGTCCGACGGGCCACTCGACGGAGCCGCGCTGGTCGCCGTTCGCGAGACAGTCGTCGCCGCGGCCACGATCGAACCGTCGCGTCGTGGCGAGCGTTCGCGGGGGCCGAGACGGGCGACCGCGAACGGCGAACGCTATCGAACCCACGCCGGCGGGTTGTGTGAGTGTTGTGCAATAAAAATGAGCCGACGACGAAACGGGTCGAGCGGCGTCGCCGGCGTCAGTCCGCCGACGGCGCAGTCGGGCTCGACCGTGCTCGCATCGTCGTGATCGTGCTGTAGATCACGGCCCCGCTGACCATGAACGCCGACAGCAGGATCAGGACGAAGCCGACCGTGTTGAAGATCTCGATCGCGAGGTAGTCGCCTGCCTGCTGGAACGCCACGGCGATCGACCCACCCAGGAGCATCAATCCGAAGTAGATCTTGATGTCGTCTTCGTTGACGATGCTGGTCGCGGCCGAACCGATCCTGGCGCCCAGCGCGCTCCCTGCGAGCAGCGGGGCGACGATCGAGAGGTCGACGCCGCCTTCCATCCCGTAGAGGAACGAACCGATCCCGCCCGAGAACACGATCTCGAAGAGGTCGGTCCCGACCGCGACGGGGACCGGCACCCCGATGAGGTAGAACATCGCGGGCATGCGGATGAAGCCGCCGCCGACGCCCAGGAAGCCCGACAGCAGTCCCGTCGCGAACGCGACGCCGAGGACCATCCACAGCGAGACCTGGATGCCGCCCGCGATCGTCATCATCGGCGGGACGTGGTACGACTGAATCTTCTTCGCGATATCGGGGATCGCGTCCGGATCGATCTCTTCGTCGGCTGCGTCGTGGTGCCCGCCGCCGGAACTCTCACTGCCGTCGTTTTTGAGCGAGTTACGCGTGACGAACACGCCGATCGCGCCCAGCAGGACGACGTACGTGACACCGATGACGCCGCTGGCGAGGCCGAGGTCCTCGAGGTAGAACACCCCGATTCGCCCGACCTCGATGCCGACCGATGTCCCGACGATCATCAACCCGCCGAGTTTGTAATCGACCTGTCCCAGGTCGTGGTGTTTTAGCGTCGCTATCACGGCCGTCCCGAAGACGAACGCCATACCGCTCCCGACGGCGACCCGGGCGGGATACCCCATCACGAGCAACGCGGGCGTGACGAGGAAGGACCCGCCCATCCCGAAGAAGCCGAACAGCACTCCGACCATGAAGCCGAAGCTCACGAACAGTACGAGCGTCGCCAGTGCGATTCCGAATAGCTCCATTATGCGTGTTTCACCCTATCGATAACCGGCATCGCGATTCGCTCGAGTGCGCCGTAGCCCACGTAGAGGACGATCGCCTCGAGGAGGACGGCTCCGACGAGCGCGCCTGCCTGTACCGCTCCCGAATTCGCTGCGAGGTCGATCATCGCGACCGACCTCCGCCGTTCAGTTGTGTACGGATCATGGTTTTCTGCTCATTATCGTCTACCCGGGGGATGGCTATAACGCTTTTGGGGATCTTGCACAATATTACTGCCATCTATCTCACGGCTATCCAACGAGAATATTCGAATAAGTTATCCGGATACAGATGTCGGTCCGCGATCGGTCTCCGCTGCTGGGGCGCGGTTCGAACGAACGGCCGACGCTATCGGCACAGTATGACACTGATTGACGCGCGAACAGTAACGGAGGTTGCGGGCAGTGTGTGGCTCGCCGCGACCGATACTCAGGATTTAGTATTGGTTACCCAAAACAATATTATGGCGTGCGGTCCTACGGTCGGTATGAAAGCCATCTGTGCGACCGACCTCTCCGCCGCCAGCGAGGCGACGATCGAAAACGAGACCTGCCTCGAGTGTCTCGGGCGGATCGGCGTCGAGGAGATCCACCTCGTGACTGTGATTCCCTCCAACGTCCACGCGGGGATGCCCGGTATCGACTTCGAAACGCGACGCGAGCAAGCGCTCGATCGCTATCGCCGCGTCATCGAAGACGCCGGCTTCGACGTGGAGGCACACGTCGTCCGCGGGACGCCCCACCGACGCATCAACGGGGTCGCGGAGGCGATCGGCGCCAGCCTCACCGTCGTCGGCTCGCGGGGGAAGAGCCCGCTCGAGAACCGCGTCATCGGGTCGACCGCGCGCAATCTCGCGCGGACGACGGTCGTGCCGCTGCTCGTCAACCGGATCGAGCGCGGGGCGGACGATCCGGACATCCTTCGCGAACACCTGTTCAGGCGGATGCTGTACGCGACGGACTTCTCGCAGAACGCCGAGCGAGCGTTCGAGACGTTCTCGTACCTCCGCCACGCCACACAGGAGGCGACGCTGGTCCACGTCGAAACGCCGAAGGACCCGTCGCTCCCGGAGGACGTCGATCCCGAAGCACGGCTGTCGGAGCTGGCGACCAGCCTCGAGGACTGGGGGATCGAGACGCGAACTGAGGTTCGGCAGGGCGATCCCGCCGACGAGATCCTCGCCGCGGAGGAGGAGTACGAGCCGACCACGATCCTCGTCGGATCGCGCGGCCACAGCCGGCTCCGCCGACTGTTGCTCGGGAGCGTCTCCGAGGACATCGTCACGCGGGCGAACGGGAACGTCATGCTCGTTCCGCCGTCACGAACCGCGTGAGCGCCCGGGCGCTCACCTACTACTGAACCGATTCCCAGCCCCGGAACCACCACCTCGATTCCGAACGGGCCAGGCGATTGCCATCGCGACTCTGTGCCACGCCGGTCCCGAACGCTGCTGGACCGTACGCGCCCGGCAGTCGGACGCAGCCGCTGAAGACAGTTTTCGAGTGGTGGACCAGAGGCGCTTTTTCCGCCACGTTCGAACTGCTCCTGTGTACTGGCCATCCCGGGAGATCGTCCTGATCGCCGTGATGCTCACCGCCGCACTCGGAACCGGCGGCCTGTTCGTCAGCGACACCGATCCGGCGCCGCCGGATCCGGTCCCGTTCGACGAAACCGTCTCCGTCGGACTCACGCTCGAGGCGGAACAGAGCCTCGACGAGAACGTCACGCTCCCCCGCACACAGGTGTTTTACTCGCAGTATCAGTACGTCGTCGGCTACTACGGCGTCGAGACGTTCGTCGACGCCAAACGCCAGGAAGGACACGATCGGCGGTTCGGATATCCGCTCGCCGTGTACGTCACCGACTACGGCGACGCAACGGTCGAGCTGCAGGACGACGGGTATCCGGTCACCGACCGACCGCTGCCGTGGGTCGATGCGACGGACGCGTGGTTCGTCGTCGGCAGCGAGGCGCGGACACCCGCGGGCGAGACCGTCGTTCCGTTCGCCGATCGAGCGGATGCGGCGGCGTTCGCAGCGGCTCACGGCGGCGAGGTGTACACGTGGGAGGAAACGCTCGAGCAGTCGTTCGACACCGACGACGCGACGGTCGTCCGCGACCGCGTCGACGAGCAGAACCGCCGCGCCGACGCCGTCGTCGCGTCGACAGTCGCGCAGGCCGATCGACCGGTATCGACCGTCGTCGGCGAGGACGTCGACACCGTCCAGGAGGGCATCGACGAGGCACCCGCGAACACCACGGTGCTCGTACCCGACGGCACGTACGAAGAGACGCTCCGGATCGACCGGCCGATCACGCTCGCCGGGGAGGGTGCGGCGACGATCCGCGGCGACAACAACGGATCGGTCGTAACGGTAACCGAACCGCGGGTTGGAATTCGGGACCTCGAGATCACCGGCGTCGGGCCGCTGACCTCCGGCGCCGAGGAAGTCCCCGGAGCGTCGATCGACGAGGACGCCTGGGACGAGAAGTTCCTGACCTACTACACCGGCGCGGACGCCGCCATCTCCGCCCACGTCGCGGCCGAGCTGTCGGTCGAAAACGTGACGATCGAGACGCCCTCGAACGGGATTATCCTCCGCGAGAGCCCCGATACTGTCGTTCGTAACGCGACCGTTCGGGGCAACGAGCGCTGGGAGGACGGCTTCGCCGGAATCATGGCGTTCCAGTCGCCGGGCGTGGTCGAGGAGACGACGATCGTCGACGGGCGGGACTCGATTTACGCGTACCGATCGGAGGGGATCGTGGTTCGGGAGAACACGATCGAGGAAAGCCTGCTGGGGGTCCACCTGATGCACACTGACGGCGCACTGCTCGCCGACAACCGCCTGACCGACGTCGTCGATACGGGGATCTACGTCATGACTGGACCCGAGCGGAACGCAATCGTCGGCAACGAGGTCAGGGGCGCGGAAACCGGGTCCTACGTCGGCGGCACCGACACGTACGTCGCCGAGAACGTCTTCGAAGCCAACGACGTCGGGCTGGAACTGGCGGCGGCCGCGTCGATCTACGAGCGAAACGTCTTCGCGGGGAACCGACTGGGCGTCAACGATCGGGTGATACTCCCGACGAACCGGATCGTCGAGAACGACTTTGTCGGCAACGACGACCACGCCACTGCCGGTGCCGGGCCGCTGCGCATCTGGTCGCACGACGGACGCGGCAACTACTGGCAGGGCGGGACCAGCATCGCGGACGGCGACCCGCCGTCCCGATCGTACTCGCCGACCGATCCCGTCGACCGACGGATGCACCGTACCGACGGCGCGGCGACGCTCGCCCGGGCACCGGCGCTCGACGCACTCTCCGGGTTCGAGGAGTCGGTGTCCGGACTGCGAACTGGCAGCATCACCGACGTGGCCCCCACGTGCGAGCCGAACAACCCGGAACTACTCGAACGGACCGCCCAGACCGATCGCGCTGGCGGCTGCGACGGAACACTCACGATCGAACCATGACTGCAGAGACACCCCTACTCGAGGCATCGAACGTCGACTTCGCATACGGAGACGTGACCATCCTGCGGGACGTTTCCGTTCCGATTCGATCGGCAGCCGTGACGGCGCTGATCGGACCGAACGGGACCGGAAAGACGACGCTGCTCCGCACGCTCGCCGGACTCCAGGAACCCACCGGGGGAGCGATCGCGTATCACGGGCCGGCAGCCGCACGCGAGATCGGCTACCTGCCCCAGCAACCCGAGTTTCGGCCGGGGTTCACCGTCCTCGAAACGCTCGCGTTCTACGCGTCGCTCGTCGGCGGCGGACGCGACGAGGCCGTGGCACAACTCGAACGCGTCGGACTCGCGGATGCCGCGGACCGTCCGGTCGAGGCGCTCTCCGGCGGCATGACGCGACTCGTCGGGATCGCGCAGGCGACGATCGGCGACCCGCCGCTGGTCGTCCTGGACGAACCCGCGTCCGGACTCGATCCGGGGATGAGCAAACACGTGTTCTCGGTCGCCGACGAACTCGCCGCCACTGGGACCGCGGTGTTGCTGAGTTCGCACGATCTCGAACTCGTCGAGCGCACGGCCGACGAAGTGGTCGTACTCGACGGCGGCACCGTCGTCGGGCGCGGAAATCCCGCGGCGCTGTGCGACCGGCTCGAGGTCGGCTCGCTGGAGGCCGTCTACGAGGAGTCGATCGTCGGCGACCTCCGTCGCGTTCGCGTGCAGGGTGAGACCGCGTGACCGGCACGCCGAACTCGGTGAGCGAAGACGTCGCGTCGACGGACACCGACGCTGACGTGTCCGCGACGAAATCGACTGGAGCGACCGATCCGCCGGACTCGGGCGGTCGAATCGAACGCGTCGTCGTCCGCGAACTCAGGACCGTCTCCCGGACCCGAACGTTCGTCGTCCTCGGAGCGGCGCTCGCCGCCGTCCTGGTCGGGATCGCGTGGGTCGGCGGCGGCGTCAGGGCCGGCTTCGTGCCGACCGTCGTCGACCTCCTGACGCCGCTCGAGCTCCTCGTCCCGATCGTGGCCGTCGCGTTCGGCTACCGGGCGATCCTCGGCGATCGGCGTCGGGGCGAACTCGACGTCCTCGACACGTATCCGATCGCGCCTCGCGAACTCGTCATCGGCGTCTACGTGGGCAGGGCCGTCGGCCTTCTCGGGACGGTCGTCGTCCCGCTCCTGCTCGTCGCCGGAGCGGTCTTCGTCGGTCGCGAAGAGCCGTTCGGCCGGTACGCCTCCCACGCCGGTGCCGACTCCCCGATCCTGTTCGCGCGGTTCGTCGCGCTGACGGCCCTGTTCGCGCTGTCGATTCTCGCCGTTGCGCTCGCCATCTCGGCGCTCGTGAGCGGGACGCGAAGCGCCCTCGCACTGTCCGTCGTCGCGCTGGTCGTCCTGCTGGTCGGGCTCGATCTCGCGCTCGTCTACGGGTTCGCCAACGGCTATCTGGGCGACTCGTCGCTCGTCCACGCGCTCGCGGTGAGTCCCCTCAGCGCGTATCGCGGACTCGTCTTCGAGAGCGCCGTAGTAACGGCGTCGGGGACCGGGCCGCGGACGGCGTCGCCCGTGGCCAGCCTGCTGGGACTCGCGAGCTGGACGGGCACCTCGCTCGCCGTCGCGACCTGGGCGATAAAACGGTAGTCTTCGCTCGCGAATGCGGTTCCGTCGAGCCGCTCCCGATCACATCAGCGACATCAGTAGTTCCTGCGTCACGTCCTCGTGTTCGTAGCGGTCGCCGCCGTACTCGTCCTGGAACGCGGCCGCGTCGTCGGGATCGCCGAATCCGATCATCGACGCGCCCATCGCGCCCTCGACCTCGCTATCGACGACGAACGTGAGGTCGGCTGCCGGCGCGAAGGACCCCGCGTCGACGTGGCTGCTGATCTCGGGCGCGTCGCCGCCGGTGTCGATCTCGTAGTCGACGCTCGAGTAGTCGGTCACGTACGTCGCGATCGGGGCGGAATCCTCCTCGTGGTCGAACGTGAACGCGTACGTACAACGGGTGCTGCAGAACTGTGCCGGACGGTCGTCCCCGAGCAGTTTCTCGGCGTCGTCGTAGAACGACTCCCCGACCGGGCCTGGGTAGTCGACGATCGCCATCGTACAGTTGTCACAGCTCGTCCCGGCCTTGATCGTGATCGGGTCGGGGGCGTCCGCCTCCGCGTCCTCCTCCCCGCCGAGGCAACCGGCCAGTGCAGTCAGTCCAGTGAGGGCCGACCCGACGAGAACCGTTCGACGAGACACGCCTCGATCGGCATCGTTGTTGGAAGGAAACCCATCCATGTGCACAATTGGGAACAGGCCGATAAGGATAATCTGGTCCAATCGCCGAAATAGCGGCTGCTGGGCGAATACAGTGACTCGTCCGCACCGACGCGACGGCGGCCGTCGGCGTCCCGTCCGACACCTGCCGTCCGACGGCGTCGACGGCTCACGCGCGTGAACGTCAATTATCCGTACGAGGCGCGGCCGACGTGTTCCTCGGCGAACCAGTGGGCGATCGTGCTCTCCGCGCGGTGCAAGACGTCGCTACAGGTGGACTTGGTCACGCCGAGCGCCGAGGCGACGTCCGTCAGCGTCGCTTCCCGCGGAACGTCGTAGTACCCCGCCTCGAGAGCGGTCAGGAAGACCTCGCGTTGTCGATCCGTCAGCGGATTCTCCGCGCGGCTCGCGTCGACGGCGTGGACGTACTCGAGGCGGTATTCGACGCCTCGCTCGTCGAACGCGTCGCCGAGCGTCGACAATCGATCCGCGCTGGTCGTCAGCTCCCACGTCACCACGCCGTCTTCGACCGCGAACGGCGTCTCCATCGGAACGCCGGCCTGCTGCATGGGAGCGAGCACCGACGGATTCGACGTCTCGACCTGCAAGAGCGCCGTCTCGTCGTGTTTCCAGAGCAACTCGAGGTCCCGAATATCGCTCCGCTCGTCGATCGCGGCGAGTATCGGGACCGGATTCGGTGCCGTCAGTTCGACGACGCCGATCGCGACGTCCGCTCCCGGCAGCACCGAACTGACGCGGAACGTCGTGTCGGGATAGGCCGTCGAAATCTCGTGGATCCAGAGCGATTCGGGGAGGGTGACGGTGAGTTTCGCCCGCGGCATGTATCGACGGTGGGGTTCGAACGACGTAGCACGGGCCTCGAACATGTTCGAACCACACCCCGATGTTCGCGGTAACCGATACACGACGGCCGGGCGAACGAACGTGTATGCCCGAAACGAATCCGCGCGACTCACGCCGGACCGACGCCGAACGGCGGTCGTCCCGCCGGCCGACCGCCGGACCGCCGCTCTCGATGACACCGTTTCACGTCGCCGGCATCGCGTTCCTGTTCGCCGGGTTCGTGCTCGCCTGCTACCAGGGACTACAGGAGTTCGCACTCGTCCCGGCGGTGTCGTGGCTCACGTGGACGCACATCCACTTCGTCACGATCGGCGCGTTCACGCAGTTGCTCTTCGGCACGCTGCCGCAGCTGACGGCGCAAAAACTCGAGCGTCCGGGACCGTCGGCACCGACTCTCGGAGCCGTCTTTCTCGGATTGAACGGCGCCGTACTGCTGGCCTGGTACGGGCGCGCCTTCGGCGAGCCGCTACTGTTCGACGTCGGTCTCGGGACGATCTGGCTGCTCACGGCCTGGCTGTTCGCCGTCGTTCTCGTGCTAGTGTACAGAAGCGAGGGCGGGCAGGCGTACGATCCGACCATCGGCTTCTACCTCCTCTCGCCGTTCGTCTACCTGATCGGGCTCACGTTCGCGTTCGGGCTGTACAGCCACGGCTGGGACGTCCCCGGCGGCTGGTACGGGCTCCGGGAGGCGCACGTCCACGCCAACGCGTGGGGCTTTCTGGGCCTCGCAGCGATCGGCACGCTGTACGACCGCTTCCCGCGGCTGGTGGACGCGGAGCTGTACAGCGATCGGCTGCAACGCTCCTCCCTCCCGCTGTTCGCGCTCGGGATCGTCCCGCTCGTCGTCGGCCCGGTACTCGGCATGGGGAAGACGGTAACCGCGACCGGACTGCTCCTGTACGCCGCCGGCTACGTCCTGTACGTCTACACGCTCGCCCGGACCTACCGGGCCGGCACGCCCAACGGGACGGCGCTCTCGGTGCTCGTCGCCCAGCTGTGGATCCTCGGTCCGGCCAGCTTCGCGCCGTTCATCCTGTTCGGCGTTCCGCTGGGAATCCCCGACCCGTGGATCGAAACGGGTGCCCTGCACTTCTTCTTCCTCGGGTGGGCGCTCCCGGTCGCGCTCGCGGGCGCGTTGCTCGTCACCCGCTCGCTCGAGTGGGCTCCCGAAGCCGCACGCGGTGACGGCGGCGACGGCCGCGTCGAGGGACTCGTCCCCGCGGACGATATCCCGGCAGTCGTCGGACCGACGTCCATCCTCGCCTGGAACCTCGCGGTGCTCGCCGTCGGGATCGGCTTCTTCTATCAGGACCAGTCGTGGTCGGTGCTCCTGTCCGGCCCGGGATTCACCGTCCTCCTCGCGCTCTGGGGAATGTATCTGCTCGAAATCGTCGACTGGCGGTGGGCTACACGGACGTCGGATCTCGGTTCGTAGCCGCCGTCCGGTGCCGGCTCGAGTCACTCGGAACCGCTGCGAGTCGACGCCGGTTCGTCGGCAGCGGTCGACCGCAGTTGTCGGACGATATTCGGGTACACGAGATGGAGATACATTCCGATACCGTACAATAGTAGCCCCAAACCGACGAAAGTGAGCGGACGGAGTATTGATTCGATCGCCTGAGAGACGCGATCGAGATTCGCCGGAGACACCGCCGACAGTCAGAACGAACGCGCCAGGATGACGAGATAGCCGGCACGAACCGCACGTGCGTAGTTCCCGATCCGCCGAACTCGATCCTCGATTTCGTCTCGAGTAGGCTGAGATCGCTCTGGAGTCGTAGCCGCGTGTATGCTACTGCTGAGCGTTCGGAAGGATAATTGTGCGACTTGCAGCCCTCGTGTCGACTGCTCCGTGCTGCGGTGCGGTACGAGTACGTCGGCAACCGTGCAACTGTGCGAACGCGATCTCGCAGGGAGTGACGTGAAGCGCTTCGAATCACGGGAGTCACCATCTCATCGATGCTGTTCTGTGTTCGCGCTGCCGTGACTCCGGAGCTGTATCGGTCACTCGGTTCGGTCGGCGATTTCGGCGGACCGGTTCAGTATTCCAGCGGGACGCGCTGCGCCGGTTGGCCGCCACTCACGACGATGGCACCGTCACGACCCGTCGGTAATACGATGTTGACTCCGCAGTGAGAGCCGGGCGGCCGTTCTCGATACTCGAGAATACGCTCATCGCACGGGTTGTGATCCGAATCGTGGCGTGGCTATACGTCGTCGCCGCTGGCTACGGATCACCGTGGCTATTCCAGTCGAGGACCCCGTGTCGATCTTCGCAGTGGCGATGGTCGTCTTTCTCGTCGCCCCCCTCCTCCTGGAGCGACATCGGGTCCCCGGCATCGTCGGCATCGTTCTCGTCGGTGCCGCGATCGGACCGAACGGGGCCGGCGTTCTCGAGCGGGGCGAGGCGATCGTCGTCCTCGGAGACGTCGGGCTGATCTATCTGATGTTCCTCGCCGGCATCGAGATCGATCTCCACAGATTCTTCGACAACATCGACCAGAGCGTCGTCTTCGGTCTCCTCTCGTTTCTCGTTCCGCAGGTCGTCGGGACGTGTTTCGGAATCTGGGTACTCGAGTTCTCGCTCCCGACGGCGTCGTTGTTCGCCGCGATCTTCGCTTCACACACGCTCCTCGCGTATCCCGTCGCCCGTCAGCTCGGCATCGTCAGGAACCGGGCCGTCACGGCGACTATCGGCGGGACCGTTCTGGCGAACGTACTCGCATTGCTCGTTCTCGTCGTCGTCGCGTCGGCGGAGGCATCCCTCGACTGGCTGTTCTGGGTGGATCTCGCCGTCGGACTCGTGGTGCTGTTCGCCGGCATCTGGTACCTCGTTCCGTGGCTGGGTCGACGGTTCTTCCGTACTCTCGCCGAGGAGAGTTACTTCGAGTTCCTGTTCGTTATGGCCGTCCTCTTCGTCTCGGCGTTCTCCGCCGACGTCGCCGGCATCGAACCGATCATCGGCGCGCTCGTGGCCGGCCTCGCGCTCAACCGCCTCGTTCCCGAGCGGGGACCGTTGCTGAATCGGATTCAGTTCGTCGGCAACGCGCTGTTCGTTCCGTTCTTCTTCCTCTCGATCGGTCTGCTCGTCGACGTGACCGTGCTCAGCGGGAGTCGCGAGTCGATACTGCTCGCCGCGTCGCTCATCGGGCTCACGCTCGTGACGAAATTCGCGGCGGCCTGGGCGACTGGCCGGCTGTTCGCGTACGCCGACGACGAGATCGGCAGCGCATTCGGGCTCTCGATCGGACAGGCAGAAGCGCTCGCGATCGTTCTCGTCGCGTACGACGCCGGCATCCCCGGGTTCGATGCGGCGATGATCAACGGCGCAGTGGCGCTGATTCTCGTCGTGAGTGTCGTCAGTCCGATCGTCGTCGAACGGTACGGTCGTGCGGTCGCAGCCATCGAAAAGCGAGAGACCCGCCAGTCGGCCGCCGTCCGACAGCGAATTCTCATCCCGTTCTCCCCGGTTCCGGAGCATCACGAGACGCTGCTGACGTATCACGAATCGTTGCTCGACCTGGCGCTGCTCGTTCGGGACGAGCGGTTCGCGGAACCGTTGCACACGGTGACCGTCGTTCGACCGGGTCCGGAAACGGAGCGGGCGATCACCGCTGCCGACGCCGCGATCGGACACACGGAAGCGTACGCGGCCGGTGCGGAAGTGCCGGTGTCGTTTCACACGCGCGTCGATCACAACGTCGCTTCGGGAATCGTTCGCGCGGCCGTCGAAAATCAAGTGACGACGATCCTCCTCGACTGGGACGGCATGCACCTCTACAGACAGCCGCTCTTCAGTCACACCATCCGGCAGGTCCTCGCGTGGACCGATCAGTTCGTGCTCGTCTCGCGCATCCGGGAACCGCTCAACGCCGTCTCGAGAATCGTCGTCGTCTTGCCGCCGCGGCTGGCCCACGATCCGGGCTTTCACGAGGTCCGACGGGCGATCCACCGGATTGCAGCGGGTACCGGAGCGCCGGTCCTGGGGATCGTCGTCGAAGGGGACCCGGATCAGTACGAACGACTCGTTCGGGACGTCGAATCGGACGTTCGCGTCCAGTTCGAGCGACTCCCCTCCTGGGAACGAGTGGGGCCGTACGTCGACGAAACCGTGACCGTCGACGACCTCGTGATCTGTGCGAGCGCTCGCCGAAATTCCGTCGGGTGGCAACCCGAACTCGGAGAATTCGCCGCGCGGCTCCCGTCGCTCACCCAGGGTGACTTCGTTATCATGTACCCGCCGAGCGGCAGCCACGGCGATGATCGTCGGGAAGCCGACGTCTCGCGGCCCTTCTCGAGTGCCCGACCGCCGGATCGCGGGAACCGATCTACGTCACGCTCGCGATGAGGTGGTGAAACAACTGAGTTGTTTCATTGCGTCTGCCCCCGTCGGTGATCGCATGGCCCTCTTCGAAGTGAGCCTCCCGCTGGCCGTCCTGTTCGTCGGGTTCGGTCTGACCGTCGGTATTCGCTTCGGCTTTTTCGGGATGGGCGGGAGCTTTTTCGTCACCCCGGCGCTGCTCGTTCTCGGCCACTCCGCGCCGACCGCCGTCGGGACCGGCCTCGCGTTCGTGTTCTGGACGTCGCTCGTCGCGACGGTGACCCATCGCGATCTCGATCACATCGAGTACCGACTCGGACTGCTGCTGATTCTCGGCACGACCCTCGGCATCGAAATCGGGAGGCGAGCACTGTTGGCGCTGACGACCGTCGGCCTCGCGGATCTCGTCGTCAGTTTCCTCTCCGTCGTCCTCCTCGCGGCGGTCGGGCTGTTCGTCATCTCCGACGGGCGACATCCCGCGATCGAGACCGACGAGCCCGTCGGCGTCCAGTCCTCGATCTCCGCTCGCCTCGAGCGAGTCCGCGTCCCGCCGACCGGATAGTCGCGAGCCCAGTCCTCGGCTTGCCGGCACACGAATCATCCGGGTTGCCGTTTTAGTATCTACGAAGGGACCGATGGACGATCACGACCACACGCGTTCGACGGACGCCGGGCATCCGTCTGGAGACCGGTCCGACCAGGACCACGACCACCGCCACCGGCCTGCCGCTGGCGACGAGACGGACGATCCCGACGGAGAATCGGAACCGCAGGTAGAACAGTCGATGCTCGAGGGGGAGGCGACGGACGCCGACGAGGCCGAACGAACGATCGAGAAGAAACACGGACACGAAACGGACCACGAGGGCGGTGGTCACGATCACGGAGACCACGGCGGAATGCACGAGGGCCACGAAGCGATGTTCCGCCGTCGGTTTTTCGTCTCGACGCTGCTCTCGATCCCGGTTCTCCTCTACAGCGAGATGCTCCAGGAGTGGCTGGGCTTTTCCGTGCCGGTGTTTCCCGGCAGCGAGTGGATCAATCCGGTTTTCGCCGTGATCGTCTTCGGCTACGGTGGCGTTCCGTTCCTCCGAATGGCCGCCCCCGAACTGCGCGATCGATCGCCGGGGATGATGACGCTCATCTCGATGGCGATCTCGGTCGCCTTCGTCTACAGCCTGGCGAGTGTCGTCCTCCCGACGGAGTCGGCGTTCTTCTGGGAGCTCGTGACGCTGATCGACATCATGCTGTTGGGCCACTGGATCGAAATGCGATCGGTTCGGCGGGCACAGAGCGCGCTCGACGAACTGGCGCAACTCATGCCCGACACCGCCGAGCGGATCACCGACAGCGGTGAGACCGAGGAGATCCCGGTGAGCGAGTTGTCCAAAGGCGATCTCGTGCTCGTTCGTCCCGGCGCTAGCGTCCCCGCCGACGGCGTCGTCGCAGAGGGCGATTCGGACGTGAACGAGTCGATGATCACCGGCGAGTCGATGCCGGTTTCGAAGGAGCCGGACGACGAGGTGATCGGCGGAACCATCAACGGCGACGGGAGCCTCCGCGTCCGCATCGAAGCGACGGGCGAGGAGACGACGCTCGCGGGGATCATGCGTCTCGTCGAAGAAGCCCAAGGGAGCAAGTCGCAGACGCAGGTGCTCGCCGATCGAGCCGCCGGCTGGCTGTTCTACGTCGCCGTGGGTGCGGCGGCCGTGACCGCCGTCGCGTGGACGATCGCCGTGTCGTTCAATGCAACGGTCATCGAGCGCGTCGTCACCGTCCTCGTCATCGCCTGTCCGCACGCGCTCGGCCTCGCCATCCCGCTCGTGGTCGCGATCAACACCTCGCTGGCCGCTCGAAACGGGATGCTGGTACGGGATCGGATCGCCATGGAAGACGCGCGAAACCTGGATACGATCATCTTCGACAAAACGGGAACGCTCACCGAGGGCGAACACGGCGTCGTCGACGTCGCGACCGTTGCCGGTACCGACGAGGAGGACGCGCTGGCCCTCGCGGCTGCGGTCGAGGGGGACTCGGAGCACATGATCGCCCGCGCCGTCCGCGAGGCGGCCGCTGAACGTCGCATTACCGTCCCGGACGCGACGGGGTTCGAAGCGATGAAAGGGCGAGGCGTTCGCGCGCAGGTTGCGGGCGAGGACGTCCACGTCGGCGGACCGAACCTGCTGTCCCATCTCGAGGCCGACGTCCCGTCTCCCCTGCGCCGGTTTGCCGACACGGCAGGCGAACACGGACGGACCGTCGTGTACGTCGTTCGGGAGGGCGAGCCGATCGCCGCCGTCGCCATGGCGGACGTGATACGTGAAGAGAGCTACCGCGTCGTCGAGACGCTCCACGCACTCGATATCGAGGTGGCGATGCTGACCGGCGACTCGCGGGACGTGGCCAGTGCGGTGGCCGACGAACTGGGGATCGACACCGTGTTCGCAGAGGTGTTGCCCGAAGACAAAGACGAGACGGTACAGGAGGTACAGAATCAGGGAAAGCTCGTCGCGATGGTCGGCGACGGGGTCAACGACGCCCCCGCGCTGACTCGAGCGGACGTCGGCATCGCGATCGGCAGCGGGACTGATGTCGCCGTGCAGTCGGCAGACGTCATCCTCGTGCAGAACAACCCGATGGATGTCGGTCGTCTCGTGAAACTAAGCGAGGCGAGTTACCGGAAGATGCAGGAGAACATCGTCTGGGCCGCCGGGTACAACGTCTTCGCCATCCCGCTCGCAGCGGGCGTCCTCGCACCGATCGGCGTCTTACTCTCGCCGGCGGTAGGGGCGCTCCTCATGTCTCTCAGTACGGTTATCGTCGCGATCAACGCACAGCTACTCCGTCGCGTCGATCTGTCCCTCTCGAGTCTGCCGGACCTGTCATCACAGGGGGGCGCACAATCGGCCGATTAGAACGGAGGTACTCACAGGGCCAATGACGCTCGGCTATCTCGCTCTCGGCGTGATCGTGCTCGTCGGGACCGTCGTGGACGTGCTCTGGACGACGCTCTGGGTCGAGGGCGGCGCCGGACCGCTCACGTCGCGACTGATGGGGTGAACGTGGCGCACGCTCCGGGGGATCGGCGCTCGGAACGCGCGTCTGCTCAGCCTCTCCGGCCCGTTGCTCTTCGCACTGACCCTCGCGGTATGGATCACGCTGCTCTGGGCCGGGTGGACGCTCGTCTTCGCCAGCGCCGAGCGCGCCCTCGTCGACACGCTCGAGCGCGGGTCCATCTCGTGGTCCGATCGGCTCTACTTTACCGGATACACGATCTTCACGCTGGGGATCGGAGATTTCGCCCCCAGGACGGGGCGCTGGCAGCTCGTCACGATACTCGCGACCGGGAGCGGCCTGCTCTTCGTCACGCTGAGCGTTACCTACGCGCTCTCCGTCCTCGAGGCGGTCACCCAGAAACGCGCGTTCGCCAGCAGCGTGAGCGGCTTCGGAGCCCGCAGCGAGGAGATCGTTCGTACGAGCTGGACCGGCGAGGAGTTTCAAGGGATCGCGCTCCCGCTGAACGCCCTCGTCACGCAGCTCGCGACCCTCACCGAGAATCACAAGGCCTACCCGGTCCTCCACTACTTTTACAGCGCCCGGACGGATCGATCGCCGATCGTCGAAATCGCCGTCCTCGACGAGACGGTGACGCTGCTCCGGTTCGGCGTTCCGGAACGATACCGGCCGAACCGACTCCTCCTCAGGATCTCGCGGACGAGTATCGAGCACTACCTCGAGACGCTTCACGAAGGGTTCGTCGAGCCGGCAGACAGTTCGCCGCCGCCGCCGGACCTCCGTGCGCTACGCGAGGCGGGCGTCCCGACCGTGTCGAACGACGAGTTCGAGGCCGCTCTCGACGAACTGGAGACGAGACGGCGACTACTGTACGGACTCGTCGAATCCGACGCTCGGGAGTGGCCGTCGACGGGACGGGCCGACCTCCCCGACGCGGACGAATGAGCGAATCCCAGTGGTCGGTATTCCCCATTCCGTTCAATACCCTGGCAATCGAAGGACGACGTATGGCAACCGACGACTCACTGATTCGAACGCTGTTGATCGTTATCGCCGCAATCCTCCTGCTGCCGGTTCTCATGATGACGCTCGCGATTCCCATGATGGGCGTCTGGGGCGGCGGCCACATGTGGAACGGCGGTGCGTGGGGCGGTACCGGCGCAACGTGGATGTGGCTTCTCATGTCGGTTGTCCCGTTGCTGGTGATTCTCGGGCTCGGATATCTCCTGTACAGCGCGGTTCGCCGGTCGGGAACGCGAGGGACGGACCCTGCACTCGAGGAACTGCGAACCGCCTACGCCCGCGGTGATCTCACCGACGAGGAGTTCGAGAACCGGCGTGAACGTCTTCGACGGGAGGAGAAACGATAGGAGGGGGCGTTCACAGCGGGCCGCCTCCCACCGCGCCCCTCGAGATCGTCGGATAGCTGACCCGTGTTACGACTGGTTTTCCGCGGCGTCACCCGTCGATGCTGCGCTCCCGTTCCGGGAGACCCGGAGCCATGCCTTGACGAGTTCGTTCACGTTGTGAAAGATGATGCCGACGGTGAGCAGGGTCGTCGCCAGGTAGATCACGAACCCGGGCGGGCCGCCGACCGTCGCACCGAGGAGACCGCCGGTGATGCCGACGATCGTGAGTTCGATCCACGTCACCAGTATCCGGGAACTCAGCCGCGGCGGTGACGGCTCGGTCTCCGCCCCGTTCGTCGGTCGATCGTCGTTGCGAGCAGTGGGGTCAGCGTCGCTGCCCATCGGGAAGTCCTCGACGTCACCGTCGTCGACAGCCGGACGCCCGACGCGGCCGTCGTCGTCGGCGCCCATCAGTACGACTCACCTGCCTCGACCGGGCCGCTGAACGCGGAGTAGAGGACCACGAAGTAGACGAAGACGAGCGGGAGCAGGATCGCCGCCCCGATCGACATGAGGTTGAGCGGCAGCGTCGAGACGATCGCCGTCTCGACCGTCAGCCCGCCAGCACGGTCGATGGCCGGATACATCAGACCGGCGACGACGCCGACCAGCGCGAAGACGAGGCCCGCAGCGGCACCGAACGCCACGTAGTAGCGGTCCGCCCGCGTCGCCGCCGCGTACACCCCGGCGAGGACGAGCGTGGCGAGGACGAGGGCGGCGACCGGCGCGGAGAACAGGGCCGATCGTAGGGTGGGGGCCGCTCCGTAGACGTATCCCAGCGTCACCACGACAAGGACGAGATAGACCACGAGTGCGCGGTAGCCGTCCGTCCGGAGGTCCTCGCGCAGGTCGCCTCGCGTCTTGAGTCGAAGGAACGCCACGCCGTCGACGACGGTCAGCGCGACGACGGCCAGGCCGACGACGACTCCCGGGAGCGTGACGATCGTCGTCGCGCCGAGCAGCCAGTTCGCCGTGAACATCCCGAGAAAGAACGGGGCCGTGAGGCTGCCGACGACGAACGCGCGCCCCCACCACCGCCGCCACGCCTCGTCGTGGCGCTGTTCGTACATCTCGGGGGCGAGCCCCCGAACGATGAGCGCGCCCAGGATCGCGAACATCAGCAGGTAGTGGCGGCTGAACAGGTTGGCGTAGACGGCCGGGAACGCCGCGAACATGGCGCCGCCGAAGACGACGAGCCACACCTCGTTGCCGTCCCAGAACGGCCCGATCGCGGACAACAACTGCTCGCGTTCGTCGGCGTCCTCGCGCGTCGCGAACAGCGCGCCAACCCCGAAGTCGAAGCCGTCGAGGAACAGGAACATCGCGAGGATGAAGAACAACAGCCCGAACCAGAGGTCCGCGAGCGGCAGCCCGAACAGGGGTTCGGTCGCGAGTGAAGCCGGGTCAGTCATCGGCCTGCACCTCCGACGTGGGCGTCTCCGCCGCGTCGTCCAGTGCGGGACCGTCAACCTCCGGCGGCCCGGCACGGACGATCCGGACGACGACGTACGTATAGAGTACGAGCAGTCCGAGGTAGACGACGGCGAACCCGGCGAGCGTCATCGTCGCTTCCGCAGCCGTGAGTCCCGGTGAGACGCCCTCGCTCGTCCGCAAGACGTCCTGAATGACCCACGGCTGGCGACCGACCTCGGTGACGACCCAGCCGAGTTCGACCGCGATGATTCCGAGCGGCGTCGAGGCCATCAGGGCCTTGTGGAGGAGGTCGTCCTCGAGGAGTTCGCCCCGCCACCAGCGGTAGCCGCCCCAGACGGCGAGCAGGATGAACCAGAAGCCGAGCGCGACCATGATCCGGAACGCCCAGAAGACGACCGCGACTGGCGGCTGGGGGCCGTCGAACTCCTCGAGACCCTGTATGGTCGCCTGCGGATCGCCGCCGCTGGCGAGCCACGACGCCCCGCCGGGGATGCCGATGCCGAAGATGTCCTTGGCCCGCGGGTCCAGTAGGTCCTGAATACTCGTCGGAAACGCGACGATGTACTCGGGGACGTACGAGTCGGTCTCCCAGACGGCCTCCATCGCGGCGAACTTCTGTGGCTGGGTCTCGACGACGTGTCGAGCGTACAGATCGCCGTGGAGCACCTGCAACGGCGCGGTGATGAGCAGCGCGAGGAGGCCGAACTTGAGCGTTGTCTCCCAGAATCCGATGTTCTCGACCGGATACCCCCACACGTGGTGTCTGAAGACGAAGTAGGCCCCGAGCCCGGCCATGAACAGCGCGACGGACTCGACGGCGGCGTTTTGCATGTGGACGAACATCCAGGGGAACCGCGGGTTGGCGTAGGCGGCGACCGGATCGACCAACTGAACGATCGTCCGCCCGTTCTCCGTGGCCAGTTCGTACCCCCGCGGAGTCTGCATCCACGAGTTGGCGATCAAGATCCAGACGGCCGAGAGCCACGTCCCGAGTCCGACGGCGACCGCCGAGACCATGTACAGCGCGTTTCCGACGCGCTCGCGGCCGAAGACGAAGATCCCGAGAAACGTCGCTTCCAGCATGAACGCCATCATCCCCTCGAGCGCGAGCGGCCCGCCGAACAGCTCGCCGGCGGTTGTAGAAAACGCCGCGAAGTTGGTGCCGAACTCGAACTCGAGGACGATTCCGGTCACGGTGCCGACGACGAAGCTGACGGCGAAGATTCGCGTCCAGAACCTGCGTAGCTGCTCGTAGATCGGTTTCCCGGTACGGATATCCTTCCACGTGAAGTAGACGAGGAAGGGGGCGAGCCCCATGCTCATCACCGGGAAGATGATGTGGACGATCGTCGTGAGCGCGAACTGCAGTCGACTGCCGGTGACTGGATCGATCATGATGTGGACCACGACTGAGCTTCGGAGGCGATTCCACCTCGAGACGGCGGGTTGCTTGCGATCGAAGGGAGGTGCTGCCGAGGGGTAGTGTTTGCGGTACGAACGTCGAATTGCGGCGTACTACGTCTCACGCGGATGTATTCGACGGGTATCGCGCTGATACTCGCCGGCGGCTGCAGCGACGGGCCTCATCGACCGGGCTGCTCCCGCAGCCTCCGGCCCGTCTCGCGAGCGACGGCGAACACGAATCCGAGCCCCCGTCGCACGTCCAGGTCTCGGAGGGCACGTACCAGCCCGCGTACACCGAGCGGTTTCGTCGGTTCGGCGCTCGCTTCACCGACAGCCTCGAGCAGCGACTCGAGCGTCCGGGCCACGTCGTCGTCGGCCGCGGTGTCGGCGACTTCACCGAGTTTCGTCCCGGTCGCCGCGAGATCGGTCACCATGTCGTCGTCCATCGCATTCGACGCGAGCGCGACGAGATCCGCCATCGCTAGCAGGTCGTCGAGCGTCCCCGACCGCTGCAGGCGGGCCAGCGTCTCGATGGCGTCGGCCAGGTCCGCGGCGTTCTCGCCGGTCGCCTCGCCGAGCCGTGCGGCGTCGGGAGTCGCCAGCCCGTCGGCCGCAGCGCCGAGGTTCGTCGCCGTCCCTGCCAGCTCCTCGACCATCCGGTCGTCCATCGCCGCCGTCGCGAGGTCCGCCGTATCGAGCAGGTCGTTGACGACGCCGAGGCGCTCTATGAACTGGGCGACCTCCTCGGGGTTCTCGGCGACGAGTTCCTCGAGGGCCGGGCCCCCGGCACCGGCGGTCTCGTTCGCGGCTCCAGTTTCGGTTTCGGGTTCGGATTCGGACATCTATAGTACCCCCCGTGCGGTCAGCCAGTAGGACTCGTTGTAGCCGAGCTTGGCCCAGTGGAGCGGTTTCGACGGCTCGCGGACGAACGGCTCCTCGCCGTAGGAGAACTCGATGAACGTGGCCTCGTCCATCCCGGCCTCGAGGAAGCAGACGGTCTTGCCGTCGTAGGTCGCCGTCGGGACCGTCCCGCGGGCGCGGCTGGCGATCCGGTCCGCCACGACGCCTGCCTCGTAGTGGGCGACGCTGCCGGCCTTGCTCGTCGGAACGTCCGCGACGTCGCCGATCGCGTAGACATCCTCGGCCGCCGTCGCCTCGAGCGTGTGCCTGTCGACGTCGATCCAGCCGTCTTCACCGAGCCCCGCGTCGGTCACGAGGTCGCTGCCCCGGTGGGGCGGGATCGCCACGAGCAGGTCGTACTCGAGTTCGTTCCCTTCGACCGTTCCGACGACTTCCGCGTCGGGGTCGACCTCGTCGACGTTGAAGAACGTCTCGAGGGCGATGTCGCGTTCCTCGAACAGGTCGGTCGCCCAGTCGGCGATCGGTTCGAGGCCGTGGGCGCGGTTGATCGGATACGTGTAAGTGATGTCGACGTCCTCGCGTCGGCCGCGCTCGCGGAGCCAGTCGTCGACCATCAGGGTGAACTCGACCGGCGCGGCCGGACACATGTGCGGGACGCCGACGACGCTCAGCACGAGGTGACCCTCGGTGAAGTCGGCGAGTTCGTCCCGGAGGCGTTCGGCGCCGTCGGGGCCGTAGAAGTGGTGGCCGCCTTCGGCGAGTCCCGGAACGGCCTCGGGGTCGAGGCTCGCGCCGGTCGCCAGCACGAGTTGGTCGTAGCGCAGCGAGGGCGTCCTGTCGGCAAGCGACAGGCGCTTTCGATCCGTGTCGACGTCGGTGACCTCGTCGATCGTCAGGGTGACGCGGCGGTCGACCAGTTCCTCGATCGGCCGCTTGGCGTCGTCGACCGTCTTCTTCCCGAACGGCACGTACAGGAACGTCGGCTTGTAGACGTGGTTCGGATCGGCCGTGATCAGTCGAACCGCGACGTCTCCGGCCTCGATCTCGCTCCGTAGCTCGCTCGCGAGTCGGTTCGCGAGGACCGTCCCGCCCGTTCCGCCGCCGACGATTGCGATTCGATGCATCTCAGTCGACCTCCAAGTAGATGTTCCAGTGGTCGTCGTGCTCCTCGATCTCGAGTAACTCGTGGCCGGCCTCCTCGAGCCACTCCGGCACGTCGGTCGTGGAGTTCCGTGCGGTGGTCTGGAGTTCGACCACGGTGCCGGGGTCGAGGGTCTTCACCGTCCCGATGAGGTCCATCAGCGGGCCGGGACACGTCGCGCCGCGCGAGTCGATCGTCACGTCAGGGGTGGTAGTATTCGTCATCGGTCTAGGTCCGTAGTTTCCGTCGTCGTCGTTCGAACTCGTCCTCGGAGAGGTCCCCGCGGGCGTAGCGCTCGCGGAGTTCCTCGAGGGCGTGGTCGGGTCGGTCGGTGCGGGCAACTCGGCGCAGACCGGCGACCCAGACGGCGATCAGGGCCACCAGGCCGAACAGGAGGATCGGCCAGAGGAACATCCAGCCGCCGAATCCTCCCCAGCCGCCCATCGGTCCGCCGCCACCGCCGTGGGTCTGTGCGGACGCCGTCGCGGTCGCGGCGACGAGGAAGACGGCGCTGACCACCGTCACTCGCCCCGCGGACCGTCCGAGCGTGTCGCGTCGGTCGATCATCATCGGATCACACGTGGAGTTTGGTATTGTGTAATAAAACCATTATCGCGAAATCCCTCTGGGCAGGAAGAGGCGAAGAATATATGCTGAAGCGGTCGAGCTCGAGCGGCGCTACCGTCCGCCGAACCGCTCGTGTCGACTCCCCCGCCGACCGATAGATCCGATCGGCTACCGCCGTCAGGTTTCGTCCGTAGCGGTTCCGATATCCCCAACAGGCGGAGGCTGCTCGTCGCGACCGACCGGTCACCGACCGCGGCGGTCGCGTCACCCCCCGACGGCGATCCGCGACCGGTCGCCATATCAATATTGCCCCTACTACACAAAATCGTTATAATCGTGGAGTCCGTACCATCCCACGATGAGCGACACTGGAGACGACGAACGACAGCGAATTCGCGAGCAGAAGAAACGCGAGCTGCAGGAACGCCTCGAGAGTGGCGGGAGCCTCGATGCGGTCGACGCCGACGAAGGGGGCGACGCGCCCGACGAGCCGATCGCGATTACGGGACAGGGTCACTTCGAGGAGGTCGTCGACGAGCACGACGTGGTCCTCGTGGACTGCTACGCCGACTGGTGCGGTCCCTGTCAGATGCTCGAGCCGACGATCGAGGCCCTCGCCGCGGAGACCGACGCTGCCGTCGCGAAGGTCGACGTCGACCGCCACCAGCGCCTCGCCCAGCAGCTCGGCGCTCGCGGGGTTCCGACGCTCGTCCTCTACGCCGACGGCCAGCCGGTCGAGCGGACGGTCGGTGTACAGGACCGGGCGACGCTCGACGGACTGATCGAGCAACACGCGTAGCGATCGAGCTCCGGAGTCACGCGACACCCATCCGGAACCGACCCCCCGCGAGGAATCCACAGGCCGACCACACCCACCCACGATTCAATCATGTCCACTGACTGGCGACGAGCGATCCAAACGCAACGGACGGAGAAAGACCGATACTTCGGCAGCGATCCCCGCTCGCCGATCCCCGACGCGGAGCGCGAGTCGTTCGACGGCCTCGAGTACTACCCGATCGACGGGGAGTACCGGTTCGAACTGCCGCTCGACGAGTACGACGATCCCGAACGCGTCACCGTCGGGACGAGTACCGACGGCGAGCGGGCGTACCTGCGCTGGGGCGAGTTCCGCGTCACCGTCGACGGCGACGACGTCGCACTCCAGGCCTACAAGTCCGATCCGGCCGACGACCGACTCTGGGTCCCGTTCCGCGACGCAACCAGCGGCGACGAGACCTACGGCGCCGGCCGGTACCTCGACCTCGAGTACGACAGCCATCGGACGAGCGAGGGGAACTGGGTCCTCGACTTCAACGAGGCGTACAACCCGACCTGCGCCTACTCGGACCGGTACGAGTGTCCCCTCCCGCCGACGGAGAACTGGCTCGAGGTGCCGATCGAGGCCGGCGAGAAGGCGTTTCGGTGAGCGACGTCCCGTCCGCGGACTCGAATCGACGAACACAGAATAACCACTCCTGAATTGGCCTATTTTGAAATCGGTTACTCGGTGCGTTTCTGCCACTGCTCGAACATCGGACACGTCTTCGGACTGATAGGCGGTGAGACGATGGAATCATCGCGGACGCCTTGAACGCGCCGGACAAGAATGCCGAGTACGGCCGGGACGTCACCGGTCGGTGGCGTACTGCGCGACGGTCCCACTTCTTTCTCGACTATCGTTCGGGACGAGTGGATGGTAGACCGAAACGAACAGGTATCGAAACGAAATACCTAGACGACCGCTTCTCACGGCTGTTTCGGGACGCACAGCGAACGCGCGACCGAAACCGCCTGCCGTACTGCCCTACGCGCCGAGCACGAACATCGATCCGTAGCCGAGCCCGAACGCGAGCACGAACGACACGGCCCAGGCGACGACGGTGAGCCCCAGCTTCCGGGGACTGACCCCCTCCCCGCCGGCAACCGCGAGACCGCTGCCGACGATCGCGCTCACGACGATCTCGTTGAACGAGACCGGCACTCCAAGCAGGACTGCAGTCTGTGCGATGAGGAACGAGGGAACGAGCGTCGCGATCGATCGGCGCGGCCCCAGCGACGCGTACTCCTGGGAAATCGACTTGATCATCCGCGGTGCGCTCGTCCAGGAGCCGACGAGGATCCCGACGCCGCCGCCGAGCAGAACCGCAATCGGCGAGATCATCGGCAGTTCCTCGAGTAGCGGGAGCAACGGCCCGACGGCCAGCCCGACCTGACTCGCCCCCGCCGAAAAGGCCACGAGCGCGCCGAGCGAGAGCACGAACCGCCGTAGCCCGCCCTCCAGGTCGCGACCGACGTCCCAGCGGACGCTGGCCGCGACGAGCACGCCGAGACCGAGCGAGACCGCGGCTGTGGCGGCGCGGCCGTCGACCGGAACCACGGCGACGCCGGCGGCGGCGAGCGTTCCGCCAACAGGCGCGAGGAACGTGAACTCGAGGTTCGCGACGACGGCGCCGACGAACCCGGCGAGGATCGGGATGCTCGCATCCTCGGGAACGTCCGGTCGCGGGAGCACGCTCGCGATACCGTACGCGATGCCGCCGCCGACGAGGGGGGTCAGTACCCACACGGCCCCGACCTCGGCGTACTTCGTCCAGGCCGGCTCACCGCCGAGCGCGAAGCCGACGCCGATGACCGCACCGGTCACCGTGAACGCGGTCGCGATCGGATAGCCGGTGTAGATGCCGATGGCCATGAGGCCAGCACCGATCAACAGGACGACGATGACGCCGCTGACCGGGAGGCTGATCCCGTCGACGAGTCCGTTGCCGACGGCCTTCGAGACGCTGCCGCCCTGTGTCACCGCGCCGGCGAACCCGAGGATCCCGACGAGAAACGCCGCTCGCATCGTCGAGATCGCGTTCGCGCCGACGGCCGGTGCAAACGGCGTCGCGCCGCTCGAGCCGGCGCCGATTACCCAGGCCATGAACAGGCTTGCGACGGCGGCGACGACGAACAGCAGTGCTGTGGCAGGTTCCATCAGTGGACAAAAAGACGATGTGTTGGGTGGCGATGTTCGGACACGATGCTAGTCGGCGCCCGTCGCGGCCGCCTCGGACGCGGCTCGCTGGCTTCGCCAGCGGCCCTGCAGGTAGGAGCCGACGAACATGCCGGCGAGCGCCCACAGGATGGAGACGTTGCCGACGCCGAGGCTGGCGTAGGCGGCTCCGGGACAGATCCCCGAAAGGCCCCAGCCGACGCCGAAGATCGCCCCGCCGATCAGGACGTTCCGGTCGAAGGGTTTCAGCCGGCGTTCGTACCGGTCGCCGGTCAACGGCGCGCTGTCTCGAATTCGGGGCATCACGGCGAAGGCGACCCCGGAGACGATTGCCGCGCCGAACATGACGAACAGCAGTCCGAAGTCCTCGAACTGCAGGAAGTTCAACACGACTTCCGGGCGCGCCATCTGGCTGAATCCGAGCCCGAACCCGAAGATCAGGCCGCCGACGAGGATCAGCGGCATGAACAGGGGATGGCGATCCGCCATTACGGACTCACCCCCAGTGCCGCGACGATCTGACCGGTCACGATCGCGACTGTCAGGAACGTCACGACGCCGACGATCGAGGTCTTCGACGCCGAGCCGACGCCGCAGACGCCGTGGCCCGACGTACACCCTTTGCCGATTCGGGTGCCGATCCCGACGAATACGCCGCCGACCAGCAGCCGCCAGGCCTGCACGTCGGTCGACCAGAGCGTCACGCCGCCGACCTCGTACAGTTCGCCGGTCGTCCCGGGCTGGTAGAGTGAGGTCGTGACCACTCCGGACTGGACCGTCGCCGCGAACGCCAGCCCGCCCAGGATGATCCCGAGTGTAAATACGACCCGCCAGTCACGCGACGAGACGTACTGCTGGAACCGGGACTGCTCGGAGACGTACGACAGCGTCGACTCGAGGAACGTACTCGCCCCGGCCGGGATGCCGGTCCCGATGTAGATCACGACCGCGCCGAGACCGACGAGTAACCCACCGACGGCGTAGCGGCTGATCCCGTTGGGGAACAGCTCAGCGGTCAGCTGGAGCGGGACTGGATCAGCTACCATTGGGGGTTAGTCACCGGCGAGCGACTCCTGGCTCGCGGCGCAGTTGTTCGGCCCGAGCTCGAGTTCGAAGGCTTCCTCGTCGTCGGCTTCCTGCTGGCCGAGGTTCGTCGGGATGATGTCCTCGTAGTTGGCCGGACGGGGCGGCATGTCCGAGAGGATCAGCTCGACGAACTCGTCTTCGTCCATCGTCAGGGCGTCCATCTCCGCGGTGAGCTGACCGATCGGTGCCGTGTACGTGCTGTCCGCTGCGGGCTCGGCGGCGTCGCTGAAGTGAGCGCCGCCGATGAGCGTGTCGTCGGGCAGGGTCAGCACGCGCTCCTGGAGCGACTCGTAGAGCTGCGCGGCCGCCTCGGGAGCGCCGTCGTCGCCCTCCTCCAAGTCGGGTCGGGCGACGCTCTCGACGAACAGCCCGTCGCCGGTCGCGAGCAGCTCGCCGTCGATCAAATACGAGGTCATCCCGGAGGTGTGGCCGGGCGTGTAAACCGTCTCGATCGTGGCGTCGCCGACGTGGAACTCGTCGCCGTCCGCCGCGAGGGTCATCTCGTCGGCGTAGGTGACGCCGCGGTCGACCGACGCCTCGGGGATGATGCCCTCGACGCCGACGGCGTCGAGCGCGCGAACTCCCGAGATGTGGTCCGCGTGAATGTGCGTGTCGATCGCGTATTTCAGGTCGACACCCAGCTCGTCCGCGTCCGTGAGGTAGCGATCGGTGAAGGCACGTAGCGGGTCGATGATGGCGGCCTCGCCACCGTCGACGGCGAGGTAGCCGAGACAGCCGCTCGAGGGACGCTGGTACTGGTAGAGCGTCCCGGCACCGTCGTAGCGCTCGACTTCGACGCGTTCGTAGATGCGCGCCCAGCCGTTCATTCCATCCTCGAGGTGGTCGACGTCGTACCCGTGTTCCGCGAGCGTGCCCGCGACGTACTCGCTGGCACCCCCCTTCGCACAGAGAACCGTCACGTTACGGTCGTCGGGAATCCGTGCAAGGACGTCGTCGTCGATCTCGTCCTCGAGGAACTCGAAGTACGGCACGTTGATCGACTCGACGTTCTCACCGTCGATGTGCCACTCGTCGTAGTCCGATTCCATTCGCGCATCGAGGAGCGTAACGTTCTCGCCCGCGTCGATGCGACTCTTCAGCGTGTCCGGTGCGACCGTCTCGACGTCTGCATCCGGAGTCGGGAAGTCTTCTGCGTTCATTGTCGTACATACACCCCTACCGGCTGGTAGCATATAAGGATTTGCATAGTAGTTCCCCATCTGCACAATACAGCAACGCCGGTGTTCGAAGCTAAGAGCCACAGTTTGCTCATATTCCGGCCACATACTGTTCTAACGCGCCTCCCCGCGTGACCGGTTGTTTGTGCATCGCACAATGATCGACATCCTTTTACCCCCGCAGCCAATATTGTGTAGTAACTCCAATACAGATCACGGAGTATCCAATCATGAGTGACGAATTCGACATCACGGAGACGCTCGACGTCAAAGGTGCATCGTGTCCCATGCCGGTCGTCAAGACCAAGTCCGCTATCGACGAGCTCGACGGCGGCGACGTGCTCGAGGTGCTGGCGACGGACTCGGGCAGTATGAGCGACATCGACGGCTGGGCGACCGGTACCGAAGGCGTCGAACTCCTCGACCAGGTCGAGGACGGCGACGTGTACAAACACTACGTGCAGAAGACGGCGTAACATGAGTACGGACACACCCGCGGCGGCGGACGGTGAACCGATGAGCGAGGAGGCGCTTCGCGCACAGGTCGAAGAGCTAGAGGAGAAAGTCGCCTCGCTCGAGACCGAACTCGGCGACGACGGCAAAAAGATGACCATCGTCGCGACCAAGGGCAGCTTCGACATGGCCTACCCGCCGCTGATCCTCGCGAGCACGGCCGCTGCCTTCGGCTGGGACGTCGTCGTCTTCCACACCTTCTGGGGACTCGACATCCTCCACGAGGAGAAGTCGGCAGACCTCAAACTGAGCGCCGTCGGCAACCCGAACATGCCGCTGCCGAACTCGATCGCCGCCCTTCCCGGGATGGACCGCATGGCCACCAAAATGATGCAGAAGAAAATCGACGAAAACGGCACCGCCACCATCCAGGAACTCATCGACCTCTCCCTCGAGCAGGGCGTCGACCTCCAGGCCTGCCAGATGACCATCGAACTGATGGACTACGACGAAGACGACTTCTACGACG
>NZ_FOFD01000010.1 GCF_900110865.1 Natrinema salaciae
GCGAGGGCAACCCCGTGATGGTGTTCTTCGTCTCCCGCGTCGTCCTCGAGCGGGCCCGTGAGATCCTCCGCGAAGTCCGTCCGAAGGACACGCCGGAGGAGGTGGCTGAGCGGGCCGAGGAACGCCGTGAACGCCGTGAGGAACAACAGGAGAACGACGACGGCCAGACGGCCGCAGGTGACGAGGAAACCGACGAGAGTACGCACACCGAGACCGAGATCGGCTTCGAATACCTCGAGCGACTGAGCGCGTCGATTCACGACGTGGCCAGTCTTCGCGACCAGGAGCGGATCGACGATCGCGACGTGAGAGTCCGCGTCGACGAGCTGCCGCCACCGCTGCGGTAGGCCGTCGTCGGTCCGGTTCGCGTCGCCGAATAGCTGCAGCACGCGCGTTCTATCCTCTGTTTTCTGGCTTCCTACCAGTGTGAATTACATTCCCGATCGGACCAGCCACTTTTCGAGCGGAGTATCACTTCCACCAAGGTGTTAACGGCAACAGTCGGCGAAATCTGGGCCAGTTTCACCGACTCGAGGGGACAATAGAACCGGCGAAATAGCAGTGAGTGCTGACGTTTTTGTCCGTTTCAGCGGTTGACGCGGGTGTCGGGGTTGCCGGGTACCCCTACGGTAGGTGCCCTAAGGGGGCGGGGCAATTGCGCGGCGCGCAGAGCGCGCGCCGCGCTAGCGAAAAGTCAGGCCGGCCGATTCAAGACAGTACAACCGTGCCGCTCCACCAGTAGAAAAGGCTGGTACTTCGATAACGATTCTTGTCGAGTCCGCTTAGGGGGGAAGAGAGTAGACTATGATCGAGCGATAAGTACAGAGCACGTAAATCCCGAATCGTCAAACTGATGCCCATAACACAAATTCCAACATCAAAAAATACATACATGATATGCGGGTATAGAGACTATGACTTCCCCATTTGATACCCGCGATCTACTCCAAGAGAGTACGCCTGTCGCAATCATCTTACTGTTCTGGGTTGTTCTCTCTTCGATTGTTACTCACTCCATCGCCAACGGTTTGCTCCGCGCTGGCGTCATAATGGCACTTCTCTACACTATTGTGCGCGGTGTCACGTTGGCACGGACACACCAGCCAACTCCTCAGCCTGATGGCCTTGAAGGGGTCCTGCGGGAGAACGTGAAAGTAGCGCTTCCAGCAGGCGTGTGGTTCCTTGCCGCTCATATCGTCTACTCCATCGAAACGTTATGGAATAGCTTGGGCATCCCCGTATCGGTTACTTTCCTTGCGGAGACTCTCTCATTTATCTTCATCGGGGCTGGCGTTGCCGTTGTCCTACTCTACGCTATTGCGGTTGGTCTGCCTCGCGTACGCGGTAACACACCCAACAAGGGAAACGATATGACTGGTGCTACTCCCGCTAACGACTGACAGATGTCACCAAAATGGACGTAGGTTTAGTTTGGTAGTTGATCTGTTGTACCTGCACACGTAGTTATTGCGGCGTTTAGCCAATCTCCAAGTGAATAGAAGATAATGAAGCACCCTTTCGGCTCAACTGCTCGGAGTTGCGCGTCACGAAGAACGGTTTCCGCAATATGAACACGAACCGCGTACCAGTCGTGTTCATATTCGGCTCATCCCCCATAAGATCGCGCCGGTAGCCGCGCCGATTACGACAGACCTGAACCTCTCTTTATAAACTGTTACCGTTTGAGTGAACCGAAAAAACTAGGATAGGCGGGTTGTGTTCACGGCCATGTCTCACAACGAGACTCCCGGATCGGTACGCATCCGGACCGACGACGGTAACGAGTGGCGCTTCAACGCCATCCAGAAAGCTTCCCGCTTCTACGACTGCAACCGATCGAACGCGATCGCGTTCGCATGCAACGATGTAGACGCGCTGGTCTCCGCAGCTCGGCGCGTCCTTGAGCGAGATGACCTCACTTGCGAGCAACGTCAGGAGATCGCCGAGACTCTCAGCACTCGAGCCGTCAGTTTCGACCTCGAGAGTTCCGTCTCAGTGACGACGAAGGGGGAGATGTAACGTGAGAAAATAAACACTGAGCTTTTAGCTGGTAGCGCAAACAGCCGGCCTCAACACAGTCGGTCAACGAGGCCGTCCAAGACATCTGCGACCGGACGAAGCGCAACAGTGTGCGGGTTGAACGTTGCTGTCCGTCTTTGACTATACTGGCTCTGTTGAAATCCTCAGAGAGTTACAAGTCCGTTCGGTAGTTTGACCGGATGCAAGCCCTCCCAAAGTCGCGGTTACTCCGGTTTGTTGAGCAGGCATTTCACTTGGCTCGTCGAGCTGTCACTCGCTACTCTTCGAAGTTCTCGAAACGACGATACACACTTCATCAGCACCGTCCGCTCACGACTTTGGTGGAAGCAGTTCCGTGAACTCGTTGTCGGCTGTCTCACTCACAACCTCGACAAGGCACTCTGAACGTTCAATAGAGTAGCTCTATCAACCAGAGCTGTACGATAGTAGACGGAGCAAATTCCTATGACCATCTGCTGAGGATGTGTTGCCAAATAGGAGTACGACCCAAGATGAGAAGCGCAAGGGTCAGGACGCCGCTAGCGAGATCGATAGCAGGCGTGACCGTGAGGAAACGACTCGGGGTTAGTTCGGAGACCACATACGCGATGACAACCTCATTGTGTCACTCGTGATTTTTGTCTCAACGATGCTAGTTGGATCTCTACTTAATATGCTCTACAAGCGATACGGTGCAGGGGAATTCTATCGTAAAATGGATTCACGAACTCGGATCCTCCTCCAAAATCTGACAATAGTATATGCTCACTTTCTTGTCCTCTGGTAGTGGTGTCCGCGAAGCCGGTCCTCGAGGACAATACACTGCTAACAGAGAGAAATTACCGCACTTAGATCCCCCATTCATCATGTTCTGTAGGGGTGAAAGTGCGGATCGAGGACACTGTGCAAGTCAAGCCACTCGCTATAAGAGTGTTAAATCGGGGCAAAAGTATGCCCCGACAATTAATTAAGGATGCCACCTATACGACAGATGTGAGCGCTCAATTAGCATCCACCGTCGAGGAGCGGTTAGAATCACCGACGGTGGGCGAGACAGTCACGCTTATTGTTGGTGTGACTGGTGAGACTTCAATTGCTGTTGAGCAAATTTCTACCGTCGGTGGAGAAGTAGAGGAAGAACTTCCATACGAGTCACTGGCTGTGTCCATCGACGAATCGGATCTCGAGTCCCTCTGTAATCTCGATGTTGTCGAATCAGTCGAGATCGAGAAAGAGTATGGGACTCGAGGTGGTACGGATTTTCGCTCCCGTTAGCGTTTAGCGATATCGAGGAAATGCGTCGATCCGTCTGTAGTAATTATATAGATCTGTGCGAAATTCCTTCTTTTTCGGGTCTCGAAGTGAATGCTTCAGTTGCAATCATCGACTCCGTTTATAACTTGCCGGAGGAATTTGAGGAACACATTGATTCAGATAGAACGGAGGATTTCGTCGGTCGCCCTGGTCTCGACGACACAACCGGACATGGAACAACAGTTTCCAATATTTTATACGCCTTTTCGAGGAATGTAGAGTTCAATTTCTATAGAGCAGTTCGCGAAACAGGTACTGTCCTTCAGCGTGACCTCCTCAAAGCGATTGGGAGAGCCCATCAAACTCATGACACAGATATAATCAATCTCTCACTCGGCTATGACCACTCCCATGATGGGGTCTCATGCGATATGCCAAATGAACCGTGTAAGGTTCGCGAAGCGGCCAAACGTGCTATCGACGATGGCATCACAGTTGTTGCAGCTGCCGGAAATGCAGACGAAAGCGACGAAGCGGAGAATGATGAGGGTGTCTGTTGCCCCGCCCTACTTAATGAGGTTATTAGCGTGGGTGGTATGTTCCCAGTGTGTACTGCCACTGCTGAAGAAGAACACACCTCAACGACTGTCGGTCCGAATACGAGGATGCTTCCACCGTTTGCCGGCTGGATTCACACAGGAGATCCAAGTGAGGTGATATCTCCACTTTGTACTGGACTCGGGTGTTCACCCACAGAAAACTGTGGCGGGAATTTGGCAATAACGGAGTGGGGAGGAAACGTCGACCACGAACCGAGTGAGATCGACGTGTTAGCCCCTGGAACATTCCCGTTGCGAAATTTAGACGGGGAACCTGATATTACAGAGGGTACAAGTTTCGCTGTACCGGTCGTTACTGCTGTTGTCGCTGAAATAACGGCATTCCTGAAGGCTCATGATGAAGCCGTACTTCCAACTCAAATACAGGCTGCTCTGGCAAACACAGCAGAGGAAGTTCAACACGGAGATGGACTATATTTACAAGGGGCTTCTGCACTAAAGCGTATCTCGTCACGGAAAGATCTCAGAGGTAATTTCACACGTCGCCCTGACGATCTCGGATTCGATCATACCTAAGTATCGGCGTTTTTCGCTGTCCGACAATCGATGGAGAGTCGGACAGGAGATCGTGAACCAGCGGTAAGCACAGGGAGCTAACCGGACAGAGAGATATTGTAAATATTTTACATTTTATTACCTATTCCATGAGTATGAGGCTCGGACAAAATGTAAGGAATTCACGGCTACTGATATCGATTGGAGGGCTGGCTTTGGTAATTCAGTCGGTAGTATTTCAAGGCACCTTCGGAATTGTGGAAAATCCCGGAGTTTCCGGAGTCCTTCGAGACGTGCTGAGCGGTGGTCTATTGCTAGTGGCAACAATTTTCCTCTTCAGTGGAGTGTATCTACGCCTACGCGATTCTCGATAAATATGCAGACGTAGTTACTGGAAGGACTGTGTCCGAGAATTCCGTCCTCGAGGACGCGATAAGTACAGGGTAACGATGTAACGGTGCGGGTCACAATTTGGCCATTGTCTATCAAGACCGGCGTGCTGAATACAGAGCGTGAATTGAACGGTAGGATAGAGAACGTCGAGCGCGGGGTCAATGGAGGCGCGACGAAAACAGTCCAAGAACTGTGAGGCTCCAGAAAAGGAGTCCAAGCCCATAGAAGAGGAGACGCATCCGAACTGGAATGTCGGAGGATACCCCCGGCCAGGATTCCATATGTTCGGTCATCATTCTTACCTCACTACTCTCATCGTGCCCGATCCTACCCGCAGTAGCTAATCCAGAAGTACCACCTTGTCCAGTAGTGCCACCACCCACCGCAATACAGAGGATGCCAAGACCAGCCAGTCCTAAGATTACTGCTCCCGAATGGGTGAGACCGTACGCGAGACCGACGGTTACGCCACCTATCATGCCAGTATCCCTCGCCAGGGGTTTCAATAATCGTGTCAAATCCGTATCTAGTAAGTGCAGACAATCAACTGGAGGTTATCAACTTTTGGTACCCGATGATTGATTCGTAGACGTAGTTACCGGAAGCTCTGTGTCCGAGAATACTCCAGAGTCGGACGGAATCGGCCCGAACTCGCCCTCGAGCACCATCGAAAGACGAGATCGCCGGCGGTTCTTGTCGGGGTGCAGGTCCCGGATGCCGTGACTCCGAAATAGCACGAGAACTGCGGCGACACGACGATCTGGCTCGGCCGGAACGACGTCGAACGGCTGCCCGAGGTTGTCGACGGTACCCAGCAGCGGATCGCGCTCGCACTCGGCGCGCGGTGCGGACTCCGCTCACACGAAGCCCACGACGGTGCGCCGGAGGACATCGGCGATACTGACTCTGGGACGGTGCGCCGCGTCTGGCGCGGGAAGGGCGACAAGGTCCGAGAGACAGTTTCGATTCAGAAGCGAGCTCGGGTCAGCGGCGAAAATGGCCGTCTCTCCTCGGACAGTGTCAGTCGAGATCTATTGGCGCTGAGAACGTCGACGGATCGAACCGATCGAAATTCGGTTCCGTCGCTCGGGTCGGGTCACGCGGTCGTTTTATGCTGGTCCGAGGCCGAGGCACGATCTTTGACAGCCACGTCGCCCGTCCGATCGACGACCACCGTATAGCCGTTGTAGACGAACGTGACCGTAGACGGCCCCTTCTCGGGAGCACTCGACCGATAGAGCGAGTCGAGTGCGTCCGTATCGATAGCGGAGTGGATCGGTGGCTGGAGCTCCGTCGGTGGGACGTCTTCGCGTTCGGCGATCTCAGCGACAATTTCGAGGCTGATTGGTTGCGCGTTTTTCACGTCCACCGCTGCCAGATTCTCATATATAAAACCAGAGCTTCGTCTACTGACGCGCGTCAGACGATCGTCGGTGAACCGAGAGGACGTGCGGCTGGTGAACCGGCCCGTTTTCGTGATCGAAGATCGGAACGGTCGGTTGTATTCCACGGAGGCCCGTTCAGATCGGGCCGATCGACGTCTTGGAACTACGTTCGGTGAGCGACGCGGATACGCGACGGGGCGTCCGCGGTTGGCCGTTCCAGAACGCGCTTCCCACCCTATCCGTCGACCGTCAGCGACTCGGCGGCCGTGTCGACCGTCAACGGAGCGCCGATCGGGAGCGGAGCGATGGGCGTTGTGTGTCCCCAATCGAGTCCGAGAACGATCGGGGCCGCGGGATTGTATCGTTCGACCTGCTCGGTGATCGCGTCCCGAACCCGGCTGCGGTACTGCGCTCGCTCCTCTCGCGGCGGCTCTTCGAGGAAGCTCCGCCCGGGAGCGCGACCGACCACCACGGCGGCGAAACGCTCGAGCAGCCCGCGCTCGCCGAGACACATGAGCGTTCCGGCGACGTCCGTCGGGCTCGGCAGCTCTTCGGCGGTCTCGAGCGCGAGGATCGCGCCGTCCAACGCGCCGGGAGCGGGCAGGTAGCGGTCGGTCGCGAGGTGCCACTCCACGATCGCGCGGCAGCCGCCCCACACGCGGCCCGTGACGCGCCCGTCGCCGCCTCGCCAGTCCCAGCCCGGATTCGGCTCGTACGCGGGCGGCGTCCGGAGCTCGTCGGGGTTCGTCCACCAGGTGCTCGGTTCGTCGGTCCACTCCGCCGCCGGCTCGAGTTCGCCCAGGGACTCGTCGAAGAACGCTCGTCGGCAGTAGCATTCGGTGTACGCTGGGAGCTCCCCGGGAACCGCGAGCTCGTTCATGAGCTGTGCCCCGCTGTAGGAGACGATGCCGGCGTTCCAGAGCAGGAGCGACAGATTCGTGTTGTCGCTCATTCCGTAGAATCGGGTCGGATGCTCGCGGAGGACGGTGGGGTCGAGATGCCGCAAGACGCGGAGCTGGTCCGCGCCGCCGATCGTCGCGAACACGCCGCTGATATCCGGATCGCGGAACGCGGCGTGGATATCCGCCGCTCGCGCTCGCGGGTGAGCCGAGAGGAAGTCGTCGCTCTGACGGGCCGTCGGATAGACGACGGGCTCGAGGTCGAACGCCGTGTGCAGTCGCTCGAGGGCGAGTTCGAAGACGTGTGGTGCGTTCCGCGCACCGCCGCTCGATGGCGCGATGACGGCGACGCGATCCCCCGGCTCGAGTGCAGGCGGCGTCACGAAATTCATCGAGTTATATCTGTCGTGACTCTAACATCTGATAAACGTTTTCGTGTCGAATCTACGGCTGGGATCTCGGCGTACCCGAAACGTGATCGGCAACCAACCTGTACGGGTCCGTTTCAGCGCCGGATCGACGCACAACGCGTCCCTACCCGGCCGAACGCGGTTCGAGCGCTCGAACGGTCTCGACGGACGGAGCGGTGCTGAACGCGTCGCTCGGCGGCGGCTTCGATACGATTGCAGCCACGGGAACCCGAGTAGCAGCCGTCTGACAGGGGTAACCGGGTCGAAACAATGAGTCGGTGGACCGTCCGCTGCCAGTGAGACCGCTGAGGATGTTCAATCGATCACTTCAGGATTCGCGATCGTCGGCGAGTGATAGCGAGGGCGAACGCGAGTCGACGGCGGCCGTTCGTCTCGAGGGCGTCAGCCACCAGTACGGGTCGACCGGTGGACGGTTCCGCTCGAGCGACGAGCGGGCGGTAACCGCGCTCCGCGACGTCTCACTCGAGGTGCCGGCGGAGACGGTCGTCGGGCTCGAGGGTCCCAGCGGGAGCGGGAAGTCGACGGTGCTCCACGCGGTCGCGGGACTCCTGGTCCCGACGGAGGGCCGCGTCGAGCTTCGCGATACCGACCTCGCGGCGCTGTCCGACGCGGAGCGAACGCGGGTGCGGCGACGCCACATCGGGATCGTGTTCCAGCGGTTCCATCTCTTGCCGTCGCTCTCCGCTCGCGCGAACGTCGCGTTGCCGCTCGTCCAGGCGGGCGTCCCTCGAGCCGATCGCCGGGAACGCGCGACCGCGCTGCTCGAGGCCGTCGGTCTCGGCGACCGCACGACGCACCTTCCCGGCGAACTCAGCGGCGGCGAGCGACAGCGCGTCGCGATCGCGCGGGCGCTGTCGACGGACCCGGACGTCGTCGTCGCCGACGAGCCGACGGGGGAGCTCGACACGGCGACCGGGGCGGACGTCCTCGAGTTGTTGACCGACGTCGGCCGCGATCGGGCGGTGCTGGTGGCTTCCCACGACGAGGCCACGCTCGACGTCGCGGATCGGGTCGTCACACTGTGTGACGGACGGGTGGAGGATGTCCGATAGGCGCGACGGGGGGCCAGCGGATGGCGGTCCGCGGCGTCGGTCGCGATGGACCGGGATCGTCGGGCTGACGGCGGCCAGATGGTGGCAGCGAGCGACGCGAACGACGATGGGCCGAATCGCGTCGACCATCGCCGCCGTCGCGCTGACGATCGCGCTGCTGGTCGTCGTGACGGGCATCGCGATGGCGCTGGCCGACGGCGGTGCGACGAGCGAGGACGACGCCGCCGTCCGAATTACGCCCGAGGACAGCGGGACGCTGTCGTCGGTCGACGGCGTCGAGGGACCGCGGCTCGGCGCGACGAACGGGCGGGCCGCGTCGATCCGCTCGCAGGACGGCGTCGAGCACGCGTCACCGGCGTTAGTCGAGACGGCGCGCCTCGAGTCGGCGGACGGGGAGCCGCGGACCGTCCGTCTCGTCGGCGTCGTCCCGGACGACGAGCCGCGGACCGTGGCGGGCCTGTCGACGGGGGAGCTCGACCCGGGCGATCGACACTACGCGAACGGCTCGTACGATGGGCCGCGCGAGGGGGAGATCGTTCTCTCGCGAACGACGGCCGATCGGCTCGACGTCGGGGCGGGTGACGAGGTGACCGTCTCGATGCGGGGGCTCGAACGGACGAGCGGGGCCGGTCCCTCGGTGACGGTGGCGGCCGTCGCGGACGAGCGGGCGGCTGCCGGCGGTGCGCCGGTCGCACTCGTTCACCTGAGCGAGCTGCAGTCGCTCTCGGGTGCCGACGACGGCGAACTCGCCGATCGGATACTGATCTGGGGCGACTCGACGGCGGCGCAGTCGGCCGCGACCGACGCGTACCCGACCGCAGCGGTCGAAGTCGCCGGTAGCACCGACCCGTCGGTGCTGTTCGAGGACGGCCTGGCGTTCGCGACGAGCGTGATCGCGCTGCTGGTCGGCGTGACGATCTGTGCGTCGTTCGTCGCGACGACCATGGGGATGACCGTCGACGAGGACCGTCGCACCCTCGCCGTCCTCGAGTCGGTCGGCTTCCCTACCGCCAGCCGGCTCGCCGTCGTCGCGGTCTCGACCGGGATCACGACCGTGGTCGGATCGATCGTCGGAACCGGTCTCGGGCTGGCGGGGATCGTCGCCGTCAACGCCGTGGCGGGGGCGACCGTCGCACCTGGCGCGGTCGCTCACTTCCACCCGCTGTTCGTTCCGTACGCGATCGCGGTCGCCCTCCTCTCGGGACTGGTCGCCGTGCCGTACCCGCTGGCCGTCGCCGCGCGAACGTCCGTCCTCGAGGAGGTGGGTCGATGACGCTCGCGAAGGCGGTGGTCCGAACGCGCGCCGTGCTCGGACTGGCCGCCGCCCAACTGCGCCGGTCGCCCGGCCGGAGCGCGCTCACCGTGCTCGCGGTCACGCTCGCCGTGCTCTCGGTGACGGTGCTCGCGAGCCTCGGCGTCGGCGTCGTCGAGAAGGGCGAAGAGGGGCTGGACAACGCCAACCGGGACATCTGGATCTCGAGCGATCCGGTCGACCCGGCCGCGAGCGGGACCGAAAACCCGATCGTCGGCGCTCACGGGATGGCGGCCGAGCTGACCGCGCGCGACGACGTACAGAGCGCCTCCCCGATCGCGATGTACGACGTCTATCTCGGCTCGAACGAGTCGGATCTGCAACGCCGGCCCGCGGTCGGCGTCCAGGAGACACACGACGGGTTCGATTTCCACGCGGGGCGCGGGTTCGAGGTCGACGAGGAGACCGCTACCAGCCCCCCTCCCGAGGAGCCGGAGGTCGGCGAGATCGTCCTCGATCCGCGCGTCGCCGACGAGCTGAACGTCTCGGTCGGCGACACGGTCCACGTCGGGACCAGCCGGCAGACGGCAGGGGAGTACGAGTTCACCGTCGTCGGGATCTCCGACTACTACTCGCAGTATCTGGGGTCGCCGGCGATGACGGTGCCGCTCGGCGATCTGCAGGCCGTCGCCGGGACGTCGGGGACCGACCGGGCGACGTTCGTCACCGCCGACGTGACCGACGACGCCGACCGGGCCGCCGTCGCGGACGATCTCGATCGGGAGTATCCAGAGTACGACGTGCGGACCAGCGACGAACAGGTCTCCTCGATGATCGAAGAGCGGACGATCGTCCTGGCCAGCGGTGCGACGCTGGTCGGACTCGCCGTCGTCGGCGGCGTCGTCCTGACGGCGAACCTGTTCGCGCTCGTGGCCCACCAGCAGCGCGAACAGCTCGCTGCGCTCCGGGCGATCGGGCTCTCCCGTCGGCTCCTCGCCGGCACGATCGGTGCACAGGGGCTCGTCATCGGGCTGCTTGGCGGACTCGTCGGCATCGCGGCGACGCCGCTCGCCGTGATGGGGCTGAACCGGTTCTCGGCGTCGGTGCTCGGATTCGAACGGCTCCTCCGGACGACGACCGGGATCTACGCCGGCGGCTTCGCGCTCGCGCTCGTCGTCGGGACGCTCGTCGCGCTCGTGTCCGGCTGGCGAGCCGGCCGCTACGCCCGTATCGAACACCTCGAGGTCTGATCGCCGGGGGCCGACTCCGGTACGGTCGGCGGTCGGTGCCGGCTTTCGCACCCCGAACCCACTTGCCGACCGCGTCCGTACGAATCGTGATGCGATTTCGAACACCCGCTCGCGAGCGATCGACCGCCGCGTCCGAAACGGGACCGCCGGCCGACGCGTCGTCCGGGAGGCGTTTCGCCAAACACCTCCTCACTGCGGTCGGTCTGCTCGTGTTCACCTACGCCGTACTGCGAGTCTTCGGACCGCGGGACGACGTGCCGGTCCAGTCCGTCGACGAGGTACGGGCCGACGTGGAAGACGTCGTTCCCGACGGCATTCAGAACCGAGCCGCGGACGCCGTTCCGGAGGATGGCGCGATCGACACGATACGGAACCGGGCCGGTAGCACCGTTCCCGACGATATCACCACAATTTCCATCGAAGGCCCCAGAAGCGAGTCGTCCGAGGCGGACACCGACGTCGAATCGTCCGCGGAGCCGGACGCGGACGAGAGCGAGAGCGAAGGCGACGAGCCGGAGGCGGGCACAGGCGGAACCGACGTAATCGACGAAACGGAAGCGAACGCCGACTACACCGACGACGACCGCTCCGCCGAGGAGATCGTCGAGCGAAGCGAAGCCGACGTTCAGGACGAACCGGCGGAGCCGGGTGAGATGACCGTCGACGAAGACGTCGCCGAGGACCTCGTCGACGCGGACGTCGACACCGACGCGGCGTCCGACGGCGAGAGCGACGACTCCGAGGAGTGAGCCGATCGTCGGGACCGGGCTCGGATTAGTCGTCGGTCACGAGGTCGAACTCGCCGGCGAACGAGCCGGGCGACTCGAGGACGACGGTCTCGCCGGCGGTCATCGAGTCACCCGGCTCGACGGCGACGTCCTCGAGGTCGACCGCCGGCGGAAAGAGCAGATCGACGCGGCTGCCGAAGGCGATGTGGCCGATGCGCTCGCCGCGCTCGAGGTCGTCGCCCCGTTCGGCGTAGGGGTGGATGCGGCGGGCGAACGCGCCGGCGATCAGCGTCACCTCGGCGTCGGCGGCCGGCTCGTCGGAGCGATCGGTCGGGCTCTCGGCCGTGTCGCTTCCGTCACCGTCCGTTCCGACCGGTTCCTCGCCGGCGTCCGCGACGGTCGCCGTCCCGTCGTCGTCCGACGGGAGAGTCGGCGAGTCGGTCTCGAGGCGGACGTGGACGCGCTCGTTCCGGTCGGATTCCTTGGAGAAGGCGGGTCGGTTCGCCCCGGAGACGTGTTCGACGTCGGTGACGCGGCCGGCGAAGGGGGATCGAACGACGTGGACGTGCCAGACGTTCATGAAGATTCCCAGCCGGACTCGATCGCCTTCCTCGCGGAGCACGGAGACGTTCCCGTCGGCCGGGGAGACGACGCCGGTCGGCGGCGGCGTCCGATCGGGATCGCGAAAGAACGCGAGCGTTCCCGCTCCGGCCGCGAGGGCGACGAGGCTCGCCGTAACGCTGATGAGGAGTGCGAACGGGGCGGCGAGCAGCGGAAGGAGCGCGTACTTCCAGGCCCCCGGAGCGAAGTTCATGGGCAGAACGACGGGGCCGAATCCTATGGCCGTTACGGATCGAACGGTCGCGACCCGGGCGAGCGCGGATGCGTCGGGGAATATGCCGCACTTACGAAGCCGGATAGGAGTCGAATTCCGGTCCCAGCGGTCGCGCAATCGATCGCTCGGAGACGGAATGCGGCGTTCGATGGGGCGACGTCCCCGTCACGACGACGATCGTTTTCGCCGCGGATAGGCCGCCCGTATCGAGTTTTCCTGGCGCTACAGATCGAAAGATGTCATTGGTAACTGAGAATAACAATGGCTCTCGTTGTATCCCAAACGGCCGCCACTCATGAAGCGACGAACGTATCTCGGCGCGGCCGCGGCGGTCGCCCTCGCGGGCTGCTCGAGTACCGAAGAGGCGGAAGACGACAACGAGACGAACGACGGCAGCGAAGACGAGGACGGCGACGGGACGCCGTCAGCGGCGGCGTCCGAACTCGAACCGTTCGACGACTTCGAAGATCTCGACGCCTGGGAGGCACGGATCGGCGCTCTCTCGCCGGAGACGGACCGATCGTATACCGGGTCCCAGTCCGCCCGGCTCGAATCGGGTGCGGGAGACGACCAGGTGCGGCTCGTTCGGGAGCTATCGGAGCCGCGCGATCTCTCGGGCACGCGACCCGGACTCGCGGTGGCGACGGAGGAGGAGGCCGATTTCGTCGTTCAGTTGATCGACGAGGCCGGCGACCGGATCGATTTTCGCCAGCGGGTCCACGCCGGAGCGCCGCTCGTCCAGTGTAATTTTGGCGTCGCCAGTCTCGACGGCGACCCCGACCTCAGTGCGGTCAACGAAATCCACCTCATCCGCTGGACGGGCGACGACGACAAAGGGTCGGTGTGGGTCGACGATCTTCGATTCGCCTCCGCGCCGGACGTCGGGAAGGTGTTGCTCCAGTTCGACGGCGGATACGAGACGGACTACACGCGCGCACTGCCGATCCTCGAGGAACACGACTATCCCGCGACGTCGTTCCTCGCGACGGACCTGATTCGCGAGGACGACGGCGACGAGGGCGACCACCTCGTCCGCGACCAGGTGACTGAACTGGCCGACGCCGGCTGGACGATCGGCAGCCACTCGGCCCACGGGGCGGACTTGACCAACCTGTCGGCGGGCCGCGATCCCGAGTCCGAGATCAGCGACGCGAGAGCGTGGCTCGAGGACAACGGGTTCGAATCGGGTGCCCGGTACTTCTCCTACCCGCTCAACCGGTACGACGGGGCATCCCTCGAGCAGGCCGCAGCGAACCACGACCTCGCGTTCGCCGGCCGCTACCCGTCTCAGGGAATCGCGATGAATCCCCACCTCTGTTCGCGCGTCACCAGTCCCGGCGCCGGCGAGGCGCGTTCGGTGCTCGACCTCACCGCCGAGATGGGCGGCATCACGGCGCTCGCCTTCGGCGAACTCGACGACGACTCCGAGGGGACCCTCGAGGAGGCGGTCGGCCACCTCGGCGAGCTCGAGTCCGCCGGCGAACTCGAGGTGATCACGCCAGCGGATCTCGACGAATCGTTCGTCTACTGACCGACGGTCTCGTCCACCGCTCGAGCAGTCGGTCCGCTACTGCGAGCCGTCGGCCGGGACCGCGACGGTGACCGTCGACCCCTCCCCGGGTGCGGGGTCGACCCAGATCCGGCCGCCGTGGCGCTCGACGATGCGGCGGCAGAGCGCGAGGCCGATCCCCGTGCCGTCGTCCTCTTCGCGGCTGTGCAGGCGGCGGAACACGCCGAATATCCGATTGGCGTCGTCGGGATCGACGCCGATCCCGTCGTCCCGGACCGAAATCGCCCACAGCCCGTTCGTCCGCTCGGCCCCGTCCGCTCGATCAGTCCCAGAACGACTGCGTCCGGGCGTACTCCCGTTCCTTCGAGAGGATATCCCGGTAGAACTCGTCTTCGTCCTCGCGGAGCTTGTTGATGATCTGGGCGGCGTTGTGCGGGCCGACGCCTCTGGCGGCCATCGCGATCACGGCCTGTTTGCCGTGGCTCTGGACGAGACTCGCGGCCCGGAACGCGCGTTCGGTCATCCGCCGTTGCTCGTCGTCTTTCTCCTCGGCCCGGACGGCCTGGACGACCTCGTCGGCCCACGGGTTCAGCGACGCGATCCGGGTCGATCCGCACTCCGGACACTCGGGCCGGTCGGGCACCCGCTTGACTTTCGTCTTCACCGTCCACTCCTCGCAGTGCGTACAGAGCAGGATGACGCGGTCGTCCCGTATCCGCTCCCGGACCGTCTCGATGACGCTCGCGTCGGCGTTTTCGGGCGCGAGCAGTTCCTTGCCTCCCGACGAGCGACCGCCCAGTCCGACCGGCGTGCGACCGCGGTGGGTCACCAGCTCGAGCTCGCCAGACTGGAGCCCCGCGAGGACCGCACTCGCGCGGTCGACGTCGAGGTCCTCGTGGAACACCTCCCGGATCGCCTCCTCGTACATCGGCGTGTCCTCGAGCGCCGACAGCAACCGGTCGTTCGAGATGCGCCCCGATCCCGTGTTCTGCCAGCGCTTGAGCGCGCCGAACTTCGCCGAGACCTGGGCGAGGCGGAAGGCCAGCGCGTCCGAACGCTTGAGTCCGAGTTCGACGATCGCCTCGACGTGGTCGGGATCGGTCCCCTCGAGCACCTCGATCACGTCGCTCGTCGCGATCGAGTTCGGAACCTCGAGTTCGATCCGATAGGGATCGGTCTCGAGGCCGACGGACGACCCCACACGTTGCCCCAGCAGCGCGGAGAGGAGCCGCCCGAGCGTCTCGTTGGCCGTGTGGCCGAAGGGTGCGTTGAGCACGATCGTCCGCCCCTGTCGCTCGAGGACGAGCCGGTCCGCCGTCGGCATCGGCGCGTCGGCGTCGACCTGCTCCTCGAGTTGCGCACAGGCCTCGGTCAGCGTGTACTCGTCGGCCGGATAGCGGCCCGCGAGTTCGCGGCCGACCGCGGCCGCGTCGGCCCCCGTTTCGAGTTGGGGTTCGGCGACGGCGCGAATCTCGCCGACCTCCCCCGCGACCGCGGCGGGAACGGGGATCTCCTGCCCGATCCACGACGGCACCTCGCCGGCCGGGTCCTCGATCGGGCTGACCTTGACCCGGGCCTCCTCGTCGTCGATCTCGGCGATCCGCCACATCTCGCCGCGCTGGATGAACACCTCGCCCGGCTGGGCGAAGTTGACGACGAACCGCTCGTCTAGCGTCCCGATCTGGCCCCCCGAGGCGATGTCGTGGACCTCGTAGGTCTCCTCGTCGGGGATCATCGACAGGTTGGCGTAAACGTACTGCCAGGTGCCGCCGGTGGTCTCGATACGGTCCTCGGCCTCGTCGAACCAGAGGATGCGGTTGCGGTGGAGTTCCGAGGCGATCTCGCGGACGGTCGCCGCCGGGACGTTGCGAAACGGATACGACCGCGTGACCGTCTCGATGGCCTCGTCGACGGGCGTGTCGCCCCGGCTCTGGACGATCGCCGGCAGCTGATTCGCGACCACGTCCAGACTGCCCTCGTGGATCGCCGCCGGCTCCACCTCGCCGTCGCGGGCCCGACGGGCGATCGCCATCGCCTCGAACGTGTCGTCCGGTCTGGTCGTCACGATGGTCCCGCTCGAGACCTCGTCCTGGCGGTGGCCCGCGCGTCCGATCCGCTGGAGGAGCCGGGTGACCTGTCGGGGGCTCTTGTACTGGACGACGTTGTCGACCTGTCCCACGTCGATCCCGAGTTCCATCGAGGACGTACACAGCAGCCCGTCTATCTCGCCGGCCTTGAACCGGTCCTCGACGTCGATCCGCGCCTCCTTCGAGAGCGAGCCGTGGTGGACGCCGATGGGCAGGTCGAGCTCCTTGAAGCGCGAGCCGAGCGCCTCGGCCGTCTGGCGCGTGTTGACGAAGATCAGCGTCGACTCGTGGTCCGCGACGAGCTCCCGAACGACGCGGACGTGGCTGGCCGTGTCGGCTTCGGTCATGAGTTCGCCGGCCAGCCGCTCGTCCTCGGCCGTAATCTCGGGCTCGCGGACCGTCACGTCGACGTTGCTCCCGACGTCGATCTCCCGGATCTCGCAGGGGCGGCCGCCCGTGAGGAACTGCCCCACCTCCCCCGGGTCGCCGACGGTCGCGGAGAGACCGATCCGCTGGAACGGCCCGGCCAGGTCGCGGAGCCGCTCGAGGCCGATCGCCAGTTGCGCACCCCGTTTCGACGCGGCCAGTTCGTGGACCTCGTCGATCACGACGTGGGAGACGTCGGCGAGCGCCTCGCGCAACCGCTCGCCGGTGAGCATCGCCTGTACGGTCTCGGGCGTCGTGATCAGGACGTCCGGGGGATCTTCGGCCTGTTTTCCCCGCTGGTACTGGGTCGTGTCGCCGTGGCGAACGTCGACCTCGAGGTCCAGATAGTCGCCCCACCACTCGAGGCGCTCGCGCATGTCGCGGTTGAGCGCCCGCAGCGGGGTCACGTAGAGCGCGCCGAATCCCTCCGGCGGGCCACCGTCGGAGGGCCCCTCCGACGAGGATCGCCTCGCTGTGCTCGGCTCACCCCCGTCGGCGACCAGGTGGTCGAAGACGGGCAACATCGCCGTCTCGGTCTTGCCGCTCCCGGTTGGCGCGATCACGAGCGTGTTCTCGCCGGCCGACAGCGGCGGGATCGCCAGTCGCTGCGGTGCCGTCGGCTGCGAGAACCCGCGTTCCGAGAGCGCCCCGCGAACCGTCGGTCCGAGGTGCGTAAACGCCGCGACGTCCCCGTCGGTCATCGGAACGCGGTAGGGGAGAACGCCGGATAAGTACCACGTTTCCGGTGAACTCGAACGCGCGAATCGAACTGCCGGACGCACCCGACCCGCTCGTCGGCTGGTGGCGCTGTGACGACGACGAACTCGCGTTCGACGACGGCGAGCGGGTCACGTACCAACCGACGGGCCTCGCGAAACGCGCTCGAGGGATCGCCCCGCGTCGGTTCTCGTCGGTTCGATTACCGACCGCGGCGCTCGCGGCTCGCGACGCAACCAGCCGTTTTCCCGGTAAATCGAAGGTTCAGTCGGTTCGATTCCGCTGAATCCGCCGTAATCGGTCGAAACGGTCGGGCCGGTATTTGCGTCGCCGCGGCGGACGTACGGACTCCCAGTGAATCCATGGCGCGTCCTCCTTCCCTCCCCGACCGCGGGTCCGCCGATTCGAGTCCGCCGAGTGACCGCCGCGACGACGACCACGGCGCGCTCGAGCGCGCCGCGCCGGGACTCGCCACCCCGATCCGCGCCGTCGGGTTCTGGGCGGCGATCGCGATGCCGATTCTCTACCTCCCCCTGCTCGCGACCGGACTGTCGTCGTCGTTCGATGGCGCACTGTTTCTCACCCTGCTCGTCGGGAACCTCCTCGCCCTGTACGTCGGCCACGCCCACCGGCGCTGAGGCTCAGTCGCTCGAGCCCCGCGAGCGGACGTGGCTGAACTCCTGGCGGATCGCTCGCCGCTTCACGAGGAGGAACCCGACCGCGATGAGGACGAACCCGGCCAGCGTCGCCGCGTCGACGACTTCGCGGAGATAGATCCAGCCGACGATCGCGGTGACGATCGGCGCGACGTACGACACCATGTTGATCTCGACCGCTCCCAGCCGCTCGAGCAGATCGAAGTAGATGAGGAAGCCGACGGCGCTCGCGCCAAGCGAGAGGTAGGCGAGCGCGCCGACGGCCTCTGGGGCGGTCCAGGCGGCCGGCTCGAACGGTTCGCCGATCGCGAGGCTCACGAGGTGCATCACGAGTGCGCCGCCGAGCATCGACCAGGCTTCCATCGTCTCGATCGGGAGCGAGGCGTCGATTCGGCGGGTGAGGACGCTGCCGAGCGCGAACGCGGCCGCGGCACAGAAGACGAGCCCCTTCGCCACGGCGTCGGTGGCCAGCAGGTTCGCCGGGTCGGGCTGGACGATGACGCCGACGCCGACGAGGCCGACGAACACGCCGACGAGGCCGACCGGCGAGAGCGCGTCGGAGGGGACCAACAGCCGCGCGAACCCCGTGCTCAGGACCGGCGAGAGACTCACCAGAATCGCGGCCGCCGCCGCCGTCGTGTTCTGTTGGCCGACGAACAGGAACGCGTGGTAGGCCGCGATTAAGAGGACGGCACCGACGGCGACCTGCGCCCACTCGGCCCGTCCGCGCGGCAGCCAGTTATCGACCGCGTACACCGCGTACCCGAGCATCAGGAGCCCGGCGATATCGTAGCGCAGCGCCGCGAACAGGACCGGCGGAATGTACGCGAGGCCGGCGCTGATCGCGACGAAGGCCGATCCCCACAGCGTTGCGAGCGTCAGGAAGAGTGCGAGATTTCGATACCGGCTCACAGTCGCTCTCTCGGTAGGGCGTTCCTATGCATTTCGATTCGAAACGGTGCGGCGAGCGACTGGGGACGACGAATCGCAAAAAACCGTGTCGACGGCGGGCGGCGATCCGGCCCGTCGGTCGCCACTGGAAGAGACGCAGAAACGTCAGTCGGCCGGCTCGCGGTTCCGGGGTCCGCCCGGACGCCTCAGAGCGGCGGTCGTTCGCGAATCTCGGGTTCCTCCTCGGTCTGTCTGAACTGCTCGAGCAGGGGTCTGATGTCTTCGAACCCCTCCGCGAGTACGATGTCGCCGCTCCGCAGGTCGTACTCGATGATGTCGTAGTCCGCGAGTCGCGGCAGGTGGTTGTGGACTAACGAGACGTACACCCGCTGTCTGACCTCCTTGTCGATCGCATTCGGGCGGGCGTCGAGCTCCCAGACTGCGACCTGCGAGACGAGGTCCTCGATGTTCGCGGTCCGGTTGCCGGCTAACTGATAGAGCAGGAACCGCCGTTCGGACTCAGCGAGAAGGGAACAGGCAGCTTCCATCCGGCTGGCGTTCGTCTGGTTCATACATCGTCCAAGCACCCGGTGATATTACACCTGCTGCCAATACAGATTGGGTCCTCGCTCCGGTCGATTCGAGCGGCGTTTCGAGACGGGCCGCCTCCGTTCCCAAAACGGCATAATTTGGCCGAATTCGCCGTTCATACACGCTCTATGGACTGTTCCGATCGAAGACGTGTGCCGATCACTGCCGCGGGTCCGGCGCGACCGCCGACTCGCTTGCCTCGTCGTCGCGGTGACAGGCCACCGGATGGCCGCCGTTGCCGAGCCCGGGTCGATCCTGCTCGCAGACGCTCCCGTACTCCGCTCGCAACCGTTCGGCCGCCGCATCCCAGTTCGCCGCGGCCAGTTCGGCGAGCGCCTCCTCGACGACCGCGTCGTGTCGCGCCGGCAGTTCGACGTCGAGTAACCGGTCTTTCAGCGCCGCGACGAACGCCGGAACGTCCGCCTCCGGGACGCCGCCATCGCCGGTCTCGAACCGATCCTCTTCGCCGACCGACTCGAGGGAGACGTCGCGACGTTCGATCCGTTCGCGAAGCGTCATGAGTTCGCGGTAGCGATCCTGCTCGATCTCGACGTCGTCGGGCGGGATCACCACCGGACACCGGGTCCGAAACCGGCAACCGCTCGGCGGATCCCGCGGCGACGGAACGTCCCCGGCGAGCGTCTCCCGGTCGCGCTCTCGTTCGTCGGTCGACGCGCGCGGAACGCTCTCCAGCAGCGCCCGCGTGTAGGGGTGTTTCGGCTCGTCGAACAGCGCCTCCACGGAGCCGATCTCGACGATTTCGCCGAGATACATGACGGCGACGCGGTCACAGACGTGTCGTATCACCGAGAGGTCGTGGCTGATCAGCAGATAGGTGAGATCGAGTTCCGTCTGGAGTTCGTCGAGGAGGTTCAGCACCTGCGCCTGCACCGAGACGTCCAGCGCCGATGTCGGCTCGTCGAGGACGACGAATTCGGGCTCTAGGGCCAACGAACGCGCGATCCCGATCCGCTGGCGCTGCCCGCCCGAGAACTCGTGGGGGTAGCGGTCGAGCTGGTCGGCCGAGAGGCCGACGCGCTCGAGCAGCCCCCGGACGCGCTCCCGTCGCTCCGCCGGCGACCCGACGTCGTGAATGTCGAGCGGTTGGCGCACGATCTCGCCGATCGTCATGCGCGGATCGAGACTCGAGAACGGGTCCTGGAAGACGATCTGTGCGGTTCTGCGAAACTCGTCGAGGTCGTCGCCGCCGAGGTCGTAGACGCCGTCGCCGTCGAACTCGACGTCGCCGTCCGTCGGCTCCTGCAGTCGCAGCAGCGTCTCCCCCGCGGTCGACTTTCCGCAACCGGACTCGCCGACCAGCCCGAGCGTCTCCCCCGCGTGGATGTCGAAGCTGACGCCGTCGACGGCGCGAACGGGGACCGGCTCGTCGCCCAGCAGCCGGTCGAGCATCGAGTCGTTCTCCCAGAAGTACTTCCGCAGGTCGTCGACGCGGACGAGCGGGTCGTCGGTGCTCATCGGCGGTCACCTCCGGTGCCAGTTGTCTCGGCGGCCGAACGCGGCCGTTCGTCGGACGGGTCCGACTCGGGATCGACCGGCCCGACGTGTTCGTCCCCGGCGGGCCGTTCGGTCCCGTCGAAATAGCCCGCCGGTAGCGCCCGCGCGTCGTCGTACACCGTCTCGGCGAGGACACAGCGGGCCCGGTGGTGGTCGGTTCCGTCGGCCGGATACTCGGGGGGATGCTCGAGGCAGTCGTCCATAGCCTTCGGACACCGGTCGGCGAACTGACACCGGTCGTCCATCTCGCGGTCCAGCAGGCTGGGAACGTTCCCCGGGATCGGTTCGAGGCGACCGCTCGCGTCCTCGAGATCGGGTACCGACCCCAGGAGTCCGCGGGTGTAGGGGTGGACGTGATCGTCGAACACGTCCTCGAGCGTCCCCCGTTCGACGATCTCGCCGGCGTACATCACGCCGACGCGGTCGCACATGCGCGCGACGACGCCGAGGTTGTGCGTGATCAGCAGGATCGTCATCCCGGTCTCCCGCTGGAGGTCGTCGAGCAGGTCGAGGATCTGGGCCTGAATGGTCACGTCCAGCGCCGTCGTCGGCTCGTCGGCGATCAGCACGTCCGGTTCGCCGGCCAGCGCCTGCGCGATCATCGCCCGCTGGAGCATGCCGCCGGAGTACTCGTGGGGGTACTCGTCGGCCCGCTCGACGGGGTCGGGGATACCGACCAGCTCGAGCAGTTCGACGGCCCGGTCGCGGCTCTCCTCGCTGACGTACGTTCTGGAGGGGAGCACCGTCGAGAGCAACAGCGATCCCAGCGAGTACTCCGCGGATTCGGTCCGGGAACGCGTCGAGCGCGGGCGGGCGCTGGCACGCCGCTGGACCTCGACGGCTTCGGCGAGCTGTTCGCCGACCGTGAGCGTCGGGTTGAAGCTGCTCTCGGGGTCCTGAAAGATCATGCTGAACGACGTCCCACGGAGCGATTCCCTGACGCCCTCGGGGAGCTCGAGCAGCTTCACGAACTCCCCGTCGACCGCGGTCGGGTGATCCTCCGCGATCGTCGCCGCGAGGTCGGCATTCCGGTACCGAATCTCGCCGTCGGTGATCTCTCCCGGCGATTCGATCAGATCGATTATCGAACGGGCGGTGACGCTTTTCCCGCTGCCGCTCTCGCCGACGATCCCGAAGACCTCGCCGCGTTCGATCCGGAGGTCGAGTTCCGAGACCGCGTTTACCTGTCCCTCCTGCGTGAAAAACCGGGTCGAAAGATCGGTTACTCGAAGTATCTCGTCTGTCATCTGCCTTCACCTTCGATGTTCGGGTCGAGTGCGTCGCGGAACCAGTCTCCCAAGAGGTTGACGGCGATCACGGTCAGGACGATCCCGACGCCCGGGGCCATCGAGATCCACGGCCGCTTCCTGAGAACGTCCTGTCCGCGCTCGATCTCGAAGCCCCACGAGAGCGTCGTCCCGGAGAACCCGAGGAACGCCAACGAGGCCTCGAGCAGAATGATGACCGCGATCTGGATCGTCGCGAGGACGATGATCGGCGTGAGGCTGTTCGGGAGCACGTGTTTGAGCAGTATCGTCGCGTCGCTCGCGCCGAAGCTCCGCGCCGCCTTGACGTACTCCTCGTTGCGGATCGACAGCGCTTCGCCGCGAGCGACGCGCGCGAACCACACCCAGGTGACCAGCCCGACGACGATGGTGACGGTCCCCGGGATCGGTATCGTCTCGGGCATGCCGTCGGCGAGCCCGGCCATCACGATCGGATCGGGGACCTGGATCGGAGATTCCCCGAACACGCCGATCAAGGCCAGCGCGAGCACGAGCGCCGGGAACGCGAGCATGGTGTCCGCGATGCGCATCAGCACGTCGTCGACTCGGCCGCCGTAGTAGCCGGAGACGAGTCCGATGGGGACGCCGATCAGCAACGCCATGCTCGTTCCGAGCATCCCGACGAGCAACGAGACGCGGGCTCCGTAGAGGAACCGGGAGTAGACGTCCTGCCCGACGTTGTTCGTCCCGAGGATGTGCTCGCTCGTCGACTCGACGGTCACGTCGACAATCTCGCCGCCGTCGCCCATCTTGGTCGTGTACTCGGTACCGAGCGGCGGATATTCGGCTCCGTTCTCGTCGTAGTATCCCGTCCGCGTCGGATCGTGCGTGGCCAGAAGCGGCGCGAACACCGCCATGAACACCATCGCCGCCAACAGCACGAGTCCGAGCTTCGGGAGGTAGCTCTCGGCGAACGTCCGTTTGAGGTTCGATCGCACTCTCTCCGAGATCATTCGTTTCTCACCTGTGGATCAAGATAGGCGTAGAGGCCGTCGACGACGACGTTGATCGTCACGAACGCGACGGCGATGAACACGACGATCCCCTGCATGAGCGGCCAGTCTCGCGCGTCCAGCGCGTCGATTAGCCGGAGGCCGAGCCCCGGCCAGTTGAACACCGTCTCCGTGATGACCGCACCGCCCATCAGGGTCCCCATCTGCAGACCGAGGACGGTGATGATCGGGATCATCGTGTTCCGCAGCACGTGTTTGTACCGCACGAGCACCGCGGGCAATCCCTTCGCCTGGCTCGCCGTCACGTAGGGCTTGCCGAGTTCGTCGACCATGCCGCTCCGGGTGAGACGGGTGATCAGCGCCGTAAAGTACGTGCCGAGCGTGATCGCCGGCAGCGTGATGTATTTCAGCCAGACGAGCAGGTCGTAGACCGAGCCGTATCGGACGAGCGTCATGACGGCCTCGCCGAAGCCGACCGGCCGACGACCGGTCGGGAAATCATAGAAGCCGAAGCTCGGGGAGGGTACGTTGATTCCAGCCAGCGAGAACGAGGACAGGCCCAGTGTCGGGTACGGAACCCCGAACCATACGCCGAACACCAGGACTAGCATGAGCCCGAGCCAGAAGTTCGGCGTCGAGATCCCGAGCAACGAGAACAGCGTCGCCCCGTAGTCGGACGGCTGGTTCCGCCGCGTCGCCGAGATCACGCCGAGCGGAATCGCGATGACGATCGCGACGATCGTCGCGGCGACCGCGAGTTCGACCGTCGCGGGAATGCGTTCGATGACCATCGCCTCGACCTCCCGGTTCGACTGCCAGGAGTAGCCGAAATCGCCGGTGACCATTCCCTGGACGTAGTCGACGTACTGGACGTATATCGGCTCGTTCAACCCTTCCTCCTCTCTGACCTGCTCGATGAGTTCCTGGCTCGCACCCTCCGCGAGCATCAGGCTCGCCGGGTCGCCGGGCGACACCGCCCGAAGGCCGAACATGATCGTGACGACCCCCCAGATAACGACGACTCCCTGGAGTGCCCGCTTTACGAGGAACTTACCCAGCGTCATATGACCATCTCATGGGACCTGAAATATCTGATTGCGCTCTTGTGGTTCACCGATCCCGCCTACGTCTCCATTCCCCAGATGTAAACGGTCTCGTCCGGACGGGGCTCCCACTTGATGTCCTCCTTGACCCCGTAGATACTCTGCTGGGTGTGGAGGTACACGAACGGGGCTTTCTCGTGGGCCATCCGATTGACCGCCTCGAGTTGCTGTCGGCGTTCGTCCGGGTCTTCGATCTGTTGACTCTCCAGGATCGCGTCGCTGAGCTCTTCGTCATCGAACGTCCGGTTCGGATTATCGGGGATCGTAAAGAAGCCCTGGACGCCGTAGTCGGTGTCGCCGGTGATGGTTCCCCACCCGATCATGTAGAAGGGAATCTCGAAGCTATCGGGATCGACCCCCGCCTGATTCGCGTCGGAGACGATCCCGAAGTCGACGATGTTCGCCTCGCAGCTGACGTTCTCGAGCTGGTCGATCTGGTCGGCGACGGTCTCGGCGACGTCGGCGTCGTTGAGGTACCGACCCTGTGGCGCGGTCAGTTCGATCTCCACGCCGCCGTACCCGCTCTCTTCGACGAGTCCCTCGGCCATCCCGACGTCCTGTTCGTACGGTTCGACGTCGTCGTTGAACCCGTTGATCCCGGGCGCGACGGGCTGGCCGCGCGGTTCGCCGAACCCGTTGAGGGTCGTGTCGACGATCCCCGCGTTGTCGACGGCGTAGTTCATCGCTTGCCGGAACGCCTGACTGTCGAACGGTTCGACCGTGTTCTTCATCGGGCAGAAGATGTTCCGGAAGCTCGTCACCTGCCTGATCTCGACGTCGTCGGCGTTCTGGATCGTCTCGACGTCTTCCGGGAGAATGTTGATCGTGAGGTCTGTCTCCCTCGCCTTGAGCGCGTTCACCCGTCCGCTGGATTCGCCGTCCGCGTTGAACGTTACGCGCTCGAACGGCGGCTCGTCGCCCCAGTAGTCGTCGAACCGCTCGAGGACGATCTCCTCGCCGGACGTGAATTCGACGACCTCGTACGGTCCCGTTCCGTTGAAATTCTCGGGATCGGAACCGGAGATCGCGTCGGTGTCGGCGTCGTGATTCTCGATCGCCCACTCCTTGTCGATCGCTCTGGCGTAGTTTCCGAACTCGAACTCCGCGAGCCCGGGCGCGGCGGCGTACTCGACCGAGACCGTCGTCTCGTCGACTGCGCTCGCGCCTTCGATCGAGCCCAGTCCGTAGGTTCCGATGGGGCTGGGAACCCCCATATCCGGGTCGACGGTCCGATTGATCGTCCAGGCGACGTCCTCCGCGGTGAGATCGTCGCCGTTGTGGAAGACGACGCCGTCCCGGAGGGAGAGTTCGGTCGTACCGTCGCCCTGGGCCTCCCAGTCCTCGACGACGCGGGGGAAGATCCCCTCGCCGGGTTCGAAGTCGAACAGCGGCTCGTAGATGTGATCGTACACGTCGAAGTAGTCCCCGGTGATGTGATCGAGCGGATCGATGGTGTCCGGAAACTGCGAGAGCGTGATCGTGATTTCGTCGGTCTCCCCGTCACTGCTCGGATCGCTCAGGCAGCCGCCGATGGCCGCCAGACCCGTCGTCCCGGCGGCACCCGTCATCTTCAGGAGGGTTCGTCGGTCGAGCCGTGTCGTGTCAGCACCCTGCATACTCCCTTGGAATACAGCGACATTATTTATAAGTACTGGTGATTGACTCCGCAAATGATCAATACTGTTCCCCAGAGTTGCTTTCTGTGCAATACCGGGTTGATTCCACCGCTCCATTCGTCGGCCGTCGAGACCCCCACCCCGCGCTCGCAGGGACCGAATACTGGCATAACTTTAAGAAACCTACACCGCATACTACGTGTATGGCCGCTCACGGCCGGCCCGCACTGCGAGACCTGTTCGACGAGTCGCCCACGCCACACATCGCCCACCCCCCGCGGACCCATCATCGAGACTTCTACGTCGCGACCGACGGGTCCTTCCGGGGACCGGGCGGCGGACTGGGCGCCGTCATCGAAACGCGCGACGGCACCCGCGTCGCACGCGTCGCGACACCGGACGCGCCGCCGGACAACAACGTCGCGGAGTATCGAGCCCTTCATCTCGGACTGGACGTCCTCGCCGCTCGAGCGCCGCGGGACGCCTCGGTCGGGGTCCTCATCGACCACGACGCGCTCGCCAGTAATGTCAACAGTGCCATCCTCGCGACGCGCCATCCCGACGGGAAGTCGCCCCGCCCCGTCTCCGTCCCGTCCGCGACGCGGAACCACTGGCGCGGGATTCGGGCCCGACTCAGCGGCTTCGACGAGGTACGGGCCGCCCGGATCGACAGCGACGAGAACCCCGCTCACCCGCTGGCGAACGCGCCGGACCAGTACCGCCACGTCAACCGCGAACTCGACCGCTGTGTCCTCCCCGAGACGCCCGATCCCAGTGCGGCCGAGTTCCCGCCGCCGTCCCGCGCCGACCGGAACGGCGGCGGCCGCGCCTCCGACTGATCGGCGCGCACTGCCGTCTCCCTCGCACCGCCCGTTCGCCTCGCACTGCTCTCGAGCGCCGTCGCCGTTCGCGCTGAACCGCCATCGTTTTCTCACCCCTCGAGGAAGTCGTCCCCGATGAGCCTTCGCGTCGCGGTCGCCGCCCCGTTCATCCAGAACGGGACCCGCCGTCTCAAGGAAAACGAGTTCGTCGTCGCCCTCTCGCTCGATCGGGACTGGTTCTCCCCCGATCAGGCGACGCGGCTGATCGACGTCGCAACGGGGGACGGCCTGCTCGAGCGGACCGACGACGGCCTCGCGGTCACGTTCGACCCCTCGGCGGTGACGGTGCCGGAGGAGTTCGTCCCCGACGAGGACCTCCTGCGGGAGCGATCGGCGTTCGAACGCGTCCTCGACTCGCTGGTCGCCGAGGGAGCGGAGAAACACGAGGCGGTCGGCGCGATCAACACGCTCCAGCAGGAGCTCGGCCTGACCATCGAAGCCGCCGCGGTGGTCTACGCCCGCCGGCAGGGTATCGACGTCGACGAGCTGGTTCCGATCGCCCGCGAGGCCGTACTCGACACCGAAGACGGTTAGGTCCGCCGCCCCGACCGACGGGTATGGTCGAAGAGCGGATCACCGACGGTCGCCGGATCGCCGAACTTCTCTCGAGCGAGATCGACGGCCGCGAAGACGGCGAACTCGCGGATTTCGGCGTGACGAACGCCGATCGAGACGTCGAACCGACGGCCGACGGCGCTCGCGCCTACGACGTCACCCGCCGCGACGAGCGGATCGCCCGCGCGTTCGTTCACGACGACAGGGCCCACCTCGAGTTCGAGGCCGGGCAGGACGCGGCGGCCGACGCGGCCGCGGACGTCGATCTCCGAGTACGACCGAAGGCGACGCGGCCACCGAAAACGCTCGTCTTCGTCGAGAGCGGTGCCGAGGTGAAACGGGCGACGGACGTGTTACAGGCCGTGAGTCGTCGGCTCGAGGAACCCGACGCGTAGGACGGATCTCTCTTCAGCGACGATTCCTCGAGCGGTGGCGCGCACTGGGCCGCTGTGAATGCTACTGAACCGCGGCGCAGCGCGCGCCACCGCACGCCGGTTGACGAATTTCGAGTGAGACGTCCGTCCCCCGTCCTGAACGATTCTGCGGAGAGCGCAGCGACTCGCCAGTCGAAGCGGAGATCACAGGGCAGCCGGTTCACTCGAGCGTCGCGACGATTTCCGGAAGCGTTGCCGCGATCTCGCGCTGCTCGACGTGAGCGATCGCACGCTGATCGGGACCGGGACCGTCTGCGAGCAGCACCTGGATCGCTCGCATCCCGGCCTTGGTCGCGCCCCGAACGTCGGCCTCGATCTCGTCACCCACGTAGACCGCGTCGGCGGGGTCGACGCCCAGTTCGCCGGTGATCGCCTCGAAGGCTCGCGGATCGGGCTTGCCGGCCTCGAGCTCGCCCGTCACGAGCGCGGCGTCGAAGGCGTCCTCCCAGCCCAGCGTCTCGAGTTTGTCGCGCTGGGCGCGGACGGGGCCGTTCGTGAGCAGGCCGACGCGGTACTCGTCCCGCAGGGCCGCGAGCATGGATTCGACGCCAGGCAGCGGCTCGAGGGACGCGGAGATCGTCTCTCGGTAGGCCGTCGCAACGGCGGCCGGATCGGCGTCGGTTCCGGTGCCCTCGAGCAGGTCCGCGAAGATCGGCTCGCGCGTCTCGGTGGTGAGATTCCGACGATGGGCCTCGAGATACGCGTCGCGAGTGAGCGACGGCGCATCGGTCGCGGTCGTGGCTTCGTCCAGAATGGTCGCTCGATCCCGTCGGGGAACGGCGAGCGTGTAATCGAGGTCGAAGACGACCGCCTGTGGCATAGGTGTGTGAGGGAACTCGAGCCGGTTGAAGCTATCCCTTCCGACCGGCGGGCGACGCCCGACACCGGCAGCGACCGGGTCAGTCCTCGCTCGGCCGGGCGGCCCCAGCGCGTCTGCGCTCGAGCAGCGAGACGGCCGCGGGCTCGATCCGGTCGGAGTACTGCATGAGCGAGGTCCCGAGGATGCTCATGACGAGGACGTAGCCGACGGTGAAGGCGTAGATCGTCCGGGCCGTCTCCGTCGCGATGCCGCCGCCGGCACCGGAGAGCGCGAGGCTCGCGATGATCAGCGAGAACTCGCCGCGTGTGGCCATCCCGAACCCGACCCGGAGCGATCGTCGATCGTCGAGGCCGTAGATTCGCCCGCCGAGGTAGCCGCTGACGATCTTCGTCGGCGTCGTCACGATCACGGCGGCGACGATCATCCCGAGAATCGAGAGCGTGAACAGCCCGGGATCGGTGACGAGCCCGATCCAGACGAAGAAGATCGCCGCGAAGGCGTCCCGGAGCGGCTCGAGCAGTCGTTCGAGGTCGTGGACGTGGTCGGTCGAGGAAAACGCCATGCCGACGAAGAACGCGGCGACGGCCTCGCTGACCCCCAGCGCGAGCGCGATCCCGGCGACGAGGATCGTGACGCCGAGCGCGCGGACGACGAGGAACTCGTTGGTGTCGACGTCGAGGAAGCGCTGGAAGAAGTCGGTCCCGACGGTGACGAGCGCGAGCAACGCGGCGATGACGCCGATCGCGATCGCGATCTGGCCCGCCGCCTCGCCCGCGTCGCCCCCGCCGAGGACGAGCGCGGACGCGATCGCCAGGTAGACGGCGATGAACAGATCCTCGTAGACGAGCGTCCCCAGCATCGGTTCGGACTCGGCGTTGGCGATCCAGCCGAGGTCGATGAGCGACTTCGTGATGATGGCACTCGAGGAGATGTAGACGATCCCGGCGGTGAGAAACGCCGCGAGGACGCTCCCGAAGAGCAGGTAGCCAAGGACCAGCCCGATGCCGAAGTTGATGCCCAGATCGACGCTCCCCGCCTTGCCGATACGGTCCCTGCTCGCGAGCAGTCGATCGAGGTTGAACTCGAGACCGAGGAAGAACAGGAGGAGCACGATCCCGATCTCCGCGCCGACGACGATGAAGTCGGTTTCGCCGAGCGCGAGTCCGCCGAGGGCCGCCAGCAGGTCGACGCCGCCGATCGTCACCTCGGGAACGGTGACGGCGACGCCGCCGATTCCGACCTCGCTGCCGGCGAGCGCGGGAAGTTCGCCCAGCACGTTCGATCCGAGCACTACCCCGGTGACGATGTAAAACGGGATCACCGACTGGTCGATCCGACTCGAGAGGACGCCGGCGAGCGCGACCGCGGTGAAGAGGACCCCGACGTCGACGAGCGCCGTTTCAGTCGCCACTGGCGGTCACCTCCGAGTGGGTGGCCGTCCCGATCACTCTTCGAAGTCCTCACCGAGCAACCGCTCGAACTGCGCGCAGTCGTCCCGGTCGCCGACGACGACCAGCGTATCGCCGACCTCGAGGACCGTCTCCGGGGTCGGCGGCGAGATCAACTCGTCGCCCCGCTGGATGGCGACGATGGAGACACCGGTCCGGTTGCGGACGTTCGCCTCGGCGAGGCTCTTGCCGGCGATATCGGCACCCTCGGCGACGCCGTACCACTCGAGGTACGTGTCGTCGGCGAGCACCGTCTCGACCTGATCGGCCTGGACGGGCTGGAAGTAGGCCCCCTCCAGAATCGTGCCGATCTTCCGTGCGAGGCGGTCCGAGACCTCGAACAGTTTGTCGCCGTCGGCGTCCGGGTCCGCCTTCAGGTACACCTCCCGTTTTCCCGTGTTGTGGGTCACGATGACGAGTCTCGAGTCGTCGTCGAGTTCGACCTCGAATTTCTTCCCGACGCCGGGGAGGTCGCTCTCGTAAACGGTCATATCGGAAGGAACGAGGCCGACAGTATAAACGACTCCCCTCCCGCCGGGACACCGGGCCGGACGAGAGCGACCGTCGCGGGGAACCGAGCGGTCACTCCGCTAGCCCCTCGATGAGAAACGTCGCGGATGCGAGGTTCGTCGCGAGCGCCGTGTCGTGAACGTCACAGATCCGCAGCAGCGCCGAGATGTCGGGTTCGTGGGGCTGTGCGCGGAGCGGGTCCCGGAGGAAGACGATCCCGTCGAGTGTCCCCGCCGCGACCTCCGCGCCGATCATCAGGTCGCCGCCGAGCGGCCCCGACTCCTTGCGCTCGACCTCGAGATCCGTTTCGTCCATGAGTCGCTGCCCGGTCGTTCCGGTCGCGATCAGGTCGTACGCCCGCAGTTGCTCCTCGTGAGTCCGGGCGAACTCGATGAGTTCCGGCTTCTTCTCGTCGTGAGCGATCAGCGCGACGCGTGTCATACCGGCCCATCACCCCCTCGGAAAATAAGTGCTCGTGCGCGGAGACGAGCGCTGTCGTCCCCTCGCGTCGGCTCCCGGCACTCGGGGGACGACTCCGGACGCGGTCAGAACTCCTCGACGTGGGGTCGGACGTCGAGCTCGAGGGTCCACGCCGACCGGTCCTGGGTCACCAGACGCCAGTAGGAGTCGGCGACGGCGTCCGGATCGAGGAACCCGTCCTCGTCGCGGTCGGGCTGTGACTCGCGAACCCGCGGAGTCTCGATCTGTCCGTCGATCACGACGTGGGCGTCACGGATGACCTCCACCGGGCCATTCGGGAAGTCGGGTACGAAGGCCCCGGAACTGCGTGACGAGGGCGGTCGCCCCTCGAGGGACCCTCGCGACGCGAGTAGTTCGTTCCGTTACACTGCTCTCCGCGCAGAACGAGCTGCCATCCCGCCGACGTTGAATTGGTCCTGTGCGATTCCGTTGGAAAGAGTAAGCACTCCGCGACACAAAAGCGACCGCTCGCCGGCCGCGTCCTGCTCGTCTAGCTGCTCGCTTCGGTCCATACTGCGGATTCCACGGGGACCCTGTCAGTTCCTGACCAGCGAGCGGTCCCGGATCGACGGGCACCGGTACGCCGCCCCGGTGGTGGCCAAGCTATTTCGACGACGATCGGGTAGACGAGACCATGCCGTTCGACCCCGACGCCGTCGAGACGATCGCGTTCGACTCCTACGGAACGCTCGTGGACGTCTCCGCCGTCGCCGAGCCGCTCTCGGAGCACGTCGACGAACGCGATCCCGAACTCGTCGCGACGCTCTGGCGACAGCGATCGCTGTCGTACGCGATGGTCGGCAACGCCGTCGACGAGTACGACTCGTTCTACGAGCTGAACCGCCACGCGCTGCGATACGCGCTCGAGACCTGCGGTGTCGACGTCGACGAGGGCGAGCGCGAGGAGATCCTCTCGACGTACCACGATCTGCCGGTCTTCGACGACGTTCACGACGGTCTCGAGCGGCTGCGGGACGCGGGCTACGACTGCTACATCGTCTCGAACGGGAACGAGGCGATGCTCGAGTCGTTGATCGAGTACGCCGAGCTCGGCGATCTGATCGAAGACGCGGTCAGCGCCGACGAGGTCGAACAGTTTAAACCCGAACCCGAGCTGTACCGCCGCGCCGCCGATCGGATCGGAACGCCGATCGAGGAAATCGCCTTCGTGGCCGCGGGGTGGTGGGACGTGCCGGGTGGAATCAACGCCGGAATGCAAGGCGTCTGGATCAACCGGCAGGATACCCTCTGGGGACCGTACGAGACGGGTCCCGATCTGACGATCGAGAGTGTCCACGAGCTCGCGGATCGGCTCGAGTCGTGACTCGCACTGACGCGGTCTCCGTGACCGACTTCGATCGTCCGACGTGACGGTCACGCGTCGATTACCGTGTTCTTCTCGTGACGGGCGTTTTTCCCGTTTGCGCCCGTGTGGCGGGGTATGGGCGTGTTCGATGGACGGGACGGGAAGCGCTTCGTCTGGATCGGCGTCGGGCTGTTCGTCGCGGCGCTGATCGGACTCGCCCTCTTCAGGTACGTCGGAACGCTGCTCTTCGCGATCTTCGTCTACTACGCAACGCGGCCGCTCTATCGCCAACTCGATCGCGTCATCGACCACCCGAACGTGACGGCGACGGCTACGATCCTGTTCGTCATCCTTCCGATGGTGGCCGTCGTCGCGTACGCGGTCGTCGTCGCACTCCAAGAACTCGACCAGTTCCTCGCCGCGAGCGATCTCGGGGCGGCTCGGTCGGCCCTCGAGCCGTACCTGCAGCCGGTCCGACAGGGCAACGTCGGCGAACTCCGGGACGCGCTCGGTGGCGGGTCGATTTCGGGCCTGCTTCGGCAGGGGCTTCCGGGAGCCCTCGGCCGACTGCAGACGATCGCCGGATCGATCGTCTCGATTCTCGCCAGGTTCTTTCTCATGCTCACGATCCTCTTCTATCTCCTGCGGGACGATCAGAAGTTACGACGGTGGTTTTACGACAGTATCGATCACGACGCTGAGATCCGCTCGTTCCTCGAGGCGGTCGACGACGACCTCGAGACGGTCTTTCTCAGCAACCTCGCGGTCATCGCCGTCGCGGCTGCGACGGCTGCAGCCACGTATTACGGCCTCAACGTCGTCGCGTCGGCCGGCCCCGTCGTCGGAACGCCGGTGTTGCTCTCCCTGCTCATCGGGATCGGAACGCTGATCCCGGCCGTCGGCATGAAGATCGTCTACGTTCCCTACGGGCTCGTTCTCCTTTCGGCCGCGCTGACGACGCCGACGCCGCTCTGGCATCCGATCGCCTTTTTGGCTCTCACGTTCGTCGTCGTCGACACGATTCCGGACTTCTTCGCACGGTCGTTCCTGTCCGCCCGGAGCGGCGTTCACATGGGCCTCGTCCTGCTCGGCTACTTCCTCGGAACACTCGCATTCGGCTGGTACGGGCTGTTCCTCGGCCCCATCGTCGTCGTCCTCGCGGTGCACTTCGCGCAGTCGATCTTTCCCGGCCTCGCGTCCGACCTGCTGGGCGGCTGAGTTCGTCGGCGGTGCGTCCGGGTCGACTACTCGTAGGTGTGAAACTCGACGGCCTGCTCGAGCAACTCGTCCGGAATCGCGGGCACTTCCGCGTCCCGGACGGGACCGGCCGACTCCGTCTCGGCGACGTCTCGCGGGAACTCCCGCAACTCCCAGTGGATCGCGATGCCGGCCTTCGCGCCTTCGCCGAGCGCGATGGAGACCTGGTTGTGTCCCGGCGTCACGTCGCCGACCGCGAAGACGCCGTCGACGCTCGTCCGGCCGTGGTCGTCGACGGCGATCGTTCCGTCCGCGTTGATCTCGCAGCCCAGATCGGCCGCCAGCCCGTTGTGGTACTCCGAGCCGTACATCGCGAACCCGCCTCTGTACTCCCGCACCGAGCCGTCGGCGAACTCGAGCGCCTCGAGCCAGCCGTCCGCGCCGTTCCGGACGCCGGTAACGTCCTCGCGAATCACGTCGATCGGGTGGTCCTCGAGCATGGACGCGGTCTCGTCGTTCCAAGCCGGGTCGTCCCCGCGGAGCAGCAGGTCGACGTCGTCGGTGACGTTCAGCATGATCGCGGCGACGTGGGCCGCGCTGTCGCTGTGGCCCATCACGTAGACCGACTCGTCGACGAACACGTACGCGTCGCAGTGGAGGCAGTAGTGGAGCCCGCGTCCGGTCCGCGGGAGCGGCGGTCGGGGATGAACGTCGTCGAAGCCCGTCGCGATGACGACGCAGTCAGCGACGTACTCCGCGTCGGTGCCGCAGACGCGAACCCGTCCGTCCCCCGTCTCGCCGGCCGAGGTGACGAAATCCCGGATCACGTCGCAGCCGTCGGCCTCGAGCTGCTCGCGGCCGGTCTCGAGGAATTCGTTCCCGCTGGTCGCGTCGGTGACGCCGACGAGGTTGTGGACGTCCCGCATCATCGCCGCGCGGCCGCCGCCGCGCTCGACGACGGCCGTGGAGTGACCGAGTCGGGTGGTGTACAATCCCGCCGACAGTCCCGCGGGTCCGCCGCCGATCACGACGACGTCGTACTCGCGCTGGTCGGTCGAGTCGTCGGACATGGCGGTGCCCGTACACCGCGCAGTGTCAAAGTATCCGTGTGCGCGAACCGCCCACGACTCGAGGGGGATCGGCAGGTACCGGATAGCTGTCGTGCGGGACCGAGACGTTGCAGGGTATCATTGAAGCCAGTGGGTGGTGAGAGAGCGATGTATGAGCGATCAGGTCGTTCTGACGTCGAACACAGCTCCGGACGCCGTCGATGACGTCCCGCCGAGCGCCAAACTCGTGCTGACGGTTCTCGCACACGAAGGCTCCCTCACGCAGTCCCGTCTCGCCGAGGAGACGATGCTCCCCGCTCGGACGGTCCGCTACGCGCTCAACCAACTCGAGGACCACGCGCTCGTCGACTCGCAGATCTCCTTTTCGGACGCCAGACAGCACGTGTACTCCCTCAACGTCGATCGCTTCGCGGACGCACGCGCTCGGGACTCGCCCGAGTCGTGACGACCGACCGTCGGTGAGGGACGCGCCGGCAGTCCAGCCGTTCGACCGGCGTCGCCGGGACGGTGCGAAACGAGGCCGCGTGCGCGGCGGAGGCGGAAGGGTTTTGCGCCCGCGCTCGTCCGAACTACACCATGGCAGACTGCAGCGCACACCACGTCGGCATCACCGTCAGCGACCTCGAGGAGACGCTCGCGTTCTACCGGGACGTCCTCGATCTCCCGGTCGCGGATCGGTTCAGCGTCGGCGGGGAGGCCTTCGCCGACGCCGTCGGCGTCGCGGACGCGAGCGCCGACTTCGTCCACCTCGAGGCCGACGGCATCCGACTCGAACTCGTCGAGTACGATCCCGAAGCGGGCGGGTCCCCCGCAGCGGGGCTCAATCAGTCGGGCGCGTCACACGTCGGCCTCTCGGTCGACGATCTCGAGACGTTCTCCGAGGCACTCCCCGACGACGTCCCGACGATCAGCGAACCGCGAACGACGGAAAGCGGGACGACGATCATGTTTCTCCGCGACCCCGAGGGGAACCTCGTCGAAGTGATCGAGACCTGAGACGGGCGGGGCGGTCGCCGCGGGCGTCGTTACAGCGCGAGCAGTGAGGACGTCAGGGCGCGTTGCACGCCAGCGTCGACCGGACCTGTTCGACCTCCTCGTCGCACTCCGGACAGACGCGCTTCTCGGTCGCGATGTAGACGTCGCTACAGCGCGAGCAGTGGAACAGATTCCCGAACGAGTCGGAGATGCCGTCTCCGTCTCCCCGACCGTCGCCGCGGGTCGGTCGGGAACTCGCCGACTCCGGTTCGTTCAGCAGCGTCGATCGGACCCGTTCGCGGAGACGACGCGAGAACGACGCCGTGGTCTGTCGAATTCTCATACAGTAACCGACTGGTATATGAACGAAGTAGCTGATGTCTAAAATATTTGGAACGGATAGGTGTACCGTGGCACACGTCGGCCACCCGACGCCCCGCTCGGCCGGACGGATAGCAACCTTTTCGACCGTCGCGCGGCCACACCCGTCATGAACTTCTTCGACCGCTTGCACGACCGCATCCGAACGGTCGACAGCGTCGTCTCGGTCGGTCTCGACCCCGACCCGTCGCGCATTCCCGACCACCTTCGGGAGTACGACCTTCCCCGCTGGGCGTTCAACCGCCGCATCATCGACGCGACCCACGAACACGCCGCGATCTACAAGCCCAACGCGGCCTTCTACGAGGACCCCGACGGCTGGCGCGCACTCGAGGAGACGATCGCCTACGCCCACGGCAAGGGCGTCCCCGTCCTGCTGGACGCGAAACGCGCCGACATCGGGAACACGACCCGACAGTACGCGCAGTTGCTCGAGACCGTCGACGCGATCACGGTCAACCCCTACATGGGTCGGGATTCGCTGCAACCGTTCCTGTCGAACGAGGAAGCCGGCGTCTTCGTCCTCTGTCGGACCTCGAACCCGGGCGGGGCGGACATCCAGGATCTCGAACTCGAGACCGGGGAACCGGTCTACGAGCGCGTGGCGGCGCTGGCAGATCTCTGGAACGAGAACGACAACGTCGGGCTCGTCGTCGGCGCGACCCAGCCCGAAGAACTCGAGGCGCTGCGCGAGCAGGTTCCGGATCTCCCCTTCCTCGTCCCCGGTATCGGGGCCCAGGGCGGCGACGCGGAGGCGGCCGTCGAGTACGGACTGGCCGACGGCGTCGGGCTGGTCAACTCCTCGCGCGGCATTATTTTCGCCGGAGAAGATAGCGAGGCGCGAAGCGCCTCGGACAGTCGAGCGGCGGAGCCGCGAGACGACGACGGCGAGGAGTTCGCAAGCGCAAGCGGGCAGGCCGCGAAGCGACTGAAGAAGCGGTTGAACCGGTACCGCGAGTAGTGTCCTGCCGATCGGGACCCTCGCCGACGCCGAGCGACTCGCCAGCAGGCAGCGGGTGGCGGTCACAACGTCGGTGCGCTGGCGTTCGGCGACCGGTTAGCTGAATTGAGGCGCTAAGCCCCCTTCCTCAGCGAGCGCCGAAGGCGCGAGCAGGGAGGGGATACAGCGCCGCTCGTTTTTAAAACCGGTTGATCTCCACGTCGTCGTTCCCGGGTCCGGGCCGGGCCTGGGAGGCGCAGTCGGTACACAAGTCCATGCTGTCCTCGAAGTGGACCTCGCACGCGAGCGTGCCGCAGTTGGAACACCGTTCCGTGGCGGGACGGGACTCACAGATCTGACAGAGGCCACTGACGCTCATATCTCGAGGAACGGGCTCGAGGGGCTTGAAAGCGAGCCCGGCACGTTCGTCCGGGGCCGCCGCGGCCGTCGTTCGCGCCGCCCGATTTCGATTCGACGGTCCGTCCCGGCCGTCACGGCCGCGCCGAGTCCGCTGCGCGCCGGCGAAACGGTCACCCGACTGTCGGGGCTACCGGCGTCGGTTTCTCCCGCTCGGTGGGCATACTGTGCCATACAGTGGCAATACACGGGAAGGCTTTTGCCATGTGCTCGACTAACAGGGAATATGAGCCGTGACCGGGCTCTCCTCGAGCGAGCCCTGGACCGTGGCGAACAGGACGGTGGCAACGTCGAATTCAAGGAGCGACTGTCACGAGACGTCCACCTCGAGGGTGGACGGCGCGAGAGCCTGGCCGCGCAACTTCGACATCGATTGCTCTCGGGCGACGGCGAGGCGACGTACGTCGTCGGCGTCACCGACGACGGCGGACTCGCCGGCGTCGACCCCGACACCTTCTCCGAGACGATGGACGTCCTCTCCTTGCTCGCCGAGGAGGCCGACGCCCACATCGAGGACGTCCAGACATGGGGAATCAACGACGGACTCGTGGGGGTCGCACAGGTTCGCGAGGGCGGCGTCCTCGAGACGGACGACGAACACGTCGTCGTCGGGACGGCGGGTCACGTCGACCACGGCAAGAGCACGCTCGTCGGCTCGCTGGTGACGGGAAAACCCGACGACGGGGACGGTGCGACTCGCGCGTTCCTCGACGTACAGCCCCACGAGGTCGAACGGGGGCTCTCCGCCGACCTGTCCTACGCCGTCTACGGCTTCGACGAGGCGGGACCGGTCCGGGTCCGGAACCCCAACCGCAAGGCCGACCGCGCGGACGTCGTTCAGGAGGCCGACCGGCTCGTCTCGTTCGTCGACACCGTCGGCCACGAGCCGTGGCTCCGGACGACGATCCGCGGCCTCGTCGGGCAGAAACTCGACTACGGGCTGCTGGTCGTCGCCGCCGACGACGGCCCGACGCGGACGACGCGAGAACACCTCGGTGTCCTTCTCGCCACCGACCTCCCGACGATCGTCGCGATCACCAAGACCGATACCGTCGACGAGGACCGCATCGAGGACGTCGAGCGCGAGGTCGAACGGCTCCTCCGCGAGGTCGGCAAGTCGCCGCTTCGGGTCAGTCGCCACGGCGTCGACGCCGCCGTCGAGGAGATCAGCGAGCGGGTCGTCCCCATCGTCGAAACCAGCGCGATCACGATGGACGGCCTCGAGACGCTGGACGAACTGTTCGACCGCCTCCCGAAGACGTCCCGTGACACCGGCGAATTCCGGATGTACGTCGACCGCAGCTATTCGGTCACGGGCGTCGGTGCGGTCGCCTCGGGAACGGTCATGTCGGGCGAGGTCGAGGCCGGCGACGAACTCCTCATCGGGCCGATGTCGGACGGCCGCTTCCAGGAGGTCGAGGTTCGCTCGATCGAGATGCACTACCACCGGGTCGACAAGGCGCAGGCGGGCCGGATCGTCGGCATCGCGCTCAAGGGCATCAAGGAGAGCGCGATCGAGCGCGGGATGGTCCTGCTCCCGCGGGATTCCGACCCCGAACCCGTCCGGGAGTTCGAAGCCGAAGTCATGGTGCTCAACCACCCTACCCGGATCGGCGAGGGCTACGAACCCGTCGTCCACCTCGAGACGATCGGGGAAGCTGCGGCTTTCTACCCCGAGAACGGCCGCCTACTACCGGGCGACACGGGCGAGACGACTGTCCGGTTCAAGTTCCGTCCGTACCTCGTCGAGGAGGGGCAGAAGTTCGTCTTCCGCGAGGGTCGCAGCAAGGGCGTCGGGACGGTGACCGACGTCTCCCCGATGGAGTGACTGGTGGCCAGGAACGCGATTCCGAACCGGAAGCCGACTTGACTGACCGGCCGTCTTCGACCTGCTCGTCGTCACACGTCTGCGGTTTGGCTCACGACACGCCTCTCTTAGACGGTAACACATATACATTAGACGCGACTAAACCGACGTGACCGGTGATCTCGCCGTGCGACAGTATCCCTGCAACTCCTCTCACGCATGACCGGCTGGCTCGAGATCCTCGTCACCGCGTTCGTTCTGCAGCTGTCGGTGCTCCCCGGCGAGAAGGTGCAGTTCATCATCGCGGGGCTGGCGACACGATACGATCCCCGGATCGTGGTCGCCGCCGCGGCGAGTGCCTTTGCCGGCTGGACGGCCCTCGAGATCCTCTTCGGAGCGGCGATTCAGGGCGTGTTACCGCCCGTCTACCTCGACGCGATCACGGCGGGGTTGTTCCTCCTCTTTGCGGCGTTGCTCGTCAGGTCGGCCCCCGAAACGAGCGAGCAATCGGCGGTGGCCAATGGCGGTGGGACGACGGCCGACGCGATCGACGTCTCGATTCTCGGCCGCGACATACCGCCGTACCTCCGCGGGTTCGTTCCGATCTTCGCCCTGATGGCCGTCGGAGAGTTCGGTGATAAAACACAGCTCGTCACGATCGGTCTCGCGGTGCAGTACGGGGCCCACCCCGCAATCTGGGTCGGCGAGATGCTCGCGATCGTTCCCGTGAGCGCGGCCAACGCCTACTTCTTCCACCGGTTCTCTCACCGCTTCGACGCCAGACTGGCCCACCTCGCCGGCGCGGGACTCTTCGTCTTTTTCGGGCTCGATACCGTGTTGGAGATCCTGACGGGAATTTCGATCTGGGAGGAGATCGTCGAGACGATCTCCTCGGTGCTTCTCGGATTCCACCCGGTGTGACTGGGGAATCGAAACCAAAGTTGGTATGTCTCCCTCGGTTCCTCACCCTAGACAAGATGGTACAGACGAGCGTTATCGGTTGTGGAAACATGGGGAGCGCCCTGATCAAGGGCCTCTGGCAGTCCGGGAACCATACGATAGTCGCGTGCGACCTCGATCCCGACGCACTCGAGGGGGTCGCCGACTACGTCGACCGCACGACGTCGGACGTCTCTGACGCGTCCGACGCCGATGTTGTCATCGTCGCGGTGAAACCGGACATCGTCGGCGCGGTCCTCGAGGATCTCGATCTCTCGCCCGAGCAGACGCTGCTCACTATCGCTGCGGGCGTCTCTACCGACTACGTCGAAGCGCGGACCGACGCGAACGTCGTCCGGATCATGCCGAACCTTGCCGCCGAGACGGGCGACATGGCCGCGGCCGTGACTACCGACGGCATCACCGACGAGGTCCGAGCGCTGCTCGACGACGCCGGCGAGTTCGCCGAGGTCGACGAGGAGAAGATGGACATCGCGACCGCGGTCAACGGAAGCGGGCCGGCCTTCGTCTTCTATCTCATTCAGGCCATGGCAGACGCGGGCGTCGAGGGCGGTCTCGAGCCCGGCGACGCCGAAACGCTGGCCGCCCAGACGTTCAAGGGGGCGGCCGAGACCGTTCTCCGATCGGACCGGAGCGTCGACGAGTTGATCGACGCGGTCTGCTCGCCCAACGGGACGACGATCGAAGGGATGGAAGTCCTCTGGGAGAGCGACGCCGACGCCGAGGTCAGGGAGGCGGTGAAGGCGGCCGAGGAACGGTCGGCGGAACTCGCGGCCGAATTCAACGATGAGTAAGGGGCTCGAGGAAGCGGCCGTCGCCGAGGCGAGGCAGCTCGCCGCCGACGCGGACCGCGTGATCGTCAAGGCGGGGACGAACTCCCTGACCGACGCGGAGTCGAATCTGGACGACGGGAAACTCGACAAGCTCGTCGACGACATCGAGGACCTCCTCTCGCGGGGCAAGGACGTGATCCTCGTCTCCTCGGGCGCAGTCGGAGCCGGGATGGGACGGATCGCACAGGGCAGCGAGACCCTCGAGGAGACGCAAGCCCTCTCGACCGTCGGCCAGAGCACCCTCATGCACCGCTACACCGAGAGCTTCGCGCGATACGACCGGACGGTAGCCCAGCTCCTCCTGACTCAGCACGACCTCGAGAACCCCGAACGGTTCACGAACTTCCGGAACACGGTCGAGACGCTGCTGGACTGGGGCGTCGTGCCGATCATCAACGAGAACGACGCGGTCGCGACCGAGGAGCTCCGGATCGGCGACAACGACATGCTCTCGGCCGCAGCGACGATGGGCGTCGACGCGGACCTGCTGGTCACGCTGACCGACGTCGGCGGCGTCTACACCGGGAACCCGAAAGAGAACACCGACGCCGAGCGCATCGAGGCCGTCGGACGCAACTACGATACGGTTCAGGACATCATCTCCGAGAGCACGACCGACGGGTTCGGCGGGATCCAGACGAAAGTCGAGGGCGCGCGCGACGTCAGCGAACACGGGATTCCGGCCGTCATCGCGAAGTCGACCGAGCCCGACGTGCTCGCGAAGATCGCTACTGCCAAGCCCGTGGGGACCATATTCGTCCCCATCAACGGTGTGAGCGATGACTGAAACCGACATCGAACGCGACGTCGACGAGGCACAGACCGCAGCCCTCGCGCTCGCGAACCGCTCCGACGAGGACCGGAACGCGGCGCTGCGCGAGATCGCCGACGCGATCGAAGCGCGGACCGACGAGATCCTCGCGGAAAACGAGAAAGACGTCACCGAGGGCGAACGGCTGCTCGAGGCGGGCGAGTACACGCAGGCGCTCGTCGATCGGCTGCAGCTCTCCCAGTCGAAGATCGAGGACATCGCCGAGATGGTCCGCAGCGTCGCCGAACAGGACGACCCGCTCGGAAAGACGCTCTCGGCACGGGAACTCGACGACGATCTCGAGCTGTACAAGGTCGCCGTCCCGATCGGCGTCGTCGGAACGGTCTTCGAATCGCGACCCGACGCGCTCGTCCAGATCGCCGCGCTCGGCCTGAAGTCGGGGAACGCCGTGATCCTCAAAGGCGGCAGCGAGGCGCTCCACTCCAACCGAGTCCTGTTCGAGATCATCGAGGAGGCCGCGGCGGACGCCGGGATGCCCGACGGCTGGGCTCAGCACGTCGAGGCGCGTGAGGACGTCGACGCCCTCCTCGAGATGGACGACGCGATCGATCTCCTGATGCCGCGGGGGAGCTCCGAGTTCGTGCGTTACATCCAAGACAACACCAGCATCCCCGTCCTCGGTCATACGGAGGGGATCTGTCACGTCTACGTCGACGACGAAGCGGACCTCTCGATGGCCGAGGAGATCGCCTACGACGCCAAGGTCCAGTACCCGGCGGTCTGCAACGCCGTCGAGACGCTGCTGGTCCACGAGGACGTCGCCGAAGAGTTCTTGCCGGCGATCGCGGACCGCTACGAGACCGCCGGCGTCGAGATCCGCGGCGACGAGGCTACCCGCGAGATCGTCGACGTCGACGCGGTGACCGACGCCGACTGGGACACCGAGTACGGCGATCTGATCGTCTCGATCCGGATCGTCGACTCGCTCGAGACCGCGATCGATCACGTCACGACCCACGGCTCGAAGCACACCGAATCGATCGTGACCGAGGACGCCGACCGGGCGAGCGCCTTCATGCGCGGCATCGACTCCGCGAGCGTCTTCCACAACGCCTCGACCCGGTTCGCCGACGGCTACCGGTTCGGTCTCGGTGCCGAGGTCGGCATCAGCACGGGCAAGATTCACGCCCGCGGTCCCGTCGGGCTCGAGGGACTGACGACCTACAAGTACCATCTCGAGGGCGACGGCCAGCTCGTCGCCAGCTACGCGGGCGAAGACGCCAGGCCGTTCACGCACGAGGCGTTCGACGGCGACTGGAACCCCGGCCGCCTGTTCGACGAGTAGCGGTCGGACCGTTCGATTCGGACGACACGCTCTCGGAATCCGTTTCTCGGGCCGCACGCACGGCTAGTATCGGTAGTAGCAGCAGCGGGATCGGTATTGTCGGCTCACCGCTCGGTTTCGAACACGCCGATCCGCTCGCGGAGCCGGTCGAACCGTTCTGATTCGTCTCGCTCAGGGTCGGACGGGGCCGCCGGCCCGTCGGACCGAGTGTGAGGTTCGCGGGCGGTCACGCCCCGCGTGAACCACGGCTACAGACCGAAGGAGTCGACGAGCAGGTCCTCGTCCGTCTCGCCGTGCACGTACGTCGGTCCGCCGACGACGTCGATCGTCACCGCCGCGGGCGCGAAGAGGTCGGACGGAACCTCCGCGAACTCCCAGTCGAGGTCGTCGAAGACCGCGCCGAACGGCCGGCCGTGGTCCGCCGCCGCGGTCGACGGTACGGAGTCGAAAATATCGGCGTCCTCGCGGACGGTGAGGTGCGTTCGCCCGCCGTACGCGATCGCGTCGTTCGTCCGCGCGATGGCCGTCCGCTCGTCGCCCGCGACGGGTGCGACCGGCGCGCGACCGGTCGCCGAGACGATGTCGAGGGGATCGTAGCCCAGTTCGGCGAGCCTGAACGTCGCGAGTTCGGCGGCCCGGGCGGCGTTCGTAATGCTCCCGACGATGCTGGCGGTCCGATAGGCCAGCAGGAAGACGCTACTCGGCTCGACTTCGGCGAGTTCGGCGACCTGGTCGGCCGCGGCGACGGTCGGATCGTCCGCGGTCTCGACGGCCAGCGCCGTCAGATCGAACGCGTCGGTGTACCCGACGCGGCGAAACTCCTCCTCTTCGGCTACCAGCGCGCGAGCGGGACCGCTGCCCAGCCCCTCGAAGTCCGCGGTGGTTAGCTCCCAGCCGGCCTTCTGGGAGCACAGCAGCGAGAGCGCCGGCTGGTCGGTCGAGAGCTCAACGTACGGGAGCGACGCGTCGCCGAGTTCGCCCAGCTCGTAGCTCGGCGTCGCCATCCCCGCCGTCTGAATCTCGGTCAGCAGCAGTCCGGCTTCGATCCCTCCCTCGAACTCGAGTCCGAAGTCGAGTACCGTCGATTCGTTCTCGAGGTCGTAACCGCCGATGTTCAACTCCTCGGCGTAATCGAGGGCCTCGTCGACCAGCTCGATCGCCATCCGATTGAGACTTTCCATGCACCGGGATTCAGCCTCTGGGGTAAAACCGTTTGTCCGTTGGCGCCCGACCGACGGCTGACGATCGGCGACGATATTCGTCGCGACGCTCGGACGCTTCGACGTCGATTCTCGGCCCGCTCGCGGCGCTCACTCCGCTCGGTTTGTGGCGGGACGGCCGAGGTGCTCCTCGACGGCGTCGACCTTCTCCGACGCGTCGACGTCGCGGGTCCGCTTGTCGTCGATCTTCAGCACCGTACTGATGCGATCGCCGTCGACGGCGTCGTGGGCCGCCTGCGCGGCCGCGAACAGCTCGTCCGTCGTCTCGGCTTCGATCACCGTCCCCATCGGGTTCGTCTCGTAGGTGACATCGTACGCCTCGAGCGCGTCGACCGCTTTCGCGACCTCGCTGGCCATGCTGTCTTCGATCACCGGTGCGACGCTCAGTAGCGCGACTACCGTCATGGGGTCGTGAACGGTCTGGGGGGCCCTAAATTCGGGGGGGAGGGGCATCCGCCACGGCTGACGCGGCCGACGCGGCGCGCTCGCGCCGCAGTCTGCCGGTTCCAACGGCTGCGTCGCTGGCCGAGTAGTGTGGTTCCGTCGTGTGAAAAACGATCAGTGGCGGCTGCGAAGGCCGGCATCCGACCGGGGTCAGCGCGTCGGCGTGCCCGGCGTCTCCGCAGGCGGGTAGATGATGACGTCGCCGTTCGCGTAGACGTACACCTCGTGTTCCAGGGCGGTAAAGGCGATGTGACCGCCCGTGCGATCGGAGCCGTCCGCCTTCTTGCTGAAGATCCGGTCGAGCGCGTCGGGGTCGACGCTATCGTACAGGGAGAACTCCCCCTGCGAAACGTCGGTGTCGGCGATCGACGCGAGGGCGTGGACGATCGTCGTGGTGATCGTCGCGGTCCCGTCGGTATCGTGGTGAAACACGTACCGGTCGTTCGTTTGATCGTACTGGAGGTTGTCCGTGCCGTCTGCCGGTGAAAGTTCCGTCTGCATTGCTCTATCTGATCGCTCAATCACGTATTAGACCGTAGTTACTCACAGTATAAAAGCCACTCGTCACTGACAATAGTCTCTATGTATGAAATAGTATCGAGCATTAATAAGAGATGTTGAAACTGTGATGAATAAATTGTTTACGGCCGTTCACTTCTATTCTTGCGGCGTCACACCGCGGGAGACTCACGACAATCGAACTGTTTCGTCGGTAACGAGCTGTTGCTATCGATCGAATCCGGTCTCTTAACCGCGAGCGGCGGTTCGTCGGACCGCTTGCCACGGCCGCCCGCGGGCTTATCCACGTCCGCATCGAATCGACCTGTATGGTTACTGATTCAGTCGACGATATCGCGTCGGAACTCGAGGCGCTCGAGGGAAAGTTGCCCGCCGCCGCCGACGAGGCAGCGGTCGAGCGCATGCACCTCGTCGCGCGCACCCTCGACGAGGGGATTCGTGTCCCGGGAACGGATTTCAAGATCGGTGTCGATCCGATCATCGGGGTCCTTCCGGGAGCCGGCGACTCCGTCGCGGCGGTCGTCTCCCTGTACCTCGTCGCCGAGTCCGCTCGCATGGGCGTCTCCCGGTCGACGCTGGTCAGGATGCTCGCGAACATCGGCGTCGACACCGTGATCGGCTCAATCCCCGTCCTCGGAGTCGCGTTCGACGCCGTCTGGAAAGCCAACAAGTGGAACCTGCAACTCGCCCTCGAGGACCTCGCCGACGGGGACGGCGACTCCGAGGACGGACCGGACGTCGTGGCCATCGACTAGGCTGCCTCGCCGTGTCGTACTGCGTACTGCGTTCTGCGACGAGCGAGAAACACCGTTTTCGAGTCGCTCCGAACCAGTTGGAGCCGTCCGCCTCAGCGGCCGTGTGACGGGGGCGTCTGCCGGGATATCGCGTCGGCGGAACGAACGGGTCGGACGCAGGTCGTGACCGAGCATAGACGGTATCCGGTTTTCAGCCGCTGTCGACACTCCTCGAGTCCGGACGGGGGAGACCGTCGTCGACTGGTGTCGCGTGTGGGCGGACTCGGCGGAGGCTCCGCTCGAGACGAGCCCCGACGGACCGGTGATCGATTCCGATCTCGAGCGTCTCTGGGCGATACCACGAAATTACGATCCGTTTCGGTGAGCGGAACCGTTCGGACGGCCGTTTCACAGTAGTCGGCACTGTACGTACAACGCCTCCGTGTGTCCGAGATGACGGCGGCTGCCACCGACCCGCTCTCGAGTTCTCCGTCGCTGTGCTCGCAGCACCGCAGTTCTCTCGAATTCGGAACGAGTTCTCTGGACACGAGTTCTCGTGATGCTACGCAACGCTCGAGGTATCGTGTTCGGCAAAATGCGGTGGCTGGAATTCGAACAACGCCGGGACGTTCCGGGTCGTTCGCTCGGCTCACGTCCCGAGCTGCGACTCGTCTCGTTCGAATCCAGGACGACTTCACGGCTCACGGATGGCGAGCACACGCTAGCGGTGCCCGCGGGAATCGTTCGCCGTAGAAGTGCGTTGGCTGGGATTTGAACCCAGGTTGTGACCATGGCAAGGTCACGTGATACCACTACACTACCAACGCGCTTGCGACACCGTGACGCCGGCGTTGACCTCGCGTCCACCTGAACGAAATCGTCACGTATACTTATAAATGACGAACTTCGGAACGAAAATCTCGCCGACAGTTTGCCGCGACCGTCCGACTCACGGTATCGCGGACCTCGAGCAAACGCACGGCCCGCGGAAACGGGCGATTCGCGGATAGTGAACACACGACACGAGACGCTCGCCGGAGAAGTGCGCGGCTGGGTGTCGAACCATGCCCGAGTACCTGTTCTCATCGGTCGCAGAACCGCCTAATTCGAATTCAGAGCGAGTTCCGTCGCTCACGGAGTTGCTCGTGGCAGAAATGCGATAGCTGGGATTCGAACAACGCCGAGACGTTCCGGGTCGTTCGCTCGGCTCACTTCCCGGGCCGAGCTCGTCTCGTTCGAATCCAGCAAGACTTGGCGGCTCACGGATGACGAGCACACGCCACGCGGTGCTCGCGGGAATTGTTCGCCGTAGAAGTGCGCTGGCTGGGATTTGAACCCAGGTTGTGACCATGGCAAGGTCACGTGATACCACTACACTACCAGCGCCCGGCTGCACTCATACCTACTGCCGGAGGGATGTATAAGGGTTGCGAATCGATTCGACATCGGCACGCTGCGGCACGGTGATTCTCGAGGACGATGCGCCGGAACCGGCAACATAATCCGCATCCGGCCGCGTGACGATCGGGACCAGTTACCGAACGAGAGTGTGTGTCCGTTCGGCACGAATTCGGGGTTGTGAGGCGTTGACAGCCGGAATCGAATCCGCTATTCTTTTAAGACCCTCTCCGCAATACATCGCTACAGTCTAGTGACGCGGCGCCGAAGCGTCTCGGCATGACCGTCAGCGTACTCGTCCCGTCGTCGCTCACCCGGGAAGCCGAGGACAAACGCGAGGCAACTCGCAAACTCGGATACGTCGCCCGCGCGGCGACGATCTTCCGGGCCGATCGCCTGATCGTCTACCCCGATCGGGAGGGCGAAACAGGGCGATTCGACGGCGGGTTCGTAAGCACCGTACTGCGGTACGCCGCAACGCCCCCCTATCTCCGCAACGAGGTCTGGGGGATGCGGGACGAACTGGAGTACGCGGGCGTCTTGCCGCCGCTCCGCGCCATGTCACAGACCGGCTCCGAATCTACCGGTTCGGGGTCGTCAAGACAAGGAATCGTGACCGAGGTCGGACCTGAAGGGCGCGTCCGGGTCAATTGCGGACTGCAACACCCGATCTCCCTCAACGTACCGCCGAAAATGGCGGTCGAGGAGGGGGAGCGCGTGACCGTCAGGATCTCTTCGCGACGACCGGTCCGGGCGAAGCTCGAAAACGTTCCCCTTCCGGGGCTCTCGATCGAGCAGACGGACCTGCAGGCAGCGCTCGGCCGTGAGGACGCCGGCGTCCGTATCGCGGCCTCCCGATTCGGTGAAGAACTCACCGTCGGGCGGCTCGAGACGCTGGCCGGACGCGTCCAGCGCGACGGGATGACCGTCGCCTTCGGCGCGCCCGAGAGAGGGCTGCCGGCTATCCTCGGAATCGAGGAATCGGCCATCGAAGCGTCGTCCGGACAGGGTGACGCGGCCGATAACGGAGTCGAACCCACTGCCGATCCGGGGTTCGACCTCTGGCTAAACACGGTTCCGGATCAGGGAAGCGAGGTCGTGCGGACGGAGGAGGCTCTGTTCGCCACCCTCGCGCCCCTCTCACTGAGAGAGTGATAGAATGCCACAAGCAAATACACCACGCAAAGGCTCACTCGGGTTCGGCCCACGAAAGCGTGCGACCAGCGAGGTCCCACGCTTCAACTCGTGGCCGGACGACGACGGACAGCCGACGCTCCAGGGCTTCGCGGGCTACAAGGCCGGCATGACCCACGTCGTCATGGTCGACGACCAAGCGAACTCGCCGACCGAGGGGATGGAACAGACCGTCCCCGTGACGATCGTGGAGACGCCGCCGATGCGCGCCGTCGCACTGCGAGCATACGAAGACACGCCGTACGGTATGAAGCCGATAACCGAGGTCTGGACCGACGAGTTCGTTCCCGAACTCGATCGCGTTCTCGACCTTCCCGGTGACGACTACGACACCGACGCCGCCACGGACGAGCTCCGTGCCCTCCACGAGGAGGGACGCGTCGACGACGTCCGCGTCATCACCCACACGGTCCCGGGGGACGTTCCCTCGGTGCCGAAGAAGAAACCGGACGTGATGGAAACGCGCGTCGGCGGCGGCTCCGTCGACGACCGCGTCGACTTCGCCCTCGAGGCGATCGAGGACGGCGGCGAGCACGTCATGAACGACGTGTTCCGCGCCGGCGAGTACGTCGACGCGAGCGGCGTCACGAAAGGGAAAGGGACGCAGGGCCCCGTCAAGCGATGGGGCGTCCAGAAACGCAAGGGCAAACACGCCCGGCAGGGCTGGCGTCGCCGCATCGGCAACCTCGGCCCGTGGAACCCGTCCCGCGTCCGCTCGACGGTCCCCCAGCAGGGGCAGACCGGCTACCACCAGCGGACGGAACTGAACAAGCGCCTCGTCGACATCGGCGACGGCGCTGACGCGACGGTCGACGGCGGCTTCGTCAACTACGGCGAAGTCGACGGGCCGCACGCGCTGATCAAGGGCTCGCTCCCCGGGCCGCAGCAGCGTCTCGTACGCTTCCGCCCGGCGATCCGACCCGGAGACCAGCCGCGCCTCGATCCCGAGGTTCGCTACGTCTCCACCGCATCCAACCAGGGATAACACATGGACGCAACAGTACGAAACCTGGACGGCTCGGACGCGGGCACGGTCGAGCTCCCGGCGGTCTTCGAGACCCAGTACCGCCCGGACTTGATCGGCCGCGCCGTGCGCGCCGCACAGGCAAACCGAAAACAGGACTACGGCTCCGACGAGTTCGCCGGCCTCCGAACGCCGGCCGAATCGTTCGGCAGCGGCCGCGGGATGGCCCACGTTCCACGACAGGAGGGTCGCGCACGACGCGTTCCCCAGGCCGTCAAAGGACGCAAGGCCCACCCGCCGAAAGCCGAGAAGGACCAGTCCGAATCGATCAACACGAAAGCAAAGAAACTGGCCGTCCGCAGCGCCATCGCTGCGACGACCGACGCCGAACTCGTCGCCGAGCGCGGCCACGAGTTCGACGAAGACGTCGAGATCCCCGTCGTCGTCGACGACGAGTTCGAGGACCTCCAGAAGACCGCCGAGGTCGTCGACTTCCTCGAGGCAGCCGGCCTCGCGGACGACATCGAACGCGCCGACGAGGGTCGCAGCGTCCGCTCCGGGCAGGGGAAAGCCCGCGGCCGCAAGTACAAGACGCCGACGTCGATCCTCTTCGTCACCTCGAGCGAGACCGGCCCGTCGCGAGCGGCCCGGAACCTCGCGGGTGCCGACGTGACCACCGCAGCGGAGGTCAACGCGGAGGATCTCGCGCCCGGCGCACAGCCCGGACGGCTGACCGTCTGGACCGAGAGCGCACTCGAGGAGGTGGCCGACCGATGAGCTCGGTCATCGAACACCCGCTCGTAACCGAGAAGGCGATGAACGACATGGACTTCGAGAACAAGCTCCAGTTCGTCGTCAACCCGGACGCGACCAAGCCGGAGATCCGCGACGAGATCGAGAAGCGGTTCGAGATCTCGGTCCGGAACATCAACACGCAGGTAACGATGAAGGGGAAAAAGAAAGCGATCGTCCGCCTGGACGAGGAGGACGACGCACAGGAAGTCGCTTCGCGAATCGGGGTGTTCTGAGAATGGGACGACGCATTCAGGGACAACGACGCGGTCGCGGGAGCTCCACGTTCCGCGCCCCCTCCCACCGGTACAAGGCGAAGCTCGATCACAAGAACGAGGAAGACGACGATCTCGTCCGCGGGACGGTCGTGGACATCGAACACGACCCGGCCCGATCGGCGCCGATCGCCGCCGTCGAGTTCGAGGACGGCGATCAGCGACTGATCCTCGCGCCCGAAGGCATCTCCGTCGGCGAGGAGCTGCAGGTCGGCGTGAGTGCCGAGATCAAGCCCGGTAACACGCTCCCCCTCGCGGAGATTCCCGAAGGGGTGCCGGTCTGTAACGTCGAGGCGAACCAGGGCGACGGCGGTCGATTCGCTCGCGCCTCGGGGACCAACGCGGACCTGATCACCCACGACCGCAACGCGGCGGTCATTCAGCTTCCCAGCGGCGAGGTCAAGCGCCTCGATCCGCAGTGTCGCGCCACCATCGGCGTCGTCGCCGGCGGCGGGCGCACGGAGAAGCCGATGGTCAAGGCCGGGAACAAGTATCACAAGATGAAAGCTCGGGGCACCAAGTGGCCCCGCGTCCGCGGTGTCGCGATGAACGCCGTCGACCACCCGTTCGGTGGCGGCGGCCGACAGCACCCCGGCAAACCCAAGTCCGTCTCGCGGGACGCCCCGCCGGGACGGAAGGTCGGTGACATCTCGTCCCGACGCACCGGTCGAGGTGGCAACAAATGAGTCAGGAGTACCGAACCGGCCGCGAAGGTGAGTTCACCTACCGCGGCTACACGCTCGAGGAGCTGCAGGAGATGGAGCTCGACGAGGTTGTGGAACTGCTACCCGCTCGACAGCGGCGAAGTATCGAACGCGGCCTCTCCGTCGAGAAGGAGAAGCTTCGCGAGGAGGCCAGCGAGAAGGGCGAAGAGGAGACGGCGAACGACCCGATCCGGACGCACCTGCGGGATATGCCGATCCTGCCCGAGTTCGTCGGACTGACCTTCGAGGTCTACAACGGACAGTCGTTCGAGCGCGTCCGCGTCGAACCCGAAATGATCGGCCACTATCTCGGCGAGTTCCAGCTAACGCGGACCTCCGTCGAGCACGGACAGGCCGGTATCGGCGCGACCCGATCGTCGAAGTTCGTCCCACTGAAGTGATCCACGTATGGGAATCAACTACTCAGTCGACGCCGACCCCGACGCCACGGCGAAAGCCATGCTTCGGGAGCGTCATATGAGCAACAAGCACAGCAAGGAGGTCGCACGCGAGATCAAGGGTCGAACCGTCGGCGAGGCCCGGGCGTATCTCCAGGACGTGATCGACGAGGTACAGTCGGTGCCGTTCAAGTCCCACAACACCGGTGCCGGACATCGATCCGACATCGACGGCTGGGACGCCGGCAAGTACCCGGAGAAGGTCTCCAAGGAGTTTCTCGACCTGCTCGAGAACGTCGAGGCCAACGCGGATCACCAGGGCTTCGACGGCGAGTCGATGGAGATCGTCCACGTCGCCGCCCACAAGGTCGGCGAGTCCGTCGGTCGCAAGCCCCGCGCGATGGGACGTGCGTCCTCGTGGAACACGCCGCAGGTCGACGTCGAGATCGTCGTCGAAGAAGTCGACGAAACAGCGGAGGACGATAGCTAATGGCTGACGAACACCAATTCATCGAGAACGGCCTTCAGCGGTCCCAGATCGACGAGTTCTTCCAGGAAGAGCTCGGCCGCGCGGGCTACGGTGGTATGGACGTCGCCAAGACGCCGATGGGAACCCAGATCGTCCTCAAGGCCGAGAAGCCCGGGATGGTCATCGGCAAAGGCGGCGAGAACATCCGAAAGGTCACGACGGCCCTCGAGGAGAAGTTCAACCTCGAGGACCCTCAGATCGACGTACAAGAGGTCGAGGAACCCGACCTCAACGCGCGCATCGTCGCGGACCGACTGGCCAACGCGCTCGAGCGCGGCTGGTACTTCCGGAAAGCCGGTCACACGACGATCGACCGGATCATGGAAGCCGGCGCGCTCGGTGCGGAGATCGTCCTCTCGGGGAAGGTCACCGGCGCGCGTTCGCGCGTCGAGAAGTTCAACCGCGGCTACATCAAGCACAACGGCGAGCCCGCCGAGGAGGTCGTCGACCACGGGCAAGGCGTCGCGGTCATGAAGCTCGGCACCATCGGTGTCGACGTCAAGATCATCCCGCCGGGTGCGGAGCTGCCCGACGACTTCGCGGTCAACGAGGACATGGACCCGGAGGAGGTCGTTCCGGACGCCGTCGAAGTCAACGAGGAAGGCGGTGTCGCGGAACTCCTCGAGGGTGAACCGGAGGAGGCCGACGCCGCCGACAGCGGTGCCGAGGCCGCGGCCGACGAGGCCGTCGAGACCGAGGCCGAGGCCGACCTCGACGAGGACGTCGTCGAGGAGGTCATCGAGGAAGAGGTCGAGTCCGACGCCGACGAGGAGTTCGAAGAAGTCGAGGTCCCCGGCGGCGACGAGGACGTCGAGGAAGAACTCGAGGAGCTCGAGGACGACGTCGAAGCGGAAGCCGAGGAGCTCGTCGAGGAGATGGAAGCCGACGCGGACGACGCGGACGACGCGGACGAGGGAGGTGACGCCTGATGGCGATCCTCCACGTCGAAGAGATCCGCGACATGACCCCTGCCGAACGGCAGGAAGAACTCGAGGAACTCGAGACGGAACTGCTGAACCAGAAGTCCGTCCTCGCCGCCGGTGGCGCCCCGGAGAATCCGGGCCGCATCGGCGAGCTGGGTCGTACCATCGCCCGGATCAAGACGATCCAGCGCGAGGAAGGCGACCTCGAGGACGAAGCGGACGCCGAATAACGTATCCACACACAATGGCACTGACACCCGAAACGCTGCCGCGACACGAACTCAACGGGCTCCCCGTGCGAGTCGTCGAGAGCGACGACGCCGCGCGTGTGGGGCTGGAAGGCCGCGTCGTCATCGAGACGACGAAGACCCTGTCGATCGAGATTCGTGACGACGGCGAGTCTCGGGTCGTGATGGTGCCGAAGTCGGGCTCGACGTTCGAGTTCGCGATCACAGATGACGCCGCCGGTCTCGAGAAGGGATCGGGGACTGCGTCCAAACTGGCCGACACTCAACCTGCTGCGGCGGAGCAATCCGCCACAGCGGACCGAGCCGGCGGCGACGCCGCCGGCTGTCGCGACGACGCCCCCTCGCGGGACCGCCGTCGCGCTGCCGGCGAGGATGTAGCCTACGTTACGGTCGATGGATCGCGGCTGCTCTCACGGCCCGCCCGACGCACGGAAACGAGTGGTGACTCACCATGGCAATAGGACTAGACGTTGAAACCCCTCCGGAACCAGAGAACCCGGAGGAATACGACTACGAGAAGTGTCCGTTCTACGGCGAACTCTCCGTTCGAGGGCAGATCCTCGAGGGGACGGTCGTCTCGACGGACATGGACAAGACCGTAGTCGTCGAGCGAGAGTACGATGTGGCGGTCCCGAAGTACGACCGACACATGAAACGACGCTCGCGCATCCCGGCACACGTACCGGGCGTGCTCGAGCCGCTCTCGGTCGGTGACACGGTCAAGATCGCAGAGACCCGACCACTGTCGAAGACGAAATCGCACGTGGTCGTCGAAGTAACCGAAGAAGCGACTGCGGCGGACCTCGCCGAGCTCACGAGTCAGGCCGAGCCTGAGCCGGAGCTCTCCGACGAGGACCTCGCCGCGGCCGACGAGGGTGATCAGTGATGGAGGCGATGAAGGCCGACGTCACGCAGGGCCTCAAGAAAGGGTCTTTGGTCACGTGCGCCGACAACACCGGCGCGCGGGAGCTGAAGGTCATCAGCGTCGCGGGCTACCACGGCACCAAGAACCGCCAGCCGAAGGCGGGGATCGGTGACAAGGTGACCGTTTCGGTCACCAAGGGTACCCCGGAGATGCGCCGACAGGTCCTCGAGGCGGTCGTCGTTCGCCAGCGGAAGTCGATCCGCCGGCCGGACGGGACGCGTCTCAAGTTCGAGGACAACGCGGCGGTCATCATCGACGAGAACGAGGAGCCCCGCGGCACCGAGATCAAGGGGCCGATCGCCCGCGAAGTCGCAGAGCGCTTCGGAGCAATCGCCAGCACGGCGACGATGATCGTATAGATATGACCAAGCAACCACACAAACAGCGAACCCAGACGGAACGCGCGCCGCTGCACAAGCGACAGAAGCAGCTGCACGCGACGCTGTCCGACGAGCTCCGCGAGGAGTACGACACCCGTCGAACCCGCGTCAACGCGGGCGACACGGTCGAGGTCATGCGTGGCGACCACGCCGGCGACGAAGGCGAGGTCCTGCGCGCGATTCTCGAGGATGGAACCATCCACGTCGAGGACGTGACCGTCGAGACGGCCGACGGCGAGGAAGTGCCACGGCCGCTCGACCCGTCGAACGTCCGCATCACGGCGCTCGACCTCGAGGACGAGCGTCGCGAGGCGCGTCTCGAAGGTGATAGCGAATGACGAAACACCAGAAACGACTATCGGTACCGAAGTCCTGGCCGGTCGAGCGAAAGACCGAGACCTTCACGGTCAAGGCCGACGCCGGTCCCCACGGTGAAGACGGCGTGCCGCTCGTCGTCCTCCTGCGGGACGTGCTCGGCTACGTGGACTCGCGGAAGGAAGCACGGTACGCCCTCTCGGAGGACGCGATCCTCATCAACGGGGACCCCATCAACGACGAACAGCGCCCGATCGGCATGTTCGACATCGTGGCGTTCCCCGCTCGAGCGGAGTACTATCGCGTCTTCCCCGACGAGGGCGGTCGGCTCGCGCTGACCGAGATCGACGAGGAATCGGCCCAGAGCCGCCTCGGCAAGATCGTGAACAAGCAGCAGGTGACGGGTGGCGATACCCAGTTGACGCTGCACGACGGCACGAACGTCATCGTCGACAACGACGAGTACACGCCGAAAGACTCGATCGTCGTCGACAACGAGGACAAGTCCGTCGTCGCGCACTTCCCCTACGAGGAAGGCGCACTCGTGACCGCCGTCCGTGGCAACCACGGCGGAAAGGTCGGCGAGATCGACGCGATCGACGTCACGCCGGGCAGCGGCTCGAACAGCGTCGGCGTCTCCACGGACGACGACGGCTTCGAGACCGTCGAAGAGTACGTCGTCGTCATCGACGAGAACTTCACGAGCGACGCGGAAGCGTCGGAAACCGCGAGCGGAGGTGCGGACGATGAGTGAAGCTGACGCTGGCGACTTCCACGAGATGCGCGAACCGCGTGTCGAGAAAGTCGTCGTCCACATGGGCGTCGGCCAGGGCGGTCGCGAACTCGGCAAGGCCGAGGACATCATCGAGGAGGTCACCGGGCAGGAAAGCGTCCGGACCCAGGCGAAGAAGACCGAACCCGACTTCGGGATTCGTCAGGGCGATCCGATCGGCGCGAAGGTCACCCTCCGCGACGACGACGCCTACGCGTTCCTCGAGAAGTCGCTGCCGCTGACGGAAATTTCGCCGGCGCAGTTCGACGACACGGGGAACTTCAGCTTCGGTGTCGAGGAACACACCGACTTCCCAAGCCAGGAGTACGACCCGAACGTCGGGATCTACGGGCTGGACGTCACCGTCAACCTGGTGCGTCCGGGCTACCGCATCGCCAAGCGCGACAAGGCAACCCGATCGATCCCGTCGAAGCACCGACTGACCCCCGAGGACGCAGTCGCGTTCATCGAGGCCAACTTCGACGTGAGCGTGGAGGGCACGGACGATGAGTGAAAGCGAAACAGAAGAAAACGACCACACGGGCGAGCACGCAGCGAAGCGAACGGGGCAGGTCGAGTCCTGCCAGCGCTGTGGCCGCGAGCAGGGACTTGTCGGGAAGTACGACATCAATCTCTGCCGGCAGTGCTTCCGCGAGATCGCCCGCGACATGGGATTCAAGAAGTACCGATAATATGACCGGAAACGATCCACTCAGCAACGCGCTCTCGGGACTCGATAACGCCGAGAGTGTGGGTCATCTCACCCACGAGGTAACGCCCGCCTCGAACGAGATCGGCAGCGTGCTCGAGGTCTTCTACGACCGCGGGTACATCGACGGCTTCGAGTACGTCGACGACGGCAAAGCCGGTCAGTTCGAGGTCGAATTGAAAGGAGCGATCAACGAGTGCGGCCCCATCAAGCCCCGCTACGCCGTTGGTGCCGAGGACTTCGAGAAGTGGGAGAAGCGCTATCTCCCGGCTCGAGACTTCGGTGCGCTCGTCGTCACGACGAGCAGTGGCATCATGAGCCACTACGAGGCGCGCGAGCAGGGTATTGGGGGTCAGGTGATCGCATACGTCTACTAATCATGCGAGTCGAACTGGAAATCCCCGAGAACGTAACCGTCGAGGTCGACCGTTTCGATGTGACCGTCGAGGGCCCGGAAGGCAGCGTTACGCGCCGCCTCTGGTACCCCGACGTGACCGTCGAGACCGACGACGACCAGGTGGTAATCGAGAGCGGTGCCGAGGACGCGAAGACGAATTCGACCGTCGGCACCTTCGAGAGCCACATCACCAACGCCATCCACGGCGTGACCGAGGGCTGGGAGTACGAGATGGAAGTCTTCTACTCTCACTTCCCGATGCAGGTCCGCGTGGAGGGCGACGAGGTCGTCATCGAGAACTTCCTCGGCGAAAAGGCACCGCGACGAACGACTATCCACGGTGAGACCGACGTGACCGTCGACGACGAGCAGCTCGTCCTCTCCGGTCCCAGCAAGGAAGACGTCGGACAGACGGCCGCCGACATCGAGCAGCTGACGAAGGTCCGCGGCAAAGACACCCGTATCTTCCAGGACGGGGTCTACATCACCAACAAACCCGCCAAAGGAGGTGCCTGATAGATGGCAGACGATCAATCGGACGAACCCCAGGAACTCGAGGACATCAGCGGCGTCGGCGCGAGCAAGGCAGACGCGCTCCGTGACGCCGGCTTCGAGTCCATCCAGGACGTCAAAGAGGCCGATCAGGACGACCTCGCGGAGGCGGATGGCGTCGGGAACGCGCTCGCCGCCCGAATCAAGGCCGACGTCGGTGACCTCGAGGTCACCGAGGAGACCGAGGCCGAGATCGAAGACGAAGGCGTCGAGGAGGAAGCGGAACCCGACGAAGACGTCGAGACGGAACTGCAGCCCCGCGGGCTGACCGAGAAGACGCCCGAGCTCTCCGAGAACGAGGAGCGACTCCTCAACCGCCGGCAGAGCGACGGGAAGCCGCAGTTCAACCGACAGGACTACCACAAGAAAAAGCGGACGCCGGAGTCGTGGCGTCGACCCCGCGGCCAGCTGTCCAAGCAGCGCCGCGGCGTCAAGGGCAAGGGCCCGAAAGTCCAGGCCGGCTACCGCACGCCGAAAGCCGTCCGCGGCAAACACCCCAGCGGCTTCGAGGAAGTCTACGTCGAGAACGCGGACGACCTCGAGGGCGTCGACGGCTCCCGTGAGGCGGTTCGGATCTCTTCCTCGGTTGGCGCGCGCAAGCGCGAACGGATCGAGGAACTCGCCGAAGAGCAGGACGTCCGCGTCCTGAATCCGACCTACGAGGAAGTCGAGGTGGAATCAAATGACTGATCTCTCAGCACAGAAGCGACTGGCTGCCGACGTCCTCGACGTCGGGCAGAACCGCATCTGGCTCGATCCCGATGCCCAGGGCGACATCGCCGAAGCGATCACGCGCGACGAGATCCGCGAACTCGTCGACGAGGGTCGCATTCAGGCCGACGAACCCTCGGGCAACTCCCGGGGTCGCGCCCGCGAACGGAACGCGAAGCGCGCCTACGGCCACCAGAACGGGCAGGGCAAGCGACGCGGCAAGAAGGGCGCACGCCAGAACGAGAAAGACGAATGGCAGAACAAGATTCGCGCACAGCGCCGAAAGCTGCGCGAACTCCGCGACAAGGGCGAACTGACGCCCACGCAGTACCGCCAGCTCTACAAGAAGGCCGGCGGCGGGGAGTTCCGTAGCGTTCGGTACCTGTTGAACTACATCGACGAAAACTACGGTGACCAATAATGGCGACAGGACCACGATACAAAGTGCCGATGCGGCGTCGCCGTGAGGTCCGGACGGACTACCACCAGAGGTTGCGCCTGCTGAAATCGGGGAAGCCCCGCCTCGTTGCTCGCAAGAGCAACAAGCACACTACGGCGCAGCTGATCACTCCCGGACCTCAGGGAGACGAGACGCTCGCGAGCGCACACTCGAGCGATCTGGAGGAGTACGGCTGGGAAGCACCCACGAGCAACATCTCCGCGGCGTACCTGACCGGCCTGCTGGCCGGCAAACGAGCCGTCGACGCCGGTCTCGAGGAAGCGGTCCTCGACATCGGTCTCAACACGGCGACGCCCGGGAACAAGGTGTTCGCGGTACAGGAGGGCGCGATCGACGCCGGCCTCGAGATCCCGCACAACGACAGCGTGCTCGCGGACTGGTCGCGAACGCGCGGCGAGCACATCGCCGAGTACGCGGAACAGCTCGACGAGCCGCTGTACAGCGGTGACTTCGACGCGACCGACCTCCCCGAACACTTCGACGAGGTACGAGAGGCGATTCTCGAATGAGTGGAAACAACTACAACGACAGCGGATGGGAACCCGTCACCCGTCTCGGCCGGATGGTCCAGGAGGGCGAAATCGAGGACATGGAGACCGCCCTCAACTCGGGCCTCCCGCTGAAGGAACCCGAACTCGTCGACCAGCTCCTTCCCGGACTGGAAGACGAAGTGCTGGACATCAACATGGTCCAGCGGATGACCGACTCCGGACGGCGCGTGAAGTTCCGGTGCGTCGTCGCCGTCGGCAACCGCGACGGCTTCATCGGCTACGCCGAAGGTCGAGACGATCAGGTCGGGTCCGCCATCCAGAAGGCGATCGGTATCGCGAAGCTGAACATGATTCAGGTGCCCCGCGGCTCGGGCTCCTGGGAGGACCGCTCGGATCGGCCACACTCGCTGACCCGACGGACGACCGGCAAGGCCGGCTCCGTCGAGGTCGAGATCATCCCCGCCCCCGAAGGGCTGGGACTGGCCGCCAGCGACACCGTCCGCCACGTTCTCGAACTGGCGGGCATCGAGAACGCCTGGACCAAGAGCCACGGCAACACCCGAACCACGGTCAACCTCGCGAAAGCGACGTACAACGCGCTCGAGAACGCGTCTCAGTCGCGCCACCCACAGCGACGACCCAACCGAGAGGAAGCTGAGGTGAGCGAGTGATGAAGGCGATCGTTCAGGTTCGCGGCGAAGTGAACCGACAGGAAGACGTCGAAGACACGCTGTCGATGCTCAACATCCACAGCGTCAACCACTGCGCGCTCGTCCCCGAGACCGACGCGTACGAGGGGATGATCGCCAAGGTCAACGATTACGTTGCCCACGGCGAACCCGACGCTGCGGTACTGGAGACGCTGCTCGCGAAGCGAGCCGAGCCCCTCGAGGGCGACCAGTCGGACGTCGACGAGGAGTGGCTCGCCGACAACACGGCGTACGACGGCTTCGGCGAACTGGCCGAGGCGCTCCTGGCGGAGGAGACGACGCTTCGTGACGAGGGACTGTCACCGACACTTCGACTCCACCCACCTCGGGGGGGTCACGCCGGTATCAAAAAACCGACCGTCGAGGGCGGCCAACTCGGAAAGCATACAACGGGGGAGATTAACGACCTCCTAGAATCGATGCGATAACCATGACGAGCAAAAAACGACGCCAGCGCGGATCGCGGACCCACAGCGGCGGTTCTCACAAGAATCGACGCGGTGCAGGCCACCGTGGTGGCCGCGGCCGCGCCGGGCGAAGCAAACACGAGTTCCACAACTACGAACCGAAGGGTAAACACGGCTTCAAGCGACCCCACGACATCCGCGAGGACGTCGCGGAGATCGACGTCCAGAAGCTAGACGAGGACGCGATCCTCTACGCCGCAGAGGACCTCGCCGAGGAGACCGACGGCGGCTACGAACTCGACGCACGCGACATCGTCGAGGACGGCCACGAGGTCGACGTCGTCAAGGTCCTCGGATCGGGACAGGTCCGCAACCAGCTGACGGTGACGGCGGACGCGTTCTCCGACGCCGCTCGCGAGAAACTCGAGGCTGCCGGCGGCGAGGCAGTCGTCTCGGAGCGCGGGCAGGAGGACGACGACGCTGAAGCCGACGCCGAACAGGACGAGGAATAACATATGGGATGGAAGGAAGCCGCCGAACCGGTCTTGACGCGGATGCCAGCAGTGCGCCGTCCGGAGGGACACGTTCCCTTCAAGCGGAAGCTGATGTGGACGGCCGGCATCCTCATGTTGTACTTCTTCCTGACGAACGTCACGCTGCTCGGGTATCAGACGGGCGGCTCGGGAGACTTCTTCGGGGAGTTCCGCGCGATTCTCGCCGGAGCACACGGGTCGGTCTTGCAGGTCGGTATCGGACCGATCGTCACCGCAAGCATCGTCTTGCAGTTGCTCGGCGGCGCGAACCTGCTCGGACTCGACACCGACGATCCGCGTGATCAGGTCCTCTACCAGGGCCTCCAGAAGCTGCTGGTCGTCGTGATGGTGGTCCTGACCGGGCTTCCGATGGTGTTCGCCGGCGGCTTCCTGCCAGCCCAGCAGCAGCTGCAACTCGGCGGGTTCGCCCTCGACCAGTCGCAGGTCCAGCTCCTGATGTTCGCCCAGATCCTCGTTGGCGGGATCCTCATCCTCTATATGGACGAGGTCGTCAGCAAGTGGGGCGTCGGCAGCGGGATCGGCCTGTTCATCATCGCCGGCGTGAGCCAGCGATTGGTCACCGGACTCATCCAGCCCGCACCGGGCGGGTTCTTCTACAACTGGTACCAGATCTTGACGGGGCAGATCGAGGTCGGGTCGCTCGTCTCCAGTGCGGGGCTGCAGACGTTGCTGATCAACGAAGGGCAGATCATCGCCCTCCTCACGACGCTCCTGATCTTCGCGATCGTCGTCTACGCGGAGTCGGTCCGCGTCGAGATCCCGCTGAGCCACGCCCGGGTCAAGGGGGCTCGCGGTCGCTTCCCCGTGAAGCTCATCTACGCGAGCGTCCTGCCGATGATCCTCGTTCGAGCAGTGCAAGCGAACGTCCAGTTCATGGGGCAGATTCTCAATAGCCAGTGGGGCAGCATGCCCGGCTGGCTCGGCACCTACTCGGCTCAGGGCCAGCCCACCGGCGGGTTCTTCTACTACGTGGCCCCGATCTACTCGCCCGACGACTGGCTGTGGATCACCGCGAACATCTCCCAGGAGTGGTGGCAAGTGCTGATCCGCGTCGGCATCGACCTCACCTTCATGGTGGTCGGCGGCGCGGTGTTCGCGATCTTCTGGGTCGAGACCACCGACATGGGTCCCGAATCGACGGCGAAGCAGATCCAGAACTCCGGGATGCAGATCCCCGGGTTCCGACAGAACGTCGGCGTCATCGAGAAGGTCATGGAGCGGTACATTCCACAGGTGACCGTCATCGGCGGCGCACTTGTCGGCCTGCTGGCCGTCTGGGCCAACATGCTCGGCACTATCGGACAGGTCTCTGGAACGGGCCTGCTGCTCGCGGTCTCCATTACGTACAAGCTGTACGAGGAGATCGCCGAGGAGCAGCTCATGGAGATGCACCCGATGATGCGCCAGATGTTCGGCAACGAGTAGCGAATCGCTGCACTCGTCGCCGCTTTCCGTTATTTTCGACGCTTCTGACGCGGCTGTCTCGTTCTCAGTGAACCCGTGACGGATAGTCAGGTGACCCGCGGACGGCTCCGGAGCGCTCCCGTCACGTGTTCGACGGCTAGCCCGCCGTTCCGTGTTCGAAACCCTCATCCACACGTTCGCTCTCTTCGAGGGTGTATGGTCACCGTCGACCGTGGCCGCCTGTTCGGGGTCTGGCGACGAACCGTCTCGCTGTCGTGGCCGATCAGCGTCCAGCAGTCGTTGACGACGCTGATGCGGACGGTCGACATCGTGGTTGCGGGCCTGTTCGCCCCGGCGTACGTCGCCGCGATCGGCCTGGCCGACCTGTACGCCCAGATTCCGCTGCGAATCGGGCTCGGTCTCGGAACGGGCGCGATAGCCCTCTCGAGTCAGGATACCGGGCGGGCGGCCACAGCGACGCGTGACCGGGCGATCACCCAGGCGTTCCTGCTCGGGGCGCTGGCCGGACTGCCGCTGATCGCCGCCGGCCTGCTGTTCTCGAAGTCCTTTATCGCCGTCCTCGGCGCCGAGCAGCAGGTCGTTCGCCTCGGCGCGTCGTACCTCACCGTGGTGTTCGCCGCGGCCCCCATGCGCATCGTGGGCCTCGTCGGTGCCCGGTCGCTGCAGGGCACCGGCGACACCGTCACGCCGATGCTCGTGAACGGCGGTGCCAACCTCTGTAACGCGACCGCGACCGTCGTCCTGGCCCTCGGCGTCGGCCCCGCGCCCCGCCTCGGCATCGTCGGCATCGGCCTCGCGACGTTGCTCGCCCGAACGTTCGAGGCCGTCGCGATCACCGCCGCCATCGTCACTCCCTGGACGGACCTGGCGTTCGCACGGCCGCGATCGCTCACGATCACCCGTCAGATCGTCGGCGTCAGTCTCCCGAACGTCGCCGAGGGAATGAGCACGTCAGTGGCCAACTTCCCGTTCAACTCGCTGTTGCTCCTGTTCGGCACGGAGGTCAACGCCGCCTACCACATCGGCCGTCGGATCTACCAGCAACTGACCGGCCCGATCTATCGTGCTATCAGCACTGCTGCGAGCATCGTCGTCGGGCAGTTGCTCGGCGAGGGTAATCCCGCAGACGCGCGCTACGCCGGGTTCGCCATCGCGGCGTTGAGCGTCGTCACGATGGGGCTCGCCGGTGTCGTCCTGATCCTCGGGGCGGAGCCGCTCGCTGCGATCTTCACGTCCGACCCCGAGACGCGCGGCCACGCGATCGCGTTCACTCGAGTCTTCGGCGTCTCGATGCCCTTCTTCGGGATCTTCTTCCCGTTCGCCGGCAGTTTGCGCGGGGCCGGGGATACTCGAACCCCCTTTTACGCCAGGGCGGTCGGCACGTTCGGCTTCATGCTCGGCACCTCGTATTTGCTCGCGGTTCCCCTCGGCTGGGGACTGTCGGGGATCTACCTGGGGATCGTCCTGAGTTACTGCTGCTGGGCGCTCGTCGCCGTCGCCGGATTCGTCTGGGGAGACTGGGCCGACCGGGCGGCGGGGATGATAGCGGAACGCACCGAGATACCGGATTGACCGGCGCTGTGCCAGCGCCCGACTGCGATCTGCGGATCGCCGGGCTCGTCGTGTCGAGCGGGAGCCGAGCTGCGAGCGCGACGCGCGGCGGTAGCGACGGGGAACGAGACGGGATGATTCTTCTCCCCGGGGTGTGATACCGCGGACGAGATGGGAAGAACTGCGATCCAGTTGTACACGCTGCGCGACCTCGAGGAGGGAGTCCCGACGCTGTGCCGCCGCGTCGCCGAGACGGCGTTCGACGGCGTCGAGTTCGCCGGCTTCGGGGAGTCCCCGACGGAGGATGTCACCGATGCGCTGGCGGCGCACGGGCTCGAGGCCGCGAGCGCTCACGTGGGAATCGACGCGCTCGAGGGCGAGTTCGACGACGTCTGCGAGACCTGCGCCGCGCTCGGCTGCGAACGCGTCGTCGTCCCGTACCTGGATCGGACGCACTTCGAGACCGCGACGGCGGTTCGGGAGACGGCCGCCCGGCTCTCGACGCTCGCGGATCGGCTCGCGGACCGCGATCTCGAACTCGGTTACCACAACCACGACCACGAGTTCGTCGACCTCCCGGACGGGCGGAGCGCGTTCGACCTCCTGCTCGACGAGACGGACGACGCCCTGTTCATCGAACTCGACGTGGGATGGGCGGTCGCAGCGGGACGCGACCCCGTCGCGCTGCTCGAGCGGCTCGAGGGGCGAGCGCCGCTGGTACACGTCAAAGACGTGGCCGGGGGACGGCCGGTCGAACTCGGCGACGGCGAGGTGGACGTCGACGCGTGTGTCGCGGCCGCCCGCGACGCAGGGGCGGAGTGGCTCGTCTACGAGCACGACGAGCCGACGGACCCGCGTCGATCGCTCGAGCACGGGGCGAGGACGCTCGCGTCCCGACTGAGCGACTGAGCGATTGAGTGACTGTCTGACTGATCGACTGAGCGGGCGCGGCGGTCAGTCCGAGACCGGCTGCACACCGCTCCGTTCGTGGAGCGTGGCGAGCGAGCGGGCGACTTCGAGGTGCGTGTGGGCCTCGACCAGATGGTCTTCGAGCGTCCTGTCGAGTTCCAGGACGTCTCGGCAGAGGGGACACTCGATCGGCGGTTGGAATGCCATTGCTCCTTCACTCTCCGCCCGTTCGAGGGAAATCGATACAGCATGCATATGCCCGCCCCGTTCCGCTCGACCGACCGTCGTCGACGCGTTTCGGCCGGCGCACCGACGCTCGAGCGGTGACAGACGAGCGAAATCGGCGCAGTGCTCGGCGAGAGGTGTCGGTGTGTCCGTCGAACGGCCGGGGAAGCATACGCAGCGACAAGGCGTTTCCTCGCCGTCGTCGTCCCTCACGGTATGACCGACCGACCGCCGACCGACTGGGACTTCGAGACGGCGTTCGCGGACGTCCTCAGTGCGGTGCCGGACGACCAGTACGATCCCGACCGATCCGTTCCGGGCGTCGGCCCGCTGTCCGCGGCCGTGATGCTCGTCGGCGAGGCGCCCGGCGAACGGGAGGTCGAACGGGGCGAACCGTTCGTCGGACAGGCCGGATCGCAACTGGACCGTGCGCTCGAGGCGATCGGCGTCGACCGGCGCGAGCTGTACATCACCAATCTCGTCAAGGTGCGGCCGCCGGAGAACCGCGATCCGTACGTCGCCGAGGTCGAGGCCTGGTGGCCGGTGCTCGAGGCGGAGATCGAGCGGATCGATCCGAGCGTGCTCGTCCCGCTCGGGAGTTTCGCGACGGCCGAGCTCCTCGACACCGACGAGACGATCACCGACCTCCACGGCCGGGCGTTCGAGCGCGAGGGCCGAACCGTCGTGCCGGCGTTCCATCCCGCAGCGGCGCTGTACGATCGAACCAAGGTCGACGCCGTCGAGTCGGATCTGGCGACGGCCCTCGAAGTAGCGTAACGACGTTCTCGAGGCCGAGCTATCGGTACGGTACGAGTCGACACGGAAGACGGTGGCGGCGACGACAGAAGCGAAGAGAGAAGCCGAATCGACGGTCCGGACGGATGGACCGACGACGGGCCTACTGGATCGAGTATCCCGCAGCGAGGGTGAGCAGGAACACCATGAATACCGCGGTGAGCATCAGGTAGGTGATCGACCGGGGTTCGTCCTTGAGGTGCTGGAAGTAGCCGGCGATCAGCGACACCTTGATCGCTGCCAGGACCATCGTGCCGCCGACTGCCATCTGGTAGGTGAACACTTCGGGGAAGTGGAAGAAGACGAACTTCCCTGTCGCAAGCAGTAACAGTGCCACGTAGATCAGGCTGTACGTCCGAATGCTCGCCATTAGTGTGGAATGTGGGTGACGGATACTTATACCTTCCTCATGCGGTTCTCTGCGGTGGTTCGTTGCGATCGGAGAGAGGCGGAAGCGACACGTAGATGGGGCGCCGACCCGAATCGCCGACAATGAGTGAACGGTCGGCTCTCGCCCGCCGAACCGGTATCGTTCTGGCCGTCGCGGTCGCGGTTCTCGCGACCAGCGCCGGGGTCGTCGCCGCGAGCAACGTCGCCGCCGGTCTCTCCGGGGGCAGCGACGTAAGCGTCCCGACGTGGCTCTACCTCGCGACGGGCGGCGGTGCCGTCGGCGCCTCCGCACTGCTGACGATGCTCGTCACCGACCGCGACGTGATCGGAACGTACCACGACCGCGCGCTCGAGGCGTCCGTAGACCGGCTGCTCGCCGCGGGATCGCTCTTGCTGGGCGTCGTCGGCGTCCTCGGACTCGTCGCGCTCTTCGCCGTGGGTATACTCGGGCCGAACATCGGACTGATCAGCGGAACCGTTCTGTTGACGTTCGTCGGCGGGCGTTCGCTGCTGACCATCGGCACGTACGCCGTCGGAAACCCGTGGCCGGCACTCAACCCCTGGCGGCGGATCGCCGAGGCGCTGCCGAACGGCTACGAGACCTACCCGGAGGCCTACGGCTCCTGGCCCGCCGTGGTGGCGCTGCTGACGTTCGTCTGGCTCGAGGTGGTCGCGCCCCTGACCTCGTCGCCGCGGGCGCTGGTGGCCATCCTCCTCATGTACTCGCTGTTTACGATCTCGAGCGCGGTCGTCTTCTCGCCGGAGGCGTGGTTCCGTCGCGGCGACCCGCTCTCGCTGTGGTTTCGGTGTTACGGGTCCGTCGCGCCGATCCAGCGGACCGACGACGGATTCGAGCTCCGATACCCGGGTTCCCGGCTGAGCGAGGCCGACCTCGTCACCGACCGCTCGCTCGTGGCGTTCGTGCTCGCGCTGGTCTGGGAACTGACCTACAGCGGGTTCATCGTCACGCCGCTCGGCGTCCGCACCATCGAAGCCCTGGTCGGAATCGGACTGCCGCCGGTGCTCGTCTATCTACTCCTGCTGGTCGGCGGGTTCGGGTTCTTCTGGAAGGTTTACTGGATCGCCATCGATCGGACTCGAGACCGGGCCGAGACCTACCTGTCTCGGGAGTACCTCGGGCTCAGGCTCGCGGCACCGCTGCTCGCCATCGCGGCCGGCTACCACTTCGCACACTACATCGGGTTCGGACTCTCGCTGTGGCCGTCGCTGGTCGACGCGCTGGCGATGCCGCTGCACCCGCCGCCGAACCCCACGCGGTACGCCCTGCCGGGCTGGTTCGGCTACGTCGAGATCGCCGGGATTCTGCTCGGTCACCTCCTCGCGGTGTGGGTCACACACACCGTCTCCTTCGACCTGTTTCCCGGCAAGCTCCAGGCGATCCGGAGCCAGTACCCGCTCATCGTCGTGATGATCTTCTTCACCATGGTGAGCCTGTACCTCGTCTCGCAGGGGTCGACGAGTCCGCCCTACGTTCCGAGCTAACGCGAAACCGGCAATCACTTGCTCGCGCCGCCACAACAGTCGAGCGATGGCGACCGATCGCGCGCTCGAGCGAGCGTACGACGTGCCCGCGGACGAGGCGCCCGCGGCGAGCTGTCCCTACTGCGGTCGGCCGTTCCGGTCCGATCGCTACGTCACGTTTCACGTGGGCGTCGACCACCCGGAGGAGTGTACCGAGGCGGAACGCGAGGCCTTCGACGAGGAACGGGACGACGAGGAGTACGAACTCTTCACGTTCCACTTCAAGGCCGCTATCTCCGTCTTCCTGGTGTACTTTTTGTTTACGTTCATTTACGCGTTGGTCTGGGCCGGCTGAGCCTCCCTCGCGGCGGCGGTGACCGTCTCGGGGCGTCGAAGACGCTGCTGTCCGCCGTCTCGCCGTCGATCACGGGCGGTCCCGACTGGTACCCGGTCCAGAATTTCTTTATTCGGTGACTACTCAGTGACCGTATCATGGCGTCTCCCCGGTTCGGCTCGGTATCGCTTCGCGTTCTCGCGGTTCTCGTCTGTCTCCTCTTCGCGTCCGTTCTCGCGCCGATCGCGCTCGGTGCAGGGACCAGCGGCGATCCCGACCGGACCGTCGCGTCCACCGACGACGTCGTCATCGACGGCGACCTGCCGACGAACGGGACGACCGTCGCGGTCGTCGTCCGACTCGAGGCGGCGAGCGTCCCCGAGAGCGCGGTCGAGGCCGTCCACGAAAACTTCGCGGTCTCCCTTCCCGAGCCGCCGACGCGCTCGTCGCGACTCGCGTGACGGTCGAACCGGAGACGACGGGCTCGAGCGACACCCCCGAGCGGACCGACGGCTCCGTCCCACTCGTCCGTCCCCGTCTCGTCGGTGGCGTTCTCGTCGTCGCCGTCGCCGTCATCATCGGGGTCTCGATTCGGCTCCGAAACGGGACGTAGCGCGCAGTCAGCGTGGCTCAGCGAGGCTTCGGCGCTCGACACGGCCAGACGCGAGTCGCGACGGGACTCGGTGCGGCGGCTGCCGTGCGAGCGCGATGCAGCCGTCGTCGATCGACGGAGACGCAGCCGGTGACGGACGCGGCGGAACGCGTCGGTGTGAGGCGCGTCTGCAGCGCTCGGCCAGTCGTGTCACATGGTGTCGGACGCGAGCATGCGGCCCTCGTCCGATCGCGGCCGCCCGGCGGACGGCATCACGACCGCCGCTGGTCCGATACGCGCCGCTCTCGAGTCGAGCACACACCCCGAACTCACGACGGCAGAGCGGGGAACGACGAACGCGAGAACGAGAGACCAAAAAACGCGAGAACCCGTGTAGCGGCGGGCCGCTACATCAGGTAGAACAGCGGGAACAGGAACACCCAGACGATGTCGACGAAGTGCCAGTAGAGTCCGAAGTACTCGACCGGCATGTGATCCTCGAGGTAGGCGTCGATCGAGACGACGCGGTAGATCATGAACAGCGCGACCAGTAGCCCGAGGATGACGTGTAGCGCGTGCAGGCCAGTCGTCACGAAGTACAGCGAGTACTCGATCCCGCTGAACCAGTAGTGGCCGTCGGCGAACTTGCTGGAGTACTCGAAGGCCTTGACGCCCATGAAGACGAGTCCGAGCAGGACCGTCGCGCTGAGCGCGCCGAGCAGCCCCTTCTTGTTCTCCCGTTCGGCCATCACGTGCGCGAGGATGACCGTGAAACTCGAGGTCAACAGGACGTACGTGTTGAACAGGCCGGCTTCGGTGATGGCGTCGAAGTGCCAGTTGTTCCAGCCCATGTGGATGCGCATGAAGACGTACGCCCCGATCGCGGCACCGAAGACGACGACGTCCGAGGCCAGGAAGACCCAGACGCCCATCTTCTCGTTGCTGACGCCGCCGAAGGGCCAGCGCTCGGCGACGGCCATCTCGGGAGCGTCGAACTGCTCGCGACCGAACTGGAACAGCGTGACCCCGAGCAGGACGATCCCGAGCGCGGTCAGTGCCGGATAGACGATGCTCTGTTCGGGCGCACCCGTCAGCGACACGAAGTCGCCGACCTCGCTGTGGATGTGCGACTCGACGAACGAGAAGACGTACGGCGTGATGCCGGAGAGGCCGAGGAAGAACGTGAACGTCGCGACGCCGATGCCGAGCGGCCAGATGCTGGCGTGGTCGGCGTGTTCCTCCTCGTGGCTACTGACCGCGCCGGCGGCTTCCTGCGCGACGCCGCCGTCGGTCGCGGCCGCGGCGTCGTCGACGAACTCGAGGCGGCCGCTGGCGTAGCTCGGTCGGCCGGGCCAGTTCTCGAGCGGCGGGGGCGAGGGGATCGCCCACTCGGCGGTCCGGGAGTAGGTCCACGGATTGTCGGGCGCCGTGGGGCCCGAGATCAGGCTCTTCACGAGCGTGAGGAGGACGAGCAGGACACCCGCCCCGAGGACGAACGCCCCGACGGTCGCGGCCTGGTGGTAGATCTGTGCGCTCTCGGCGTAGTGGAAGACGCGCCGGGGCGTCTCCCAGGCGAGGAACATCGGGAAGTACAGCAGGTTGAAGCCGAAGAAGTAGACGGCGAAGCTGAGCTTGCCGAGCCGTTCGGAGTACATCTTTCCGGTGATCTTCGGCCACCAGTAGTAGAGGCCGCCGATCAGCGCGGTGACGCCCGAGACCATCACGTAGTGGAAGTGGGCGACGACCCAGTAGGTGCCGCGGAACTCGTAGTCGAGCACGACGGCACCGAGGAAGACGCCGGTGATTCCGCCGAGGATGAACAGCACGAGCGCGCCGAGACACCAGATGAACGGCGTCGTAAAGCGGACCCGTCCCTTGACCATCGTGTAGATCAGCGCGAAGACCATCAGGTCGAAGGGAAGCGAGATCCCGATCGTCGTCGCCATGAACAGCGTCTTGATCGGGAGGTTGATCGTCGACAGGAACATGTGGTGCATCCAGACGAGGAACGACTGCACCGCGACCAGGACCATCGCGATGATGACCCACTTCCGACCGACCAGCCGCCGGCCGGTGAACGTCTGGAAGACTTCGAACATGATCCCCAGGGCGGGGAAGAAGACGATGTACACCTCCGGATGGCCGAAGAACCAGAAGATGTGCGCCCACAGCAGGCTCGAGCCCTGATCGGTCGCGAAGTACTGTGTCAGGAAGAGCCGGTCGACCGACAGCAACAGGAGTGCTGCCAGCAGTGCCGCGAACGCGAACAGCATCATCCAGATCGTCAGCAGCCACGACCAGGAGAACATCGGCATGTTCCACAGGCCGAGCCCCTCGGCGCGGGACCGGTGCATCGTGACGAGGAAGTTGACCGACCCGATCGTGATCGAAATGACGAACAGGGTCAGTGCGAGGATGGTCGCGTTTCCGCCCGTCATCGCCTCCGCCGCGGGCGAATAGATCGGCACGTTCAGCGGGGCGTACATCGTCCAGCCGCCGGAGAACGATCCGCTCTGGAAGAACGAGATGCCCATGAGAATCCCCGAGAACAGGTAGAACCAGTAACTGAGCGCGTTCAGACGGGGGAACGCGAGGTCCTTCGCGCCGATCTGGAGCGGGACGAAGTAGTTCGCGAACCCGCTCGCGATCGGTGACAGGAACCAGAACACCATGATGAGTCCGTGCGTGGAGACGGACTGGTAGTACTGGCTGTTCGAGAGCAGTCCGGTTCCACCGGCTTTCCAGAGGTGGGCGCGGAACAGCAGCGCGAGGACGCCGCCGAAGATCAGGAAGAACAACGCCGTCGAGAGGTAGAGGATCCCGACGTCCTTGTGATTCGTCGTGACCAGCCAGCGCTTGACCGACCGCATGTGCGGCAGATCACTCATCAGGCCTCACCTCCGTCGTCGCTTTCGTTGGCTTCGCTTTCGTTAGCATCGCTTTGCGTTTCGTTCATCTCGAGCGTGTAGGTCTCGTCGACCGGTCCGGTCATGTCGATCTGCTCTTCGATCGGTTCGAACTGACCGTCGGTCGGCTCGATCGTGACGTTGTACGGACCCGCCTGCTCGATGTCGGTGATCTCGATCGAACCGTTCTCGAACTCGTCGTCCGAGTACGTCTCCGAGAACTCCGTCTCCTGGTGCTCGAGGGTCAGCTCGTACCCCTCGGTCACGGGTGACTCGTTCCCGTCTTCCATGGTGAACGTCATCGTCAGCTGCTCGTCCATCCACGCGTCGAACTCGTCGGGTTCCATGACCTCCAGCGTCCCGGTCATCGAGGTGTGGGCATCGCCGCAGAGCTCGAAGCACTTGATCTCTTGTTCGCCGGTTTCTTCGGCTTCGAACCACGTCTCGTCGTACTCGCCCGGAATCGCGTCGGCTTTTACCCGTTGATCGGGGATACCGAACGCGTGCCAGACGTCGCCAGACGTCACCTGCACCCAGACCCGTTCGTCCGCAGGGACACGGAGGGTACGCACGGATTCGATTCCGTTCTCGTACTCGAAGTACCACGCGAAGCCTTGGCCGGTCACGTCGACCTCGAGTGCCTCTTGCTGTTCGTTGCCATCCGTGGTGGGATCCTCGACGAACAGGAGCATCCCGTACGTCCAGATCACCAGCGAAATGACGATGATGGCACTAATGCCGAACGAGAGGAACAGTTTCTTGCCGCCCTTTCCGCCTGTCGGTAGCTCTCCGACGGATGGCAGGTCTTCGTCGTCGGAAGCGTCGCCGGTGTCGCGGTACTTGTACGCGTTGTACAACGTGTACGCGACCACGACGACGCCGACGAGCGTGCCGAGGGCGAGGAATACCAGAAAGATATTCCCGAACACGTCGACACGCGTCCAATCCTGCTGTTGCATCGGAGCGATGAGTGCGCTGTAGATTGTATTCACCTCTTTTGAAGGCCGCTTATATGTCGGAAGATGGTTTCTGGGGTCACTTATCTATTTGGAAACCGGCCGCCCGATTCCGTTCGTCTGTAGCCGGCACGGCGAATCGCTGCGTCGGTTTCAGGACCGATCAGTCGGCGTCGTTCGAACTCCATCAGTACCCCGTTGGAGCCGAGACCCTTTTTTCTGTCGCTGTCACGGCCGAGTTCCGGTTCGGTGACAGTACGAGCACCGGTGTCAAAGTGGTTTTCTGCGAACATGTTCTCTCGGCCGGGTTCCGCGACACCGATCTCCGCCTCGGTGACACGCCCCGTTCTCGGCCGTCACACCTCGACGACCCAGACCCGCACCGACGACGGCAGATCGTACACCTCGAGAAAGAGTTCGTCGACGAACTGGGCGATCCGATTCGCGTCCGCCTTCGCGCTGATCCGGACGTTGACGCCCGCGGCGTCGTCGGGTCTGTGGAGTTCGTCGATCTTGAACGCCGGGAACGCCCCGAGGACGGACTTCACCGCGTCCAGTTCCGCGTCGGTGCAGTCGAGGTTGATCGTTCCGTCTCCGAACTGGACCCACGGCACCCCCAGGTCGGCCGGCGACTCGGCGGCCGATCGGTCGTCGGCTTCCGGAGCGGGTGACGGTGACGCGGCCGCTTCGCCGGCCCCGTCGACGACCTCGGCGTCGTCCGTCTCCGTCTCGAGGACGGCGTCGTCGGCCTCGACCGTCAGGAATCCGCTTCCGCGCTCGCGATGGGCAGTAATGGCGTCGACGTACAGCTTCCGTCGGTCGGCCGGCTCGGCGGCGTCGAAGCGAGTCATAGCCGGACGATCGTGCTCGATTCTTTAAGCCTTTATGCGCCGCCACTGAACGGGACGGTATGGCACAGCCACGAATCCTGATCCTGGGTGCGCCCGGGGCAGGAAAGGGGACCCAGAGTGCACGGATCACCGAGGAGTTCGGCGTCGACCACATCACGACCGGTGACGCGCTCCGAAACAACAAGGAGATGGACATCTCCGACATGGACACCGAGTACGACACACCCGGCGAGTACATGGATCAGGGGGAACTCGTCCCCGACGAGGTCGTCAACGCCATCGTCGACGAGGCGCTCTCTCAGGCGAACGGATTCGTCCTCGACGGCTACCCGCGGAACCTCGAGCAGGCCGAGGAGCTCGAGGACATGACCGATCTCGACGTCGTGCTCTACCTCGACGTCGACGAGGAGGAGCTCGTCCACCGGCTGACGGGACGGCGGATGGATCCCGAAACGGGCGACATCTACCACCTCGAGTACAACCCGCCGACGGACCCCGAGGTCGAGGACCGGCTGGTTCAACGCGACGACGACACGGAAGAGACGGTCAGAGAGCGACTCTCGGTCTTCCAGGAGAACACCGAACCGGTCATCGAACACTACGAGGCGCAGGGCGACCTCGAGCGGATCGACGGCGAGCGAGCACCCGACGACGTCTGGGAGGACGTGAAGTCGACGATCGAGAGCGCGGCGTAAGCGCGCGAGCGACCTGTTTTCGACGCCGATCGCGTGGTAATCGATACCGGCCGCAGTGATCGGCAGTGGGAGGCGTCCGCGTCTCGGCCCAGGAACGCGACCGACTCGAGCGAGCGTCGGCGTCGATGGCCCGACGAGCCCGGCGGGACCACCGAAGAAAAACACTTGTATATCGGACGTGCCCTAGGACAATCAGATGACGCGTACAGCCGAGAAGATCGACGCCCTCGTCCGCGAGGATTCCTCGATGACGACCGCCCTCGAGGCGATCCGCGAGGAGGCCGACAGGAACGGCGGCGAGGTCCAGTGGACCGACGTCAGCGATGACCTGACGAGCGGACAGTGGGGGCGGCTGATCGAGAAAGGAGTGTTAGTCGACGGCGACGAGGGGTTCGTCATCGCCGACCGCGAGGCCTTCGATCGGGCGCTCGACGGTGACGGTGACGGCGGCGGCGCTGCGGCCGACGTCGACATCGACGAGGACGAGTCGAGCTGGTCGCAATGGGACAAGATCGCCGGTATCGGCGCGCTCATGCTGATGCCCGGCTACTGGTTCGACTCGATCCAGAACGTCGTCGGCAACGCGGTCAACACCGTGCTCGGCCCGCTAGACGCGGCGCTGCCGTTCTACGCCGTGATCCTCTCCGTCGCACTGATCACCGGGCTCTACTCGTCGCTACTCCAGGCGAACCTCATGAACACGGAGATCATGGGCAAGTACCAGGAGCGGATGAAGGCCGTCCAGGAGGAGCAAAAGGAGCTTCGCCAGGAGAAGAAAGACGCCGAGGAACGCGGCGCGAGCGAGGCCGAGATCGAGCGCCTCGAGAACGAGATCGAACGCGCCCGCGAGGAGCAGATGGAAGCCATGGCCGACAACCTCGGCATGTTCAAAGAGCAGTTCCGCCCGATGGTCTGGATCATGCTGTTGACCATCCCGCTGTTCCTCTGGATGTACTGGACGATCCGAACGGGCAGTATCGATAGCGCGGAGGCGACCGTCGTGATGCCGCTCGTGGGCGAGGTCGAGTGGCAGGAGGGAATCCTCGGCCCCATGCAGGCGTGGATCGTCTGGTACTTCCTGTGCTCGATGGGGTTCTCCCAGTTGCTCCGCAAGGCACTGAACATCGACATGTCGCCGTCGAGCGCCTGAACGGTCGGCCCCTCGCGATCCCTCGTCGAACACGGCTCCCGTCGATCACGTCGCCGCTCGCCGACGAACGGGGCGTCGACGGGGCTTGCAGATTCAAAACCCATTTTACCAGCCCCCTCGCAGATGGACTATGTTACTCACCGTCTCCGGCCCGCCGGGAAGCGGGAAGAGCACGACCGCGGAGTTACTCGCCGAGGCCTTCGATCTCGACCACGTCAGCGGCGGTGATATCTTTCGCGAACTCGCGGACGAACGCGGCTACACGCCCCTCGAGTTCAACAAGCTCGCCGAGGAAAACGACGAGATCGATCGGGACCTGGACCGTCGCCTGCGCGAGATCGCCGTCGAGGACGACGATCTCGTCCTCGAGTCCAGGCTCGCGGGCTGGCTCGCGGGCGAACAGGCCGATTTCCGCTTTTGGCTGGACGCGCCCGCGCGGGTTCGCGGTGAACGCATCGCCGACCGCGAAGAGAAGGATCCGGCCCGCGCGACCGAGGAAACGCGGGCGCGGGAGGCCAGCGAGGCCCAGCGCTACCAGGAGTACTACGGGATCGACATCCGGGACCTGACGATCTACGATCTCTCGGTGAACACGGCCCGCTGGGAGCCCGACGCCGTCCTCGATATGCTCGTCACCGCCGTCGAGCGCTACGAGGCCGACGGTGACGAGGGGCAGGCACCCATCGAACTCGAGACCAACTTCTGATGAGCCTGCGTGGCCCCCCAGCGGACCGCTCGCCCGCCGAATTGCTCACCTTCGGGGTCGTCAACCTCGACAAACCGCCCGGCCCGTCCTCGCATCAGGTCAGCGGCTGGTTGCGAGACGCCGTGGCCGAAACGCTGACCGAACGCGGCGTCGAGTCGACGATCGACCGCGCCGCCCACGCCGGGACGCTCGATCCGAAAGTGACCGGCTGCCTCCCGGTCATGCTCGGCGACGCGACCCGGCTCGCGCAGGTCTTCCTCGAGGGCGGCAAGGAGTACGTCGCCGTCCTCGAGTGTCACGCCCCGGTCCCCGCCGACGCCGAGTCGGTCGTCGCGGCGTTCGAGGGGCCGATCTACCAGAAGCCGCCGCGGAAGAGCGCGGTCTCCCGTCGTCTCCGCGTGCGGGAACTCTACGACCTGGCGGTCCTCGAGACCGAGGAGCGACGGCTCCTCCTGCGGATCCGCTGCGAGAGCGGCACGTACATCCGGAAACTGTGTCACGATCTGGGACTGGCGCTCGGCACGGGCGGTCACATGGGCCACCTGCGCCGGACCGCGACGGACCCGTTCGACGACCGAACCCTCCACAACGCACAGGAGTTCCTCGACGCGCTGGGTTTCTGGCTCGAGGACGACGACCCCGAACCGCTGTACGACGTCGTCGACCCCGCGGAGCGGATCCTCGAAGGGCTCCCACGCGTCGTCATCGCCGAGAGCGCCGCCCGGGAGGTGGCCGAGGGCGCACCCGTCTACGCACCGGGTGTACTCGAGGCCGACGACGGAATCGGACGGGGATCGCTGGTCGCCTGCTACACGCCGAACGGCGCAGCGGTCTGTCTCGGCGAACTGGCAGGCTCCGTCGACGCCGACAGCGGCGTTGTCGTCGACCTCGAGCGCGTGCTGGTCTGAGGATCGCACGGCGGCCGGCCGAAATCCGTCGACGCGGCGATCGCGAAACGATACCCTTAAACGGCAGACGCCCATCGATTCACGTGCGGGACCGTGGGGTAGTGGTATCCTCTGCGGATGGGGTCCGTAGGACCCGAGTTCAATTCTCGGCGGTCCCACTCGAAATTATCTAAGTGTTCAACTCCTAGCGTCTCAACCCCCTGAGACGGCCGAAAATCCAATTCTCGCTTTCGGTATATTTCCGGATAGTGGACACGAATTTCGGGGGTGGTCTGCGTGACGGTCGCGCCCTGGCCATCGGTCGATCACTCGACGTGCCAGCACTGCGGGGCTCACGTCACGGACCGCTTCCGTCGCGTCTTCGGTGACGACGAGGACCGGGCCCATCGCTGCGGCGACTGTGACACCTACGCTCGACTGAGCCGCGGCTCCGCTGCTGGCGTCGACGTACCAGTCCCCGATCCGGAAACGTCGCCCGGCCGCCACGGAGGTGAGGCCGATGCGTGAGGCCGTCTTCGTGCCGGCGAATCGGCTGTACGATGTCGAGAGTGGGACGGTCATCGCCCATCCTGCGACGCAGGCCAGCGACGAAGACGTTCGTCGCGCGCTCGAGGGAGGTGAGCGATGAGCCGAACTGGTCTCGAGCGGTTCGGCGTCGTCTCCCCGACGGTCGTCCGTGAACCCGCGCGCGACAGCGAAGGGATCCCAATCTGTCCGGAGTGCTGCCATCCAGTCGTGAAATCGAAGGGGTCCCAGCGGATCGAGAAGCCGGACCTCGTCCACGTCGCGCTGGCTGCCGCCTTCGACGAACTCATCACGTTCGGCTGGCGGTGCGAGCGTCACCCCTACGAGATCGTGTTGCCGATGCGAGTCGGCGGCGAGAACGCGAGTGCGTTCGTCGACGGCTGGACCGGTGTCCAGATCCGATTCTCGGACGAACACGTCCGCCACGTTGCGACCCCGGAACGCGAGGTGAGCGAGCATGTCGAGTGAGCAAATGACGCTGGTCGACTTCGGGCCGGACCTCTCCGCGCTCACTGAGGCCGAACGCGAGGCCTACGTCAGCTGTCGAGAGAACGGCATCGGCGTTCGCGAGTTCGCCCGTCGAACTGACCGCCGGCCGGGGACGATCGGCAATCTGCTCGCTCGAGCCGAGGAGAAACTCGAGGAGGGATCGCCGTGAGCCGACTCGTCGAGGATAGCGAATGCGAACGCTGTGGTGAGGCCGTCGACGGGCTCCGTCGACTGTGCCCGGACTGTACGCGTGCCGTTCGCGACGCGCGGGAGGGACCACTGTGAGCGTCGACGCCGCCGACGACCCGGTACAGTTCGATGACGTAACCGGGTCCGAATCCGACACCTTCCCGAAGCCTCGCGCTCACGGCGCCGCGGTGATGAATCACCTCGCCGACGTCGACGACTCCACTGCTCAGGGGAGCGATCGGGGAACGCTGTACGACCGCTCGCTGGCCTATTGGCGCGAGCACATCGGCGATCGCGACCTCGAGCCGCACGTGGCCGTTGACGACTTCGAAGTGGACTGGTTGCCGCCGGGAGACTACGCCCTGGTACTCACGTCGTCGCGCTGGAAGGCCGGCACCGGTCGCGGGGACGATTATCGATCGTACTACGAGCAACACCTGAAACTCCGCGAGTGGGGGCCAGAGGACGACGACGGCGAGCGTGAGCTTCGAAAGCCCGCGCTGGCGTTGCACGTCGAGATCATGCCCCAGTTCCGCGATATGGTCTACAAGAGCGGTGACCCTCTCGAGTGTCCGTACGGCGAGGGAACGCGGTTGCTCGCGTGGACGACGTGGGCCGAGGATCCTTTCGAGATCGAGCGGCGGATGTACGATGCCCTCCGGGCGGTCTATGGAACCGACGCCGTCGACCTGGACGATCGCGTCGACGATGCCCGTCGGGTTCCGAAAGCGGAGGCACACATCCGCTTCGCGATCGGGAAGAAGAACGCCGCCGTCGAAACCCTCGAGCAGTCGAAGCAGCTCATCGACTGGGGCGGGGAAAGCGAGATCGACGCCCACCAGCGCCGCCAGCAAGAGGGTTGGCTCGAGGCACTCGTTGAGAGCGACCGCTGGCACCTCCTCGGGTTCGATCCCCAGCGATACAGTACAGAGGTGAAGATCTATCAGGCGAATCAGTGGCATAAGAAGCCCAAAACCGATCCATTCCATCATCCGAAGCTTGAGGCCTCATACGCAGGTGTCGACCGCGGTGAACTCCCGCACGTCTCCGAATGGGACGATGTCCTGGAGCACCTTCGGACGGTCGTCGCGACGCACGCACGATGGGCCGGGATCGATCGCTCGGACCTGGTGGCCGACGACTTCTTCGATGGGCCGGAGTCCGCGCCGTGGGAGTTCGAGCGGCCGACAGGCCGCCGTAACATGCTCCGGCAGCGGTACGAGGATCTCGCGACGGACATCTATCGGGAGGCGCTGAAGGAGTCGACCACGGCCGTCTACGACATCCTCCGGGTGATCGCAGAACACGATGGAGCGAACTACGATACCCTCGTCGAGCGGACGGGGCTCGCGAGATCGACGGTGCGGTACCACGTTCGCCGACTCGCCGAAACTGGCGTTGTCTCTCGCGAGGGCAACCCGGTGATGGTGTTCTT
>NZ_FOFD01000011.1 GCF_900110865.1 Natrinema salaciae
ACAGCTGGTACACGAGTGGCACCCATTCGTAGTTCCTCTCGTACTATACGAACGTTCCCGTCAGATACCGTAACACCCCCAATAGATAGCAGCCGACCTGTCTCACGACGGTCTAAACCCAGCTCACGACCTCCTTTAATAGGCGAACAACCTCACCCTTGCCCGCTTCTGCACGGGCAGGATGGAGGGAACCGACATCGAGGTAGCAAGCCACCCGGTCGATATGTGCTCTTGCGGGTGACGACTCTGTTATCCCTAAGGTAGCTTTTCTGTCAGCAATTGGCCGCATCAAGCAGCCTAATTGGTTCGCTAGACCACGCTTTCGCGTCAGCGTCCGTCGTTGTGCCGGACACTGTCAGACTTCCTTTTGCTCTTGCGCTCTTCCTCGGGTCTCCGACCCGAGTGAGGAAATCTTGGGGCGCGCCCGATATCTTTTCAGGCGCGTACCGCCCCAGTCAAACTGCCCGGCTACCAGTGTCCTCCGCCAGGAGTGAGAGTCGCAGTCACCATCGGGTAGTATTTCAATGCTGGCTCGGTGGCCCGCTAGCGCGGGTACCTGTGTAACGCCTCCTACCTATGCTGCACAATGGCGACCACGTCTCAGTGACAGCCTGCAGTAAAGCTCTATAGGGTCTTCGCTTCCCCTTGGGGGTCTCCAGACTCCGCACTGGAACGTACAGTTCACCGGGCCCAACGTTGGGACAGTGGCGCTCTCGTTGATCCATTCATGCAAGCCGCTACTGAAGCGGCAAGGTACTACGCTACCTTAAGAGGGTCATAGTTACCCCCGCCGTTAACAGGTCCTTCGTCCCCTTGTACGGGGTGTTCAGATACCTGCACTGGGCAGGATTCAGTGACCGTACGAGTCCTTGCGGATTTGCGGTCACCTATGTTGTTACTAGACAGTCGGAGCGCCCGAGTCACTGCGACCTGCCTCTTCGCGAGGCAGGCATCCCTTATTGCGAACGTACGGGACTAACTTGCCGAATTCCCTAACGTCGGTTGCTCCCGACAGACCTTGGCTTTCGCCGCCACGAGTACCTGTGTCGGATCTCGGTACGGACAGTGTGCTTGCCTTTTCACGGGCTCTGGGTTGACCTGACTTGCGCGATCCTGCCATTCGAACGCTTCGTGCCATTACGGCTTCCACGCTCTTCGACAGTTCGACTGGGCGAAGGCCCAGCTCAGGCGGCCCCAAAGCGTCGGCTTTGAGTGCACACTGGCATAGGAATATTAACCTATTTCCCTGTTGTCA